>DASWTW010000163.1:0-23266 GCA_036401895.1 Herpetosiphonaceae bacterium | reverse complement strand
CAGTGACCGTCGCCGCAATTGCCGATGGATCAGCGCCGCTCGCAATGTTCAACTTCACCGCAATCAGCTGATGCGCAACAATATAGGTCGCATCGCCACGCGGCGGCGTGTTGAGGATATTCAGCAGCTGTGCCTTGGTGTATGTCACACCACCCAGCGTCAGCGACTGCACCGGCCAATCCTCGGGATGCGTCTTCCAGTAGCCGATCGTGTATGTACAGTTATCGCCTGGCGGCGTGGCCGTTGGCGGCACTGATGTTTTGGTCGGCGGTACCGGCGTTGCAGTAGCCGTCTTCGTCGGCGGCACTGTGGTGTTGGTCGGCTTAGCGGTCGCCGTCTTGGTTGGCGTTGCGGTCGGGGTCTTGGCGCAATAGTTAGTGCCGCCAAGATGGCGCGCCTCAAGCAGCCGTGTGCCGTAGCGCTGGCCGTTGAGCGACATCAGCACCGGGCCGTAGAACAGATCGACCTGGGTTGCGCAATCAGGCAGCTGCACTTGCAGATAAATCGTCTGGCCGGGCTGCACCTTAGCGGTCGCCCAGTCGAAGATCTGCTGATTGTCGATCACCTCGTCGAACTTACGGTACGATGCCATACCGACATCGTAAGCACACCGAGACGACTCGTTGGTGATCATGCCGCGATTGTTGGCTACCAAACGTCCAACAATGGACGTCTCGACATCACGCTCACATGTCGAGGATGATGGCGTAGGAGTGCTGGTCGGCGGCTTCGGCGTAGGTGTTGCCGTTTTCGCCGGTGTGGCTGTGCGAGTCGCCGTTGACTGCGTCGTGAGCACGGCTTTGTCAGCCGTTGGGGGGCTCTGCGGTCTACTTGTCGCATTGCTCTGAGCAAGCACGGGATGCCAGCTCAACGCACTGAGAGAGACCAAGAGCGCCAGGGAAAATAATGTACGGATTCGCGCTCTCACTGTCTGACCTTTCCTGGTACAACGTAATGAAAAAATGCCAATTCGGCCATTGTTTGTAAGCTATCATCGCCTATACTCACTGACTATGAACTAAAGGTCCCGGAGTACTTCTAGTACTCCTACTTGGTACACTCGTAATTTTGAGACAGAATCTTGCTATAAACATGACGCGGTGCAGTGATGCGTCATCTATTCAGTACTACGAATAAGTAGGCGGAAAGTGAGAAGGAGAATGCGATTCATTGGCTTAGATCTGGCCTGGTCGTCACGCAATCCAACCGGCGGCGCAGTGATCGAAGGGGAGGCCACGAGTGGAAGGCTGACACACACCGCGCTGCTGGGAAGCGACGACGAGGTACTCAGGTTTGTACAGGAGCAGGCAGGCGACGAGCCCGCGATCGTCGCGATCGATGCTCCGCTGAGCGTGCCGAACCAGGGTGGACGCAGACCAGCCGAAGTCGAGATCACGCAGATGTTCGCGCGCTATCACGCGGGAGCACACCCGGCTAATCGTAATCGTCTGGCGCGTGACGGCGTTGTGCGCGGCGAGGTGCTGACCGAGCAGCTGCTCAAGCAAGGCTTCGAGCATCGCACCGAGGTGACAGCTCAGGCACCGGTGCGCCAGATCATCGAGGTTTACACCCATCCCGCCATCGTCTCGATCTTCGATCTCCAGCGGATTATTCGCTACAAGGCGCGGCCCAGGCGCAGCCACGACGAGCGGCTGTCTGAGTTTCGTGTCTACCAGACTCTACTCCACTCGCTCAGGGAGGCCGATCCGGCGCTTGTAGAAACAGACGAGCTGCTGAGTGTCGATGTGGGTGGGCTGATCAAGGCACGCCTGAAAGACTATGAGGATATTTTGGACGGCGTGATATGCGCGTATATCGCGCAGTATCTATGGCGCTGGGGCATGACGCGCGCGCAGGTCTTCGGCAACCTTGAGGAGGGGTACATCACCTCGCCCGTGCCGCGCAGCCGCTGGCAACCTGAAGAGTAGCGCCGCTCAAATTGTTAACGATGCACTAGAGTTGCGCATATGCGTTGCAGAATCCTTGACACTGATAGTATCAACCTTTAGAATCTCATCAGACACCAAAATCCTTCGTCTACAACGTACATTGAGGTTTGGATGGAATATAAAGACTATTACAACACGCTTGGCATCAGCCGGAGCGCGAACGCGGACGAGATCAAAAAGGCGTTTCGCAAGCTCGCGCGCAAGTATCATCCCGACATCAACCCGGGTGATCAGGCGGCTGAGACCAAGTTCAAAGAGATCAACGAGGCCTACGAAGTTCTGTCGGATGCCGAGAAGCGCAAGAAGTACGATCAGTTCGGCAGCGATTGGAATCGCTACCAGCAGGCCGGCAGCGGTGGTGGCTTTGATTGGTCGCAATATATCAACCAGCCCGGCGGCGTGCGTGTAGACTTCGGCCAGGGCGGCGGTGGCTTTGGCGGCTTTAGCGGCAGCTACGGTCAGGGAGCGCCCGGTCAGACCGGCTTCTCGGATTTCTTCGAGTCGATGTTCGGCACGATGGGTGGTCGCCAGACCAGCGGCTTCGGCGGCGGTGGCAGCCGGGCGCAAAAAGGCCAGGACTACGAGCAAACGGTCGATATTACGCTGGAAGAAGCCTACAACGGCACGCAGCGCCAGATTCGGCTGGAGGTTCCGCAAGCCTGCGCAACCTGTAACGGCACCGGCGTGCAGAGCGGCAATCTTTGCTCGACCTGTGGCGGTACCGGCGTTTCGGGCCAGCAAGCGCGAACGCTGACGGTCAAGATTCCGGCCGGCATCGATACCGGCGGCAAAGTGCGCGCCTCGGGCGAGGGCGGTCCCGGTATCAACGGCGGCCCACGCGGCGATCTTTACCTGCTGGTCAACATCCTGCCGCATGATCGTTACGAGCGCGACGGGCTGGATCTGCGCTACCGGGCGCCGATCGACCTGTACACGATGCTGCTGGGCGGCGAAGCCAAGATCGCGCTGATGAGCGGCAAGACGCTGACGCTGCAAATCCCGGCCAACACCCAGAACGGCAAAGTTTTTCGGGTGCGCGGCCAGGGCATGACCAAGCCCGGCAGCGATCAGCGCGGCGATCTGTTTGTCATCTGCGAGGCCCAGCTGCCGACCGAGCTATCGTCGCGCGAGCGGGAGCTGGTGCAGGAGCTGCGCAGCATTCGGGCCTAGCTCGATTGACGGCGAGTGTTAGCATTGTATTAGAGTATGAGCCGATCGACATCTAAACACCGGCGATGCGCGTACAATAGATTATGTCAGGTTAGTGACCGAGTCGTTCTCGTTTCATCCGGCACACGTAACGGTAGATCACATGACTGAGCTAACACCAAAATATACGATCCGTGTGGTGGCCCAGATGGTGGGCCTGCACGAACAAAGCCTACGGATGTACGAGCGCAAGGGTTTGATCCAGCCCCAGCGCAGCGACGGCAACATTCGGCTCTTCTCAGACGCGGACGTCGAGCGGGTTCGCTCAATCAAGCGGCTGGTAGACGACCTCGGCGTGAACCTGGCGGGCGCAGAAGTGATCCTGCATATGCGGGAGCAAATGGATCTGATGCGACAAGAATTGGAACAGCTGCAACGTCTTGGGCGGCAGCTGCTGAAAGAAGACTCATAATCGTAGCACAACGTCAGCGCCGGAAAACCGGCGGCTGGCTTCGCTGATACGAGGCAAACATGCGTTTAGAAGATTACACGGAAAAAGCACAAGAAGCGTTTCAAGAAGCGCAAGAGATCATGCGGGAGATGCATCACACCCAGCTGGATGTCGAGCATATCTTCCTGGCGATGATTCGGCAGAGCAAAGGCTTGACGCAGCGCGCGCTGGAAAAGGCCGGCGTCGATGCGCAAGAGGTTGCCCGGCTGGTTGAGCGTGAGCTTGAGCGCGCGCCCAAGGCGTACGGCAACCAGTTTGGCTACAACACAGCCCAGGCGTATCTCACGCCGCGCACCACGCGCCTGCTGAAGCGTGCCGAGCAGGAAACCGAGCGGCTACAAGACAAGTATGTCGGCACCGAGCACTTGCTGATCGCGATCGCTAACGAGCGCGAGGGCACCTCGGCCCGTATCCTGACGGCGTTCGGCATCAGCGCCGAGCGGCTGTACCAGGTGTTGATGGAGATTCGCGGCTCGCAGCGCGCCGACGATCCGGGTGCTGAGGGTCGCTACGAGATCCTTGAAAAGTACAGCACCGATCTGACCGAGCTGGCCAAGAATGGCACGCTCGACCCGGTGATCGGCCGCGAAGTCGAGATTATGCGCCTGATGCGCATCTTGTCGCGGCGCTCAAAGAACAACCCCGTGCTCGTCGGCGATACCGGCGTAGGCAAGACCGCGATCGTCGAGGGGCTGGCCCAGAAGATCGTGCAGGGCGACGTGCCGCCGACGCTGGCCGAGCGACGCGTGCTGGCGCTGGATCTGGCGGGTATGGTCGCGGGCTCGAAGTTCCGCGGCGAGTTCGAGGAGCGGCTCAAGGCGGTGATGGACGAGGTTCGCAACGCGCAGGGCAAAGTGATCCTTTTCATCGACGAGCTGCATACGGTGGTCGGCGCGGGCGCGGCGGCTGGCTCGATCGACGCGTCGAACATGCTCAAGCCGGCGCTGGCGCGTGGCGAGGTTCAGGTCGTCGGCGCGTCGACGCTTGACGAGTACCGCAAGCATATCGAGAAGGACGCGGCGCTTGAGCGGCGCTTCAGCCCGGTCTTTGTCGAGGAGCCCGACGTCGAGGTGGCGATCCAGATGCTCTACGGCCTGCGCAAGCGCTACGAGGAGCATCACGGCCTGGCGATCTCGGATCACGCGATCGAGTCGGCGGCGCATCTGTCGCACCGCTACATCACCGAGCGCTTCCTGCCCGACAAGGCGATCGATCTGGTGGACGAGGCGGCGGCCAAGCTGCGCATCGACATCTACTCGATGCCCGAGGCACTGAAGGAGAAGCAGGCTAAGCTGACGGAGCTGCACGCAGCCGAGGATGCGGCGGTCGAGCGACGCGACTACGAGCGCGCGGCGACGCTCAAGGCCGAGGCGGCCCGGCTCAACGAGCAGTTTGAGCAGGAGCGATCGGCCTGGATGCAGCAGAGCAACCTTGACGAGATCGTGGACGAGGAAGACGTCGCGACGATCGTCAGCCAGTGGACCGGCATTCCCGTGAATCGGATGCTGGAAACCGAGCGCGAGAAGCTGATCAGCATGGAAGAGCGGCTGCATGACCGCGTGATCGGCCAGGAGGAGGCGATCGTCGCACTGAGCGATGCGATCCGCCGCGCCCGCGCCGGATTGAAAGATCCGCGCCGTCCGATCGGCTCGTTCATCTTCCTTGGCCCCACGGGTGTCGGCAAGACCGAGCTGGCTAAGGCGCTGGCAGAGTTCATGTTCGACAGCGAGGATGCCATGACGCGCATCGACATGAGCGAGTACGGCGAGCGGCATACCACGTCGCGGCTGCTTGGTGCCCCTCCAGGATACGTCGGCTACGACGAGGGCGGCCAGCTCAGCGAGTCGATCCGGCGCCGGCCATATCAGGTCGTGCTGTTCGACGAGATCGAGAAGGCGCATCCCGAGGTCTTCAACACGCTCTTGCAGGTGCTGGACGACGGTCGCCTGACGGACGGCCAGGGTCATACGGTGGATTTCCGCAATACGGTGATCATCATGACCTCGAACGTCGGCACCGAGGAGCTGCGCGCCGGCACGATCGGCTTCAAGCGCGATGGGGATCAGATCGATCTGGCCGAGGCGCGGCGCAAGGTTGACGAGGGCTTGAAGCGGACCTTCCGGCCCGAGTTCTTGAACCGCATCGACGAGATCATCATCTTCCAGCCGCTGACGATGAAGGATCTGATGCAGATCGTCGACTTGCAGGCCAAGGAGGTCGCGGATCGACTGGCCGAGCAGCAGATTACGCTGGAGCTGACCACGGTGGCCAAGGAGCTGCTGGTCAAGGAAGGCTACAACCCGGTCTATGGCGCGCGTCCGCTTCGCCGTACGGTGCAGCGCATGCTTGAAACGCCCCTGAGCCGATCGCTGCTCAAGAGCGAGTTTGTCGCCGGCGACGTGGTCCAGGTCGACGCTGTCAATGGACAGCTGACCTTCACCAAGCGCGAGGCGGTAGCGCTCAAGACCGAGCGGCCGACCGAGACGGTCTAGCGGCGAAACAACATCTCAGGCAGCAGGGTATGGGCATTGCTCATACCCTGTTTGGTTTAAAGATGCACAGTCAACCGAGAGAACCACTGCACAGGCTTCAAAGAGATTGCAGCGTTCTTTGTATGCTTGATGTATGATGTAATCGATGAAAATACAGCGTGTATATCTCGATACATCCGTTCTCGGTGGTTGCTTTGATACAGAGTTTGCTCAGTGGTCAAATGGATTGATCGCTGACTTTCTCCGTAAAGCCCTTCATCCAGTCGTTTCAACGATCGTTGCAACTGAACTTCAATCTGCACCTTTGCCAGTGCAAATGGTTTATAAGGAGCTAATTGAGTTGGGAGCAGACGTTCTGGATATTACAGATACTTTAGACCTGGCAAATGCCTACCAACAGCGAGGAATCCTAACACCCAAGTTTTACGCGGATGGTCTTCATATTGCTTTAGCAACTGTAGCTGAAGTTGATATTGTAGTTAGCTGGAATTTCAAACATATCGTTCATTTTGATAAGATACGCTTATTCAATGCGGTGAATTTAGAACATGGCTACAAGCCGATTTATATCTACTCTCCTCGTGAGGTGACATATTATGGAGCAGAAGGCGATCAAAACAGTTGACATGGTGCGAGCTATTCGTGACACGCACGCGGATGAGATCCGAGACAAAAGCCATGCTGAGATCATCGCATTTTACCAGCGAAAAGCACGCGAATTACACGAAAAGCTGAATCTACCTATTCAACCTCAGCAGACCGAAGAACCACGCACGTCAATCTAGCTATCGCCTACTCCCCGCTCAGCAGCAGCAGCGCCCGCCGCCAGGCGTCGCGCTCAGCCTCGATCGTCTCGTCGCTGAAGCGATAATCGCTTTTGCGCGCGAACTCGCTCAGCTCGCCTTCGAGCCGCTCCCACGCCCGCGCCTGGTGCTCGACCAGCACCGGTAACCCTGCACCACCACGCCGCGCCGCCGTCAGCAGATGCGGCAGACACAGCCCGACTGAGCGCTCATACGCGGTGCGGCCCTCGTCGGTGGCGAGATCATCGAGGAGCGCGGCCACGTACACGGCGCCAAGATCCGCGAGATACGTGCAGATCGGGCAAGGCTGCTGAGGCTGGAGCGCCGACGCCAGGCCGCTGCTGCCACCGATCGCCGCGCGCAACCTGCCCAGCGCTCCACCGCTGGTGCCCGTAGCTGTAAGCGACTCGCGCAGCGTTTTGAGAATATCGCCGGCGACCAGCGAGACGCCCAGCGCGGAGCGACCAACCTCCAGCACATGCTGGGTATGCAGCGCGCAAAAGCCACGGGCGGCGCGAACTTCGGCCCGCCAGCGCACATCGGTCACATGCGCGTAGAGCGTCGCGTCGATGTAGCGGCGCTCGCTGCGCTTGAGCAGGCCGCAGACCGGGCAGCCGACAACTTCGTAGGCGGCGTGGAGATCGGTTCGGCTCGGCGGTTTGATCAGCATAGATCCATCCTCAGCAAAAAACGAGTACACTCCGCGCGAAAAACAAGAGGGTCCGAGGTTTACTCCTCGAACCCTAAGCTGTTGTGAAACCCGGCACGGCTCACGGCTCCGGCGTTGCCGTCTCAGTAGTCTCGGTAGAGCTCGGCTCGGCGCTGGGCTGTGGCGGCTCCGGCAGGACGGTTCGCAGCACGCGGGGACCGTTGGCCAGGTAGATCATGCCGCGCTGCTCATCCACCGCCAGATCGCTGATTTGATTGAGCGGACCGCGAGCGCGGGCCTGAATCTGCTGGATCAGCGAGCCATCGGTTTTGCTGAGCTGAAGCACGCGCTCGTTCCGTGTGTCCAGAATATAGATCGAGCCGGGGCGTAGAACTGTGACGCCGTCGACGTCCAGAATATCCGGCGTCACCACAAACCGTGAGACCGTCGTCGCCGGCACGGCTAGCTGTGGCACGGGAAACTCTTTGATCAGCTGTCCGGCCTCAAAGACCAGCACGCTCGCATCCCGGTTGAGCAAATAGACCAGACCTTCGACCTGGATGTCGGCGACCTGATCCAGCGACTTGCCGCCGCCGTTGGTAATCCAGGAAGCAGGCAGATCGGCGTACATGCCGCTGGTATATTTCCAGATCTGCTTTTCTTTGCTATCCCAGACGTACAGATTGCCGCCATAGGTCGCCATCGGCAGATTACCATCGGCAGGCTCCATCCACTCGGTTTGATTGAGCTGGCTGCCGAGCCACTCGCCGCCGCTGCGCAGAAACACGCGGTAGATCGGCGTTGAAACATCGCCGCGATCGAACGCGATGATGTTGCCCTCGCGCCAGAGCGCCTCACGGATCGGATCGGCGACAAACGCGCTGATCTCCTGATCCGGCTTGAGCACCGGCTCCTGCTGCCCGCGCTCGTACAGCACGCCCGATGCCCGATCAAGATAGAAGAGCGGCGGATTGGTATCGCTGATCGACTCGGTTGTGCCCAGCACCACGCGCTCGATCAGGCCCTGACCGCCGGGCAGCGTGGCAACTGTGGTGAAATTATCGACGATGCCGATCTTGTTGATCTCAGCCAGCGCGCGATCGTAGTCGGTGCGGACGGATTCGTAGCGCGCCCAGACCGCCTGCTTGGTCGTCGTGATCCGGCCGCTCTCAACCAGCGCGCCGACCTCGCCGTTCAGCAGGGACTCCGCTGCCGTTAGCTGCTGCTGAGCCGCCTGCGGATCGTCGGCTGCGCGAGCGGCGGCAACTGCGCTGGTTACTTTATCCAGCGCGGTATCGATCGTCTGCTGATCGCTGCGCCGGTTCTGGTAGATGCCGACCGTGATCAACAGCGCAACCACGCCCACGATCAGGATAATGTTGAGCCAGGGCAGCGGCGGACGCTGTCGGCGGTAGGACAGACCTTTGAGGCGCAATCCCTGAGCCGGCTTAGGCTCCACCGGACGCGCGGTTCGTCGGGGTACGTTAGCCAGCCCGCCCATAAACGTTGCAAAAAGCGCGTGGACCGGCATCAGCATACGATCGCCCATCGTCGGCGGCGGCACGGCTGGCTTGCGTGGAAGAGCCGCGAAATCGACGGGCATGCCGGTGTTGTCGGAAAGATCGATCTGGCGATTGCGGCGTGGCACGGCCGGTGGTCTGACCATCCCGCCGTAGTCGCCCTCGCCCAAAAACGCGCTCGGCGGCAGCGGCATCACATCGGCGACCGGCAGCATCTCCATCAGCGTAAGCGGAGCGGCCGTCTGTCCATTGGACGTGGGAGCGGGAGCCACAGCGGCAACCGCCTGCTCCTGAAGCACAGCAGCGGTCTCGCCCGAGGTTGGCGCTGAGCCATTCGATCGCGATTTTGCGCCGCGAGAGCCACGCCCGAGCCAGCCGCCCAGGCGACCGGTCCCGGCTACATGCTCGGGCTGTGGCTCGGGTAGCGCGGCTGGCTGCGAGGGCTGATCGTGAACTTCAGGCGCTACGCCCGGCACGGCCTCGATCACGATCGCGTGCGCCTCGGGCAGATTGGCGGCGCGGCACAGGCTATACAAATCTTCGGCGATCGTTGCGGCATCCGCGTAGCAGATCAGCTGCTCGGCCTGGTGCTTGCCCAGCAGCCGCACGACGTTGGACGAGCAAAGCACCAGCGTATCGCCGGGCTGCATCACCGAGCGGAAGAACTCAGGCTCCGAGCCCAGGCTGGTGCCAAGCGATCCCTGGCGATGCGTGGCCGTCACGTCCAGGCCATTGGTCCAGGACGGCGGCACGGGCAGCGCGCGCAGCTTCCCGGCGTGCGCGATAAACGCCTGCGAGGGCGGAACCTGCGTCACGAACACATCGGTGCCGTGAATAACCGCGCAGGTCACGCCGACGTGAGCGCGCTTGTGCGGCGGCGCGCTAAAATTATGCTGATACAGGGCGGCGTTGGCGGCTTTGAGCGCGTGGCGCAGCGACGACGTGATGCTCATCGAGCCATCGGCATAAAATGCCTCACGGATCTTCTGGGCGACCAGCGCACAGGCCTGGCGTCCGCGAGCTACATCGCCCTCGGCCTCGACGACCAGCACCAGCTGGCCTTTGCGCGCGTCGGGCGAGAACGGCGAGCGCGGCGCACTCACGACGATCATGTCGCTGTGCGTCTGGCGAATGCCGCTGACGAGACCCCATTGACTGATTGTTGTATGAAATTTGGACATCGTGTGTCTGCGCTACGTTGCGTAAAGGTGAGCCTTCAAGGCACCGACGAGCCGCGCTCATCCAATGCGGTACCCATCGATTATAGCAACCTGACGCTTACACGTCCAACGACCAGCCGCGCAGCGCGTCCAGCCAGTGGTGATTCGTCAGATCGAAGTGGACAGGAGTCACCGAAATGTAACCATTGGCGACCGCTGCGGTATCGGTGCCCTCAGTGAGATCGCCCTCCGGCTCGCCGCCGCCCAGCCAGTAGTAGGGCCGGCCGCGCGGATCGTGGCGGACAACTAGCTCATCGCGATAGATCCGCCGCCCGAGATGCGTCACGACCACGCCGCGAATGTCGGCGCGCGGCACATTCACATTGAGCACCACTTCCGGCGTCAGCTTGTGCTCGACCGCGATCTTGGCCAGTCGGGCCGCGAACGCCGCAGCCGGCTTGAAATCGGCATCTTTGCGGCCATCCAGCGACACCGCGATCGCGGGAACGCCCATAGTTGTGCCTTCGCGGGCAGCGGCAACCGTGCCGGAGTAGCTCACATCATTGCCGAGATTCGAGCCGATATTGATCCCAGATACTACCAGATCCGGCCGTCGCTCCAGCACCCCGAGCAGCGCCAGCGCGACACAATCGCCGGGCGTGCCGCTGCATACAAAGCCTTCTTTGCCGTCGGCCATCGTCACCGGATCGACGCGCAGCGGATCGAAAAGCGTGCGCGCAGACGAGGCCGCGCTCCAGTTGCGCTCAGGCGCCACCACGACCGTCTCGGCGATCGTGTCGAGTGCCTGGCGCAGCGCGAGCAACCCCGGACTCTGGATACCATCATCGTTTGTTACAAGAATATACATCTAGCTCCTCGTATATCTCACAGGATACCTTTATCCCGGCAGCAAAGCAACAACCACAGGCAGCACCTGTGGTTGCGCAGCGCTCAAGAGCAGTTCAAGCTAATCGTCACAGCCCCGGTCAACTGCGCCATCGTCGTCATCGCAGTCACAATCGCGGAGCACTCGGCTATCGTCGTCGTCGTCACGGGGACACGGCGTAGCGGTTGGCGCTTTCGTCGGCGCTGCGGTAGGAGCGGCCGTCGGCACAGCAGTTGGCAGCAGCGGCAGCGGTGGCAGCGGCAGCGGCGGCAACGCGGTTGGCAGCAGCGGTGGCAGCGTCGGCAGCGGCAGCAACGGCGGCTGTGTCGGCGCTTCCGTAGGCGGAGGCGGCGAGGTCGGCGCGGTGGTTGGCGCAGGTGGCTGGGTTGGCGCTTTCGTCGGCGCAGGTCGATCCGTCGGCTTGGGCGCAGGCTTATCGGTTGGCTTAGGCGCAGCCGTCGGCTCAGGCGGACGCGCAGTCGGCGGCACAGCAGTTGGCGCGGGCGGCGCAGTAGTCGGCTGCGCTTTGGGCGGCGCAGGCTTGTTATTGCCAGGCTGCGGACGCTCGGTTGGCTGCGGCGCTGCTGGAGCGCGGCTCGGCTCGGCGGGCGGCGCGGTTGGCGCGGCAACCACAGGCTCGGGATTCGCAGCCGGCGGGCTGGTCGGCTGACTCGTCGCCGGGACAGCGGAAGACACAGCCGGGCGCGATGTCGACGTCGGGCGAGGCCGCGTCGGCGTGGTGCCCGGCTGTCGCGCAGATGCTGTCGGCGAGGTGCTGCGGGCAGAAGGACGCGGCGCCGCAGTAGCAGGCACCACCGGCCCATCGATCTGTAGCACAGGAGTGGGGACGGGCTCCTCGCCAAAGAATTCGAGCGTGCGCTCAAAGAAGCCGGGCTCGGTCGGGGCGAGTTGCTGGTACTCAAGCGGCAATTTAGAGATCGCATCCGGCGGCATGGTTGGCCGAGATGTCGGCCTGATCCAGACCAGCTCGCCCCTAGGTGTGATGCGAACACTTGAGTCGCTGGCGATCGACCAGCCGACAACACCACAGATGCCCAGGCAAGCAGCGGCGATCAATGTTTGCAGGCGGGAAGCAGGAGCGATCTCACGCCAGCTATGGAGCAATCGGGCCATCTTCGTCCTTCGGGTACAACCCAAAAAACCATCGGCGCGGCCCTGAGTAGAATGCGGTGCAGGCGGGCAGCTCTAGCGCCAGTCTTCAAGTATTGTAGAAGAAGCGTTTAAGTGTGTCAAAGCCTCGTGGATCACATACGTGATCGAATATCAAAGCAGATGCACATCATTTACATTTCTTCAGCGGAACCTGCCCATCGGGACAATCTGTAGGCTTAGGCCCCTTGGTCGGCTCGGGCTCCCTGGTCGGCTCAGGTACCGCTGTTGGCTCCGGCGGCGCGGTCGGCACCGCTGTTGGCTCCGGCGGCGTGGTCGGCACCGCTGTCGGCTCCGGTACCGCTGTTGGTATGGCTGTCGGCTCCGGTGCGCGCGTCGGATCAGGCACTCTGGTTGGTTTGGGCGTACGCGTCGGATCGGGCACTCTGGTTGGTTTGGGCGTACGCGTCGGCTCCGGCGTGCGTGTCGGCCTCGTGGTGCGGGTTGGCTGCGCGGTAGCGCTCGGGCGCGGAACGCTGGTCGCGGTCCGGCCTGGCGCCTGTGTCGGCTTCGGCCCGGCGGTCGGCTGAGCGCTGGCCCCGGGCGGTGGCGTGCGCGTCACTCCCGGCGGAACTGTGCTCGCGCTGGGCACGGCGGTTGCGGTTGGCGAAGGCCGTCGCGGATCGCCCGGACGTGCTGTCGGCGGATCGCTGCCATCGATGGGCTGCTGGGGCACAGACGACGCGGTTGAGGTTGCGGTCGTCGTAGTCGGCGCCGGCACTGGCGACGCGCTGCGGCTGGGATCGGGCGTTGTCGCCGCACCTGGCGATGGCGACACAGGCCGCGCGCCGGGAGTGCGCGTCGGAGTCTGGCCGGATCTGGCTGTCGCAGTTACACGCGCCGATGTGGCCGGCGTACCTGTCGCGGAGGACGATCCGGTGGTCGCAGGCGTGCCCGAAGCCTGGGTCTCACCGCCAACCACCAGCTCGGGCAGGGACTCAAGCACAGGCTGGGAAGGGCCGGCATCAAGGCCAAAAAAGTCTAGCACCCTGGCGGCGACACCGGAGCGCGGCGAAGCGGATGGTGTTGGGCCATCCGCTGATCGATCGAAGACGGCTGGCAGCGCCGTGGGCGTATCGGTGGGCGCGATCCAGACCAGGCTGCCGTCAGGCGTGATCGTGAACGTTGTTCCACGAGCGATCGACCAGCCTACAGCGCCGCTAACGGACAGACAGACCACCAGCAGAAGAGCTTGCAGGCGCTGCTGTGGACCCAGGTGCAACCAGAGAGCGCGAAATCGCTGCATCTCCCATCCTCTCGACGAGCCACGAAAAACACTGCTTGCCCAAAAGTGAGGATGGTATGAGGTGCAAGGGCAGACGTGGACTTCATTGTAGAGGCTGGATTACCTGCCGTCAATCGTCGGATTGTGCCAAAAATGCTCGCGCGGCAAAACTCGTCGGCGGCGTGCGATAAGCTACCAGACGCTGCCCGCTCGCCACTCGACACTCAGGGGCAGATCGAGATCCAGATGCGGCGGAGTTTTAGGCAAGCGTAAGATCATCACCTGCTCGTTCGGCGTGCGCTGGCTGCCCTGGCTGGTCCGTGCGCTGAGCGGGCCGCGCCATAGCTCCCAGCCCAGCCGCTCATAGAACGCCACCCGCGACGTCGCCAGGCCGCCCAGCTCGTAATCCTGTATCTGATCCGCCAGCCGTTGCATCATAGCGCTGCCGATGCCGCGCCCCTGGTAGGCCGGCAGCGTAGCAACCGCATCGACATAGGCCGTGCGGAGCGGAGGTTGCTCGCCAGGCTGCAACCAGCGCGGCATCCAGGCTGTGTGGCCGATCAGGATATCGTCGAGCCGCACCAGCATATGTGAGGCAGTTACGGGAACCAGATCGAAGAGCGCGCCGAAGTCCTGGGCAAACGCCGCCGTACACAAGCGCACAATTGCAGCGCGCTGAGCAGCATCCAGCGTAGTCGTGAGAACCACCTCGACGCGCAAATGTCCAAGAAGCAGCATCTGAGTCATTGCCCTATTGTACACCCATCACATGGTGCGGTTCTGGTGAAATTATCGTCTCGTCCGGCCAGGAGCCGGCTCCCGCGATTGACACAAACCACATCGACGCCAGAAGTAAGCGCGAACCTGAAGATCGAGGTCTGTTTCGCATTTAACGATTCATATATTAGGTTATGGGCATAGACAAGTACTCAACGTTTTGAAACAACTGCTCTGCCCTGCTGGAGCACTCGAAGTGCCGGCTCCGTGGCCTGACTCCGTGTGCCCCCTGGTGACAGATCATGCAACTGCTCGAACGCGAAGCTTGCCTCCATACATTAGACACGGCCCTGCACAGCGCCATCGCGGGAAAAGGCCAGGCGGTTCTGATCAGCGGCGAGGCGGGCATCGGCAAAACGGCGCTGGTCGAACGATTTGTAAACCAGCGGAAACATTGCGTGCGCGTGCTGTGGGGCGCGTGCGATGCCCTGTTCACGCCGCGTCCGCTCGGCCCGCTGCACGATATGGCTGCGCAGCTTGAAGGAAGCTTGCCGGCGCTCCTGCGATCGGACACGGATCGCAGCGCTGTTTTTGCTGCCGTGCTCGCTGAGTTGCATCAAAACCCTGTGATCGCGATCTTTGAAGATGTTCACTGGGCAGACGAGGCCACGCTCGATCTGCTGCGATTTCTTGGCCGCCGTATCGCTCGCGCCAGCGCGCTGCTTGTGCTGACGTACCGCGACGATGAGCTGGGACTGTCGCATCCTCTGCGCTCGCTGCTCGGCGACCTGACCACAGCCCCGACCACACACCGCCTACCGCTGCCGCCGCTCTCCTTCCAGGCCGTGCAAGCTCTGGTCGGGAGACGACCGATCGATGCGTGTAAGCTTCATCGCCAGACCGGCGGCAATCCGTTTTTTGTCACCGAAGTGCTCGCCAGCGACGGCGATCGCTTGCCGTCCAGGATCAGCGATGCCGTGCTCGCCCGAACTGCGCGTCTGTCGCCTCTGGCTATGGAGGCGCTGCAAGCGTCTGCCGTGATCGGGCCCCGCATCGAGCCGTGGCTACTCGCAGAGATCGGCGGCGTAGAGCCTCAAGCGGTCGACGAGTGCCTGTCAAGCGGTATCCTGGTTGCGCAGGGCGAGCTGCTGGCGTTCCGACATGAGCTGGCGCGGCAGACGGTGCTTGATGTTATCTCGCCGCTGCGCCGCATGGCCCTGCACCGCATGACGCTGAAGGCGCTGAAGACGACGCCGGCCATTCGCAGCGATATGGCGCGACTGGCGCACCACGCCGAGAGCGCCAGAGACCCCGAGGCGGTGCTGGCATATGCGCCCGCCGCTGCTGAGCAAGCCGTCGCCGCTAGCGCGCATCGTGAGGCGGCGGCGTTGTATGGACTGACTCTCCGTTTTGCCACCGATCTACCAGCCGCCGAACACGCCCAGCTGCTGGAGCTTTATGCGCGGGAATGCCATCTAATCGACCAGCGTGATACCAGCGTGCAGATGCTGCGCGCGGCCCTACAGCTCTGGCGCGAGGTGGACCGGCCGCTGCGCGAGGGCGCGATCTTAGCGAAAATGGCCAACGCGCTGATGGGGCTGGGGCAAGATGCAGAGGCCGACCAGTGTGCTCGTGCCGCAGTCGGCATTCTTGAAGCGCAGCCGGAGAGTCCTGAGCTGGCAAAAGCCTATAACGTGCGAGCCACGCAGGAGACGCTCAACCACAATCCTGAAGCAGCGATCTACTGGGCCGAAAAAAGCTTTGCTCTGGCCGAGCGATTGGCCAGCAACTACATTCGTTTCACAGCTCAAAACATTCTTGGATCGAGCTGGCTGTACCTTGATTATGAGCTTGGCTGCCGGCAGCTTGAGCAGGCCCAGGCCGCAGCCCACGCTTCTGGCTATACGTCGGCGGCAGTATATTCTTATGCTCAGCTAGGCTCAATCTCTAGCGAATTGTATTATTTTCGTCAGGCTGAGCGCTATCTTAGCGCTGGACTCGCCTATGCGACTCAATACGGCTTACATCGATTGCAGTTTTATATGCTGGCCTGGCAAGCCTGGACATATCTGCATCTGGGCGCGTGGAACGAGGCGACAGAGGCGGCAGAGGTGGTGCTGCGAGATGCCAGTCTGGCAACCGAGAATCAGCTGATGGCACTGGTTGCTCTGGGACGGCTACGGGCCCGTCGCGGCGATCCGCAGGCTCAGGTTGTGCTCGACGAGGCCAGCCAGCTAGCACAATCTGTGCATAATATCGATCGCCTGGGGCCGCTGTACACGGCACGGGCCGAAGCCGCATGGTCAACCGGCGATCGCGATCGTACGATCGAAGCCGCGCGTGCGGCATACGATCTGGCGGTGAGCAAGCAGCACGCCTGGTTCACAGGTGAGCTAGCCTTCTGGCGCTGGCGCGCGGGCGATGAAGTAGAACTCCCGCCGTGGACGGCCAGGCCATTCGCGCTGCACATAGCCGGCGATTGGCGCGCGGCTGCCGACGAGTGGCTGCGGCTGGGCTGTCCTTACGAGCAAGCCCGCGCCCTGGCCGACGGCGACTACGACGCACAGACGATCGCGCTGACGCTCTTCGAGAAGCTCGGCGCCCAGCCTGCGGCCGACGAGCTGCGTCGCAAGATGCGCCGTGACGGCGCGCTGCGCATCCCACGCGGGCCGCGCTCCTCGACTCGCGAGAATCCGTTTGGCCTGACAGCGCGCCAGATGGACATCCTTTATCTGATCGGCGCAGGCTTGAGCAACGCCGAGATCGCCGAGCGGCTCTATATCTCGCCCAAGACCGTCGATCATCACGTCTCTGCCGTGCTGTCCAGGCTCGACGTTCCTTCCCGCAAAGCTGCCGCCGAGCTGATCCGGCAACATCCCTGCTCGATCCAACATGGGGAACATTTAGCGCCAATCTAGGGAGCGCCTCCCGATGCGCCGCCGCCTGCTCAGGTATATCCTGGTGCTCACCAGGGTGAAGCAATGCCCGGGAACAAGTAGGCCCAGCGGCCATTCAAGGAGGATGTACCATGACTATCTGGGATGATATGGTGAGCGCAGTGGAGCACTATGCCGAGGACTCCATCGTTCTGCGGATCGTTGAATTTAACCCGCGAGGAGATGATCTTAACGTGCGTGAGGAGGCGACGTTCAAGGTCGAGATCGACAATCAAGGACCGCTCAGCTTGACCGGCGTAACGCTGCGGATCAAAGGCTTGAACGATGTAACCGTCGCCGATAGCGAGGACGCAGAGCTGTTCGTCTCCGAGTTCGTCACCGAGCCACTGCCGACCATCAGAGGACACAACATTGAGCCGACGATCACGGACACCTTCAAGCTCAAGGCACCCAACGAGACGGGACCAAGAATGCTCGTCCAGGCCACACTTGAGGCGTGGAATCCTACGCTGCTGCACATCCTGAACGACCACAGCGATCCGCTTGAGAACGGACCGCCGAGGGCAACATGGTCTGCCGACATCATAGGCAGGTGAACTATCGCTCGAATTGTAGGATGGAGCCAATGAGTTATGCCGGCACACCAGCGAACGAAGACGATCAAGTGATCTTTGTTCGCCTGATCGTGCTGGCATATCATCTCGCGTGTCAGCCAGGAGCCCTCAATCGCTCCGGCAGTACCGGCTGTTCCAGCTAAATATAGGGAAGGCCGCGCGCTAATATAGGGAACGCCTCCCGATGCGCCGCTGCGCCGCCGGCTATATTCTGTTACTCACCGGGGAAGCAACCCCGCAACAAGCAGGCCCAACAGCCATTCAAGGAGGCAGCTGTATGGAATCTTTAGAAGGTATGACTCCAGCACCGGAGACCTATTCTCCGAGCGATGTGGAGCTGGCAATCGTCGAGGTCGAGATTCCGGGAGGTGGGTATGATGTCCCGGGAGACGGGATTCCGAAAGACGTGGTCAACGTGAACGAGGTCGTCAAGTTCAGGGTCAAGATTACCAACAATGGTCAGCTTCCCCTCGACCATGTCACACTGCGGATCAAAGGCTTGAACGGTGCGATCGTTGCACCCAGGGGTGTTATCACGGAGTTCGTCTCCGAGTTCGTCACGGAGGAGCTACCAAGGATCGACGCCCACGGTGGCTCACAGATCACTGCTGGAAGATTCAAATTCAAAGCTCCTGCCAGTCCTCAGGGCCGACAAAACCTGGTCTCGGCAAAGCTGGAGGAATGGCATGCCAACCTGAGTCACATCCAGAAAGATCGTAGCGCTGCGAGTGAGGATGAGGCACCTAAGGCAACCTTCGCCGCCAGAGTTTGGCCTGAGGGAACTGGATATGACCCTGATTGAAAGATGGCCCAACCATGCAAAACTTAATCATTGAACCTGTTACCAGCGCCGATCGCCGTATCACCATCACGCTATCTTTCGCCGGCGTCGAGCGCGAAATTGCGGTGTTCGTCCCATCAAGCTACGTGGCAGGCACTGCCATGCCGATTGTCTTTGCGCTCCACGGCGGCAGCGGCGATGCCAGCGTCATGTACGCTCCCGACAAACGGATCGTGGCGCACGCCGAGCAAGACGGCTTTATCGCGATTTTTCCCAACGGCCTGCCAAGACCGAACAAGCCTCACAGCCAAAACTACTTCTGGGACGATCCGATCAATCAAAGCTATATGGCATTTTTGATGGATGAGCTCAGCGCGCGCTATACGATCGATACCAGCCGCATCTACTTCATCGGGTTTTCGGGCGGCGCCAAGCTGATCTATAACCTCGCCTGCGACCCGCTGATCTCAGCGCGGATTGCCGCAATCGGAACAGTGGCAGGGGCGATCGGCGGCAAACCTGTGGAGCCTGCCGCTGCTCCCTGGACGATCATCGATCCCAGTAGCGACGGCGGCATTCCCCTGCCTGCGTATCTGGTTCAGGGAGCGAACGACATACGTTGCCCGCTGGCAGGCGGCTTCGACGACGAAAACGAACAGATTCTCGTCGGCTTTGAAACTAAGGTAGCGATCTGGCGGCATTTCGCATCCACCCACGACGAGTCAGCCTATCCGGGAGCGCTGCCGCCCAACGTGAGCGCACGAAGATGGACCAACGCAAACGGCGGTCACAGCGTCGTCGCGGTCGTCGATGACGGGCTGGCCCATCATTGGCCGCACTGGGATCTGATGGGCCAGCTGTGGAGCTTTTTTCAAGCTATACCTCCCAGGTAAATTAGCCAAAGCAGCGCCCACTCACGGCCCAGATCCGATCATTCCGCGATCTGAGTCGAGTTGCTTGGTTTAGAGCCGATGGAGAATGGGAATAAGGGTGGCGAGAGCGCGTGGGAGTCGAACCCACCGGCGAGGCTCGTCACCCCGCCCAACCGTTTTGAAGACGGCGACCAGCACCGGCCAACACCCGCTCTCGCGCAACATGCTACCGAATGAACGGCCGCACGTCAAGGTGGGCACCAGACAGCGCGGAAACGCTCGCGACGTTCCCGCGCTGGTCGCTCATTGGTTGTACCAGCAAAACGCTGGGAAGAGCAATAATTGGATGTGACGAAGGCTACTTCTGAAACGACAGGTTATACTGCTGCTGCCACTCGATGATCGCGTGGTGGAGCTGCTCGCGCGCCAGGTAGCCGCAGCGCACCAGCACATCGCCGAGCAGCACCGTATGGCCTTTGCGCTTAAGCTCGTTCTGCTGGGCCAGGCCCTGATGCAACTGCGCCCGCGTAACCAGACCACGCCGCACCAGGTATTCTCCAAGCTGCACTGAGACGCCCTCGCTGCTCGGCAGCGTCTCGACCTGCGCCGCAACCGCCGCCTCAAGCTGCTGTGGCCGAACCATCTTCATGCGCAGCAGCACTTCCCCGAGCCGCAGCGGTTTTTTCTTGCGCGCCAGCCGCTGCTGCTCCTTGAGCGCCGCCTCAAGCTGCTGCGGTGTCAGCACGCGCGCCTCCACGAGCGCCTCGCCCAGCATGTAGCGCCGCTGCGGCGTGGACGGCGGCGGCGTGGCTGCTTGCGGCCGCAGCACTGCCGCCTCTTCCAACAGCAACCGAATATTCAGCACATCGCGCGCTTCCTGCGCCTGCGTGTTGTGCGGATTGATCGTGAGCAAATGATCGATACAGCGCAGTGCTTGCTCGACGGTCGGCATCACATGACTCAGCCACAGCCAGGCTGTTTCATTGCCGGGCTCGTGCTTGAGCGCGCGGATGAAATAGTTGCGTGCCTGCTCTTTGTCACCAGCGCGGGTTGCAGCGATACCCGCCTGTAGATCAGCGGTAGCGACATCCATAAGTGGGGCAGTCCTCCAGCAGGAGTAATTTGATGGAAGCTTATAGAATATCCTACACTACTCTGCAAGGGCGCGGAGTCGTGCTGCCGAAAGGCGATCTGGACTACCGGGAATCTGGACCATGTGCTCTTGTTCACAAACGGTAATTGCGTCAAAAAGACGTGTGCTATAATGCGCGCGTCGCGCCGAAAAAGGAGCATCGTGATGCCCAGCCACTTCCCCGATGGCCTGCCGGCTGTTTTACCCGCTACCGTAGCCCAGATCCAGCGTCGCTTGCCTGCCGCAGGCGATATTACGGTGCGCGTCGGCAGCCGCATCGAGCCTGACGATGTGATCGGACAGGCGACAGTCCCCCAGCCCGCCGTCTTTGTCGATGTTGCTCGTACGCTTGGCATCGAGGCCCAGGCGATTCCGCGCTCGATGAAGCGCAAGGTCGGCGAGCGAGTGAGCCCGCAGCAAGTGCTGGCCAAGCGCCGCCGCAAAAAATGTATGGCCGCTCAGGCAGGAACGCTCAGCGCGATCGATGCCGAGACCGGCTTTGCGATCATCACGCCCGATCCGGTCAATGTGACGTTGCCGGCCTCGGTGCGTGGCTACGTCGTCGATGTGACGCCAGGCCGCAGCGCGCTGATCGAAACGCCCGCCGCAGTGATCCAGGGCGTCTTTGGCATCGGCGGCGAGCAGTTTGGCGTGATGCGGCTGCTGGTCACGGATCGCCACGATATTATTACACCAGATATGATCGATGCCCGCAGCGCCTATGCCTTGATCATCGGCGGCGCCGGCATTACCGCCGAGGCGCTGCGCAAAGCTCAGCAGGAGCAGGTGCGCGGCGTGATCGTCGGCAGCATCGACGAGGGCGAGGTTCGCGCGTTTCTCGGCATGTCGGCCGGCGACTGGTACAGCTACGGCCAGGAGCGCAGCGCAACACCCATCACGCCGACCGTGCTGGTCACCGAAGGCTTCGGCGCGCACCCGATGGCCGAGCCGCTCTTTGATCTGCTCACGCGCTATGATCGCCAGGAGGCGTTTCTGGATGGCACGACTAGCCTGATGCCGTCCGTCGAGCGACCGCGGCTGGTGATCCCGCTGCCGCGCCTTCAGGCCGGACAGGACGCCGCTCAGCCCCAGGAGCTGCGCGTGGGCGCCGTCGTGCGGCTAGTTGACGAGCGCCATCTGGGCCTGATCGGCAAGGTGCAGGCGATCAGCGCGAATGGCCAACTGCCTTCAGGCGTGCGCGCCGCGACTGCAACAGTTCAGGTCAGCGAATCCGAGCGCCTTGTGCTGCCGCAGACGGCAATCGAAGTGATCGGCTAAAGCATGGTTGTCGTACCGCCCCAATCCACGATCCCAGCCTTCGATGTTGAACAGCCCCATATTCTGGTCGTAGACGACGATCAGTTTATTTGCACGGTCGTGCGTAGAACCCTGAGCCGCGACAGGTACCGGGTTGAAACACTGACTCGACCGGCGGTCGCGCTCAAGCGTCTGGCGAGCGAGCCGTTCGATCTGCTGCTGACCGACATCAATATGCCTGAGATCAATGGATTGGAGCTGGCGGAGCAGGCACGAGCCGAGCATCCGCTGCTCGGCATCGTCATGATGACCGGCTACGGCTCGTTCGATAACATGAGCCGGGCGGTGCGCGCAGGTATTGCCGATTTCATCACCAAGCCGTTTGACATCGAAGAGCTGCGCCTTACGATCGCGCGGGCGCTGGAGCGGCAGCGGCTTCAGCGTAATAATGTCCGGCTGCAAACTCTGGTTAAGGTTTTTGAATATAGTCAGGCGATCAACAGCACACTTGACCTGAGCACGCTCTACCAGGTTGTGATCGATATTGTGCATCGTGAGACCGGCGCCAACACTGTGATGTTCTGGATTGCAGAGCAGGGCGAGCTTCAGTCGGCGGCGACCTCGGGAGTGGCGCTGGATAAGCTGGGGCCGTTCAAGGAGCTGGCCTACCGGGCCTATGTCACGGGCGATGCGTGCACAGTGCAGCCGGATGGACAGATCGAGTTCAAGCTTTCGGCCAGCGGAACAGTTTTTGCGCTGCCGCTGACAGTTCATGATGAGCGGCTGGGCGTGCTGATCACAACCTATCCGCAAGGCCATAAGGAAGTGCTGACCGAGCTGCTGGCGATCATCGCCAACCAGACAGCGGTCGCGATCCGCAACGCCCGGCAGTACGCCGCGCTCCGCGAGCTAGATCACCTGAAGAGCGAATTTATCGGCATCGCCTCGCATGAGCTGCGCACGCCGCTTTCGCTGGTGCTAGGCTACACCTCACTGCTGCGCCAGCGCCTCGACGGTCTGGGACGCGAGTATTTACAACAGGTGATCAACGGCGCGCTGCGCATCAGCGATATTATCGACGATCTGGTCAACCTGCGCAGCTCCGAACATGGACGGGTCGCGCTTAATTTTTCGACCTTTGATATTTGGGAGATGCTGCATGAGATCGGGACGGAGCTGAGCGATCTCGCCGCCGACTTCCAGATCGGGCTACAGCTGGAGCATCCTCCCGCGCCGCTGCTCGTCACGGCCGATCGCGAGAAGCTGACCCTGGCGCTGGCAAATCTGGTCGATAATGCACTAAAGTTTAATCGGCCCGAAGGCCTGGTGGTGATCGCCGGTGAGATTGTGGCTGGTGAGCCGCCGGAAGTGCGCATCGACGTGCGCGACACGGGCATCGGTATTAATCAGCGCGACCTGGCACGTATTTTCGAGCGCTTCTATCAGACAGCGCCTTCGATCACACGGGTGCGCAACGGCCTG
>DASWTW010000162.1:0-3071 GCA_036401895.1 Herpetosiphonaceae bacterium | reverse complement strand
AGACGCAGATCAACGATGTGTTGCTGACGGCGCTGGCGCAGGCGTGTGCGTCGTGGACCGGCGCGGCGACGCTGCTGGTGGACCTGGAAGGGCATGGCCGCGAGGAGCTGTTTGCTGACGTCGACCTGACGCGCACGGTGGGCTGGTTCACCGCGCTGTATCCGGTGCTGCTGGATCTACGGGGCGTGGCAGCGCCCGGCGCGGCGCTGAAGGCGGTCAAAGAGCAGCTGCGCCAGATCCCGAATCGCGGCGTGGGCTATGGCGTGCTGTGCTACCTCAGCACGGACGCGGCGGCCCAGCTGTGCGCGCTGCCCCAGGCCGAGATCAGCTTTAACTACTGGGGCCAGGGCGATCAGGCTATGCCCATGGATGGGCTCTTCAGCCCGGCCCGCGAGTCGAGTGGCCCATCCCAGAGCCAAGCCGGTATGCGCAAACATCTCCTGGAGATCACAAGCATCATCAGCCAGGGCCGGCTGCATATGGAGTGGACCTATAGTGCGGCGCTCCATAATCAGGCGGCGATTGAGTGGCTGGCCCAGGGCTACCTGGGAGCACTGCGGACGCTGATCGACCATTGCCGCGCCCCTGAGGCCGGCGGCTATACACCTTCCGACTTCCCGCTCGCTCACCTCGATCAGAAGGCAGTGAGCAAGCTATCGGCGCTGCTTGACGAAATCGAGGATGATGAGGAGTTTCCAGAATGAAGAATGTTGAGGATGTCTATTCGCTTTCGCCGATGCAGCAGGGCATGCTCTTTCACACCCTGTACGAGGGTGAGCCGGGAGTATATGTCACGCAGACGGTATATAACTTCCACGGCCCTCTCGATGTGCCGGCGTTCCAGCGCGCCTGGCAGCAGGTCGTCGAGCGCCACCAGACGCTGCGCAGCGCCTTCTTATGGGCGGGCCTGGATGAGCCGTTGCAGCTGGTGCGGCAGAAGGTGCGATTGCCCTGGCAGGTGGAGGATTGGCGGGAGCTGCCGAGTGCGGAGCAGGACGCGCGGCTTGACGCGTTTCTGGCGGCGGATCGGCGCCGGGGCTTTGATCTGGCCAAAGCACCCCTGATGCGCCTGGCGCTCTTCCAGGTGGCCGACGCGCGCTATCGCTGCGTGTGGACGCAGCATCATCTCTTGCTGGACGGCTGGTCGGTGCCGCTGGTTTTCAACGAGGTTTTTGCTTCGTATGATGCGTTTGTGCGTGGTCTGCCGCTGGCGCTGCCGCGTTTGCGTCCGTACCGCGACTACATCGCGTGGTTGCAGCGTCAGGATCTGGCGCAGGCAGAGGCGTTCTGGCGGCAGCTGCTCCACGGCTTCACCGCTCCGACGCCGCTCGTGGTCGATCTGCCGCTGGCTTCCGACGCCGGCGAGGCCCGCTATACCGATCAGCATATCGTGCTCGCGGAGTCGACTACGGCGGTGTTGCAGGCGCTGGCACGGCAGCACGGGCTGACGTTGAACACGGTCGTACAGGGCGCGTGGGCGCTGCTGCTCAGTCGCTACAGCGGCGAGCCGGATGTGGTCTTCGGCGCCACGGTCGCGGGCCGTCCGGCGGATCTGCCCGGTGTCGAGACCATGGTTGGTCTGTTCATCAATACGGTGCCCGTGCGCGTGCGCGTGCCGCAGGAGGCCGTGCTGCTGCCGTGGCTCCAGCAGCTCCAGGGGCAGCAGGCCGAGCTGCGCCAGTACGAGTACAGCCCGCTGGTGCAGGTCCAGAGCTGGAGCGAGGTTCCTCGCGGTCAGCCGCTCTTCGAAAGCCTCGTCGTTTTTGAGAACTATCCAGAGGAGAATAATAGCTCAGAGGATGGCGAAGGCCCGACCCTGATCATTGAGCACACGCAGACCGAGGAGCAAGGCAGCTATCCGCTGGCACTGATAGCAGTACCAGGTCCAGCCCTGGTGTTGCGCTTCAACTACGATCGTCGGCGCTTCGATGAGGTGACGATCGCGCGGATGCTAGGGCATCTGGCGACGCTGCTGGGAGCGATGGCCGAGCAGCCGACGCAGCGCCTGGGCGCGCTGCCGCTGCTGTCGGTGGATGAGCGGTCGCGCTTGCTGGACGACTGGTCGCGCACACCGGCGCCTGCGCCGCTCACGGCCTGCCTCCATGAGCTGGTTGCAGCCCAGGCGGCGCGCACGCCGGAGGCCGTCGCGGTGGTGTATGGTGACACCCAGCTGACCTACCGCGAGCTGGAGGCGCGCGCCACGCAGCTCGCCTATGCCCTGCGCCAGCACGGTGTCGGACCGGAGGTGCCGGTCGCGCTGCTGGTGGAGCGGTCGCCGGAACAGATCGTGGCGCTGCTAGCGGTGCTCAAAGCCGGCGGGGCGTATCTGCCGCTCGATCCGGCCACGCCGGCCGCCCGGCTCCAGTATGTGCTCCACGACGCGCAGGTGCCGCTCCTGCTCACGCAGCAGGCGCTGCTCGCGACGCTGCCGCCGCACACGGCCCAGGTGCTGTGTCTGGATGCCGATGGGGCGGCGCTCGCGCTGGCACCGATGGTGCCGCTGCCGAGCGTTGGCCCCGAGCACCTGGCGTACATCATCTATACCTCGGGCTCGACGGGGCAGCCCAAAGGCGTGCCGGTGGCGCATCGGGGCATCGCGAACCTGGCGCAGCAGCAGATCGCGGCCGTTGGCGTGACCGCTGCGAGTCGGGTTTTACAGTTCGCGGCGCTGAGCTTCGACGCGGCGCTGTCGGAGGTGGCGATGGCGCTGCTGGCGGGGGCGACGCTGGTGCTGGCGGCCCGGGAGGCGCTGCTACCGGGGCCGGAGCTGCTGGCGCTGCTGCGCGACGAGGCGATCACGCACGTCACGCTGCCGCCCTCGGTACTGGCCGTGCTGCCCGACGCCGACCTCCCAGCGCTGCACACGATCATCACCGCCGGTGAGGCGTGTCCCGCAGCTGTGGTCGCGCGTTGGGGCACCCGCCACCGCCTGATCAACGCCTACGGTCCGACCGAGGGCACCGTCTGCGCCACCATGGGTCGAACCACCGCTGATGGCCGCGATCCCGCGATCGGCCGGCCCATCGCCCACGCACGGGTGTATGTCCTCGACGCGCAGCTGGCGCCCGTGC
>DASWTW010000161.1:0-8089 GCA_036401895.1 Herpetosiphonaceae bacterium | reverse complement strand
GACGATCTCCCGATCACACAGCAATCGGTGGAGACACTCATCGCAGGCAATAAGACCGAGACGGAGTTTCGTATTATCACCAAAACCGGCGAGGAGCGCTGGCTCTACAACTGCGCGCGGCCTGAGTGGGATGATCAGCAGGGCCGGGTTGTGCGCATCATTGGCGCCGCCTCGGACATCACCGAGCGCAAACGCGCCGACGATCGCCTGCATTTTCTCGCTCGCACCAGCGCGCTGCTCAACGCCTCGCTGAACTACAACGCGACACTCGATCAGGTCGCGCATTTCACGGTGCCGTTTCTGGCCGACGGCTGCTTCATCGATCTGCTGGCCGACGAGTACTCGCCGCGCCGTCTGATCATCGCCCACGCCGACCCGCAGAAGGAGCAGCGGCTGTGCGATATGTACGATCAGTATCCGGTCGACCAGCAGTGGCCGGCGCCGATCAAACAGGTTGTTCAAACGCGCCGGCCGGCGCTGCTCGCCAATATCTCTGAGGCGCTGCTGGAAAGCGTTTTGGCGGATGATTCGCAGATCAACGTGCTCAAGCAGCTCAACTTCCAATCGGCGATGATCGTGCCGGTTCTGGTTCACGAGCGCATGTTTGGCACAATGATTTTCGTCTCCGAGGGCATCCACCAGCGCTACACAGAGAACGATCTGGCCTTTGCCGAGGAGCTGGCCTCGCTGGCTGCGATGGCTCTTGATAACGCCCGGCTCTACAGTAAGGCCCAGGCGGCCGTTGAAGCACGCGACGAGTTTCTGTCGATCGCGGCTCACGAGCTGAAAACGCCCACCGGCGCGCTGCTCGCCGCCACACAGCTGATCTGTAAATGGCTGCCTCAGGAGCAGCAGCCGAGCGAGCGGATGCGACGAGAGCTGGACGTGATTTCTGTTGCCTCGCAGCGGCTCAACAAGCTGATCGACTCGCTGACGGAGTTTGCTCAGCTCCAGACCGGACGATTCACCCTTGAGCACCAGCCGGTTATGCTCTGCGCGCTGGCACGACAGGTCTTGAGCCAACTTCAGCCCAGCTCTCGACATTATGTCGCGCTATTCTGCACCGACGAAACGCTCACTATCGAAGGAGACGCGCTGCGACTTGAGCGTGTGCTGTACAACCTGACGCAGAACGCCATCAAATATAGCCCGCGCGGCGGGCCGATTACGGTGCGCATCGAGCGCCAGGGCGACCAGGTAGTGATTCAGGTCAAAGATCAGGGCATCGGCATTCCCGAGGCGGCGCAGAGCCAGATTTTCCAGCGCTTTTACCGGGCCGGCAACGCGATCCAGCAGCATATCGGCGGCACAGGCATTGGGCTGTATCTGGTCAAGGAGATTGTCACGCGCCACGGCGGCACGGTCGCCGTCAGCAGCATGGAAGGCTACGGCAGCACGTTTACGATCACGCTGCCGCTGACGCAGCCACAGAGCGAAGAGTAGCGCTACACGGCTACGTCAAACCAGCGCCCAGTGCTGCGGAAACGCCGTATCGGGAAAGATCGCCTGAGCCTCGGCAAGCAGCGAGCGCCACTGTTCGCGATTATAGCGATCCGAGATATGGAACAGGATCAGCCGCTCGACGCGCGCCTGCCGTGCCAGCTCGGCGGCCTGGGCGGCGGTCATGTGATAGTTGCGCTGGGCCAGCGCCGCATCTGCCTGACAGTACTGGCTTTCACAGATCAGCGTTTGGTAGCCTTGCAGCGCGGGAACGAGTCGCTCCATCGCCGCCTGATCCAGGATGAAGTCGGTCAGATAGGCCAGCGAATCGCCGGGTTTCTCGACCAGCAGCGTGTCGCGCAACGTCGCTAGCTCGTAGGTCGCGCCTTCGATCTCAAGCAGCGGCGCCTCATCCACGCGTCGAACTTTGACGCGCTCAAGCCAGGGGCCGGGCTGAAGCCCCAATGTTTCTAGCTTGGCCCGATCCACATTGAAGCGCGGCTTTTCCCGGATCAGATAGGCCAGCGATGGCCCGGCGTGCTCCATATGCAGCGCCTCGACGGTAAAGGTCGCCGCGTCGATCAATGTGCGACGAAAAGATTCGCTTCCCGCCGGGTGCATATGCTCAAAGGCCTCGCTCACGGCGTATCTGAAGCGCTCGATCCGATCGGGGTAGATGTCGTGGACGAGCCACTGGCCAGGCTGATCGGCGTTAAGGTTCCAGAGAAAGCCACGAAAGCGGTGATGCATAATCCCGCTGGTCTCTGGCGGGCCCCACACCGCGTTGCGCCGGCTGGTACGATTGAACACACTGCGAAAGAACGAGTCGAAGCCGCCGATATGATCCATGTGCAGATGTGAAAACAGCAAGTGATCGATCGCCAGCACGTCGGCGTACGGCACCTCCGCCACGCAGCCCTCACCACAGTCGAAGAGCAAGCGCTGGATCGCCTGGCCGCTCGTCACCCACACAAACAGCGCGTTGTCGTGTCCTGCCTTGCCCAGCACTTGATACACAATGCTCATAGTCATCCACTTGCTCGCAGCGATCGCAGCGCAGCCGATCGATCACACTCCGGCACACCGAATCCTTCCTCAAATACCTTGCCACCACTTGTCTATGTTCACCACACACAAACGCGCTCCCTGAGGAGCGCGTCGTGCGATTTTGGGCAGCGTGTTGCCTCGCTAGAGCGCCTTACGCCAGAAGACCAGCACGCTGCTACGGAGCAGCGCGGCAATGATAAACAGCGTCTGATAGTTATTCACCATCAGCGGCCCCAGCGACCAGTGAACATTGGCTAGCAGATCGGCCAGACCGCCCGCCAGCGCCGAGGCCACGAAATAGCCCAGGCCGGTCGTCGCCGCGAAGAGCGCCAGATACGCGCCGCGCGCCTCGTTCGGCACCTGCTCCATCAGCCGGTTCGACTGTGCCAGCAGCAGACCGGGCCACCAGATGCCTGAGATGACTGCGTTGGCGTACAAAATCCACATCGTCGACGGCGTGGCAAAAACCCAGTTCAGCGGCAGCCCGATAACACCCAGGGTACAGATCAAGAGTACCTTACGATGGCCCACACGATCCGCGATGCGGCCCCACAGCGGCAGCGAGAGCAGGCTGATCGCCGAGGTAATCACGTCGAACAGTGCCAGCGTCGTGAACGGGATACGCAGCACCTGGAGCGCGTGCGCGCCAAAAAACGAGGCCGCCGTGCCAAGCGCCATGTTCCAAACGATCATCGCAATCATGAAGCGACGAAATGCCGGTAAGCGCCACGGAATACGAACGATGTCGGCGATCGGCAGACGAACCCGCGCGCGCATCGGTGGCTCCGGCTGGCGCGCCAGCAGTGTGGTCCCAAACGCAGCGCACAGCACGGCAACTCCAAGCAGCAGCGCATAGCCGTCTCTGGCGCGTCCCAGCGTGCGCATATGGTCGAGCCACATACCGGCCCCGGCATTGACGACCATCGCGCAGGCTGCCATCGCCGTATTGCGAATCCCGAAGTAGCGCCCGCGCAGCCGGGGCGGCACCAGATCGGTCATCCAGTGAATCCAGGCGTTGGAGCAGAGCGTCAGCAGCGAATGTGAGCACAGCAGCGTGATCACCAGCGCGACCAGCCGCTGATTCGTCGTGAGCGGCAGGTATGGCAGCAGCAGCAGCGGCACCCAGAAGGCGCGTCCCAGCGAGCCGCTGACCGTGATCTTTTTGCGTGTTCCCGAGCGTTCGATCAACCACGCGCCTAGCAGCTGAAGCGGCTGAATCAGAAACGGAATCGCCGCCGCAATCCCTAGCGTAATATTCCCAGCGCCTAACAGCAGCGCAAATCCCGTCAAAAAAGCGCCGGCGGTCACAGTAATGTGAACCTGCGCAAAAACGCCCTCGATCAACGAGAGCTTCAGCCCGGCCCGCACCTCACTTGGAGCAAGGGCGCTATCATCGGCAGATATATCGTACGGCACACCGGAGATCAGTGTGCGTGCGCGTGCAAGGTAGTTCATAGCGAACGCGGCGCGCCATCCATGTCGCACAACACGGAGGACGCGCCGTTGCTCCTTTCAGCAAATTGTCTATGGTCGTGAATAGTACCCCTATACATGTGGAATGGCGATGATAGATAGCTGAGATGTGTCCTGTAGCAGCTCTACCATGCGGGACATCCACCGCCAACACCAGCGAGCCACTTTCAATCGTTATGTAAAACAGGGAAGGGTATGAGGGCTCATACCTTCGATCATAGGCTTCAATCTTTGAGCCGGACTCAAAAGAACTGTTGCAAGAACAAATGTTTTGTAGTAAAAAAGAATCAGAAGCTGATAGAAATAGAAGCCAGCATAGAAAATATTATGACAACTTCCATAGGTATGAGGCCTCATACCCCTTACTCATGAAATGATCGCTCTTTATTGCCTCGATTGTTAATTGTGTGAAATCCAATAGTTCTTTCCTTACGCTTTTGCTCTATATGCCAATCAAGCGAGTAGTGGAATAGGGTATGAGGGCTCATACCCCTCGCGGAGTCAGAGACCAAAAGGGTATGAGCCCTCATACCCCATATACTGGCGAAAATGAAAAGGGTATGAGGGCTCATACCCCTGGAGATCGATGAAGATGATGGAGCCCCAGCACACTCGCAGCTCAAAAGCTGTAGTACAATGTGTACTCCCAGCAACTAGCCAGGAGAAGCTATGCAAGTCATCGCAATCGCGAACGAAAAAGGTGGCGTAGGTAAAACCACAACCACAGTAAACCTCGCCGCTGCGCTGGGTCTGACCGGTCATCGCGTGCTGGTGATCGATCTGGATAGTCAGGGCCATGCCAGTGAGTGGCTTGGTGTCACCAAGGCGCGCGTTCCTGCCGATCGATCGTCATACGCTGTGCTGTCGAATCAAGCAGAGATACCGGAGACGCTACTACGGACCGGAGAGCAAAATGTTGTGCTGTGCGCGGCTCATGCGCTGCTGGCCAAAGCCGCGCTTGAGCTTGGCTCGAATGTCGAAGGGCTGTTTGTGTTGAAAGATGCACTGCGCATCGATCTGCCGGTTGATTATGTGCTGATCGACTGCCCACCGGCTAAAGGCGCTGTCGTCTTCAACGCGTTGATCGCCGCCGATCTGGTTGTCGCGCCGGTGCTGTCACAGGCGCTGAGCCTTGAAGGGCTGGGCGAGCTTAACGAAACCGTAGGCCGTGTGCAGAGCCGCTACTCGCCGCATCTTCCGGCACCGTTGATCATGATCAACGACTATGAGGGTCGCTCGGCAGCCGATCGCCAGATCCAGGAATATCTGCGCGCACAATTCGGCACACAGGTTTTTCGCACCACGATCGGACGCGATGCACCGCTGCGTGAGTGCTTCGCGGCGAAAGAAAGCATCTTTCGTTACCGCAAAACTGCGCGCTCTGCCGGCCAGTTTCGTGAACTTGTCGATGAGCTGAAAGGTCGCCTCGGTGAGTAAGAAGAAATCGATCAACCTGGACCAGTTCTTTACCCCGTCCAAAGACGATGCTGATCTGGCTTTTTTGCTGGGAGCAACGCCCGAAGAAACGGTGCAGCATGCATCCGAGCACGGCCTGCCCCTGACGTATCTCCCTACCGAAGCGATCGCGCCCGACCGCCAGCAGTTGCGCCATCTTCCTGAGCCAGCTGAGCTGACACGGCTGGCAGAGTCCGGCGATCGAGCGGCGGCGGCGGTTGTTGCAAGCCTGCGTGAGCTCGGCCAGTCGATCAAAGATCATGGACAGATCCAGCCCGTGATCGTCTATGCCGACAGCGATCCCGGCAATCCCAGGATCACCCATCGGCTGTTGAATGGACAGCGGCGCTGGAGTGCTGCAGTGCTGTCTGACTTGCCGACACTATGGGTAGTTGAGGTGGCTAAGCCTAAAGATGTCGAGCGCCTGCTGCATCAGTTCGAAGAAAACGAGCGGCGCGAAGGGTTTTCGGATATGGAGCGGGCCTGGGCGATCATGGCCTTGCGAACTGCGCTACACTCCGAGACCGGCGCCGACATTCCCTGGAATCTGGTTGAAGGCCGGCTTCAGCTCTCGACACAGCGCCGCCAGGATCTGCTCCGGCTGCTCCGGTTTCCGCAAGAAGCACAGGCGATTATTATGCGCTACGGCTGGTCTGAGTGGACGCTGCGACCGCTGCACATGGCGCTGAACTCGGGCGAGCTTAGTCCCGAGGAAACAACCGATATGCTGCGAGTGCTGGCGGATTCGCCGGATGTAACGATCAGTGTGGTCAACGCTCTGCTCGAAGCCTATCGCCAGCGCGTAGACGAGCAAGCTGTCGGGGAGGAAGAGCAGCAAACGCTGCTTTCAACACGTCCTACTCGACATAATACAGAAAAAGATAGTCTACAACGGCTCAGTCGGCTCAAGCGCGGCGTCGAGCAGCTGCGCTCTCAGCTGCCACGCTCGGCGGATCAGAAGACGCGCCAGGTGTGGCGGGCTGAAGTCGAAGCGCTGCGTGATAGCCTGAACGATCTATTAGAACAGCTCTAGACACGATTGTGGTTTACATAATAAAAATAAACGTAGCTAAAAACAATCAACGCCGTCTGCATGACAGCGTTGATTGTTGCTTTGGGAAGATCAACTTCTACCTGACGCGATCGCGGCCCGCTACTCCACGATCCCCGAGTTGAACTGCTGCATGATCGCCGGGTGCTGGTCGTAGGGCGCCGCGTGCAGCGCCGTGACGAGATTGCGGAGATTCGGCGGCATAATGATCAGATAGCGGGTAGGGCCGTGCGCCTCATAGTAGGTGTGCGCCACACCCGCCGGTATGAATACAGTTGTTCCGGCCGGCGCTTCCACCTCGCGATCAATCAGCCTGAAGGTAAGTGTTCCCTCAAGAATGTGCCAGGCCTCGTCGTCGGCGTAGTGAACGTGCAGATACTCAGGGCCGCTGCCGCTCCACTCATGGATGTCGAAGGAGCGGCCGGTAGCACTGATCGGGCGCTGGCTATCTGGCGTGGCGTTTCCGCCAAGGATGATCGTGGATGCAGTCATGGCTAAAACTCGTGTGCTTGCTCAGTCTGCACGAGGCAGATTACCACTCCGTCTCCTCAGCGATGATATAGCGCCGGTCGCGCGACTGTCCCACCGCGCGCAGAAAATGATTCTCGACAAGATACTTAAGATCTGCCTGCACCGTGCGCCGCGCCCGGTCGCTTGACCCACGAATTGCCTGCTCTAGCGTGATCTCACGGTGTTTGCGCGCCAGCTCCAGCAAGGCCCGGCGTGGCGGCGTCAGCGTCGCAACGTTGGGCGCTTCCGGGCCGCGCATCGTCACAATGAACGACGCGCCGGTGTCACGCATGCCGAGCGGCGGCAGATCGTTGAGCTTGAGCAGATTGATCACTGTGGGCAGGCCCATACCAAACGCCTCGATATAGCCCGACTGGTACAGCAGCTGCGCGATGGTAGGATTACGAGCGCGGCTACCACTATAGAAAATGTTGTCTTCGGTGATTCCCGGCGGCAATCCACCCGGCGAGCGCCACTCGATGCGATCGGTGAACATCGAGATCTGTGTGCGCGCGCCCAGCAGGTTGTAGTCGCGGTGCGTAACGGCGTTGGCGGTAAGCTCGCGCAGCGCCTTGCGCGGATAGTCGGGCCGCTCCTCGCGCTGTGGTCCCGAGTCGGTGCTGATGCTGCGCCGCGTATTGCTCCACAAATATTTTTCAACCTCGTCGATCTGCTGAGTGAGCGTCCCGCCGTAGCGCCTGAAATGCAGCGTCTCGGTCACCAGATCCGGCCGTGTTCCGGCAAAATGGGCCAGCGCAATATCGGTATGTTCAAGAAAGCTCTGTGGACGCCGGCCAAAGATCAGCAGACCGGCCAGCGTAGGAATCAGCCGATCGTCGCTTTCAACCACACAGCGCATTTCACGCAAAAAGTCCAGCGGATCGTGCGTGCCGCCGTCGTAGCGATCGTTCTCGGTTGCCCTGGTAATGTGATGGGCAACCGCATCAAGATCGAGATCCCCAAGCTCAGCGCGCTCGACAGGCAACGTATCTATTCGCTCATCACCGATGCGAGCAACCAATTCATTCACAGAAACACCTCCAGCCCGATTCTATCATAACTTCGCAACTGCACATGTTGCTTGCGCGCAGTTCTGCGCAAAACTTTTTGCAC
>DASWTW010000160.1:0-3669 GCA_036401895.1 Herpetosiphonaceae bacterium | reverse complement strand
GAGTGCCTGTTCCAGGTAGGCTTGGGCTTGACCATAGAGACCAAGGAGCCCGACATGCACGCCCAGCGCATGGCATAATGCCGCCGCGCGGGCATCCGCACGTGGTTGCGCCGCGTCGACGATAGCGCGGAGATGGGGCTGGACCGCCAGCAGTGGATGGGGGTTATAGGTCTGGTTCAGGTCATCCGCCAGCCGCAGCATCGTCAGTTCGACCGCCGCCTGGGCCACTCCGTCCACAAGCACCGCCTGAACAAAGGCCACCAGCAGCCGGTGCATGCGGAGATTCCCCGCCGCATCGGTGTCCAGGAGTCCCAGATCGATCACGCGCGTGAGCGCGTCCTCGGCCAGGAGCATCCCCTCCGCATCATGCTCTGGTAGCTCCAGGGTTTGGAGCAGTAAGGAGCGTGGCAACGGCTCGCCCGGCGCGAAGGAGGCGGCATGAGCGAGCAGCACCCGTGCCAGCGCATCCGCCGGATCAGCTGGATCAAGCCGTTTGTAGCTCTGCTCAAAGGTGCGTGCCACATGCTGCACATGCTTGGTCGGCGAAAGCCCGGCTTCCCGGAACGAGCGATCGTCCAGGATCGTCGTGGCATGGAGACGCGCATGATACTGCGCGGGTGTGAGCGCATGGCGGTAGTGGGCCAAAAAGCTGCCCGCGAGATGCAGTGCCAGCGGCAGATCGCCCAACGTCTCGGCAATCGCCTGGAGATCGGCGTTGGCACTAGATAGGTCTGGGCGAAACGCGCACAGGAGCGCCAGGCTGTCGGTGCGGGGCAACACATGCAGCGGCACGGCGTGCACGCCCAGGCCGCTCGGACACGCGTGACCTGCTCGTCGAGCGGCAGCGTGCCAAATTCAGGGCACAGGTGCATCGCGTCTACGCCCCCACACGCGGCGACCTCAGCGGGGACCGCCCCAGGATCGGCGAAGCTCAACCAGAAGACGCCGCCCAGAAAAAATTGTCCGTAGCGATGGACGAACTCGCAGGCCAGTTGCGTCTTGCCGATCCCGCCGAGGCCGGTTGCGGCGGCGATCTCCCCCTGTCCAATCACGGCGGTTTTCCCGATGTGGAGTGCTGTGGCCAGCTGGTGGAGGTCCGCATCCCGCCCGACGAAGAGTGGATTGCGGCGGAGCGGCATGCGCGAGCCGGGTGGCAGGGGCGCAGGCGGGGGAACCTGTTCAAGCGGAAGCGCCTTCATCGGCAGCTGGCCACCAGATGGCGGACCCGCAGGGTTGGAGATGATCGTGCTGGCTCCGTCATCCGCACGGCGCTCCCCGCGAGCGACTTGGAGAAACAGCGCACGCTCGTGCTGGGGAATTGCCAGGCAGGTCGCCAGGCGCTCCGCAGTTTCCCGCGAGGGACGCCCCACTTCCTGCTCCCATTTGCGAACCGTCACGACGGCGCAGCCCACGCGCTCCGCTAAGGCAACTTGGGTCAGATCGAGGGCTTTGCGGCGGCGGCGAACCCACGATCCCAGCGAAGGTACGTTCTCATCAACAGACATAGCATGTTCCCCGATCGTGTGGGCGACACAACGGCTATGTGGGGTAGGCCGGGGTGATCCCCAGCGATCATTATACCTGGATCACTTTTTGGATCACAAACCGATCCCTGACCCTGCGCCGAATATGGTTGAATAGCTGTGCCTTCAGCGATCCATCAACCAAACAGTCGTTGGCACCGACCCGATGCGACCACTGACGGGATCCGTCGCCTCCTCGCGCTGTGTGGGACAGCGCAAGATCCGCAGGCTGTGGTTCTACACCACCGCTGGAGCTGGCGCTGGATGAATTAGAACCCGGCTAGCACAGATGGATCACGGGGCGGTCTGCTCGGTGTTCTCTTTCCGATTCGGTACATTCCGACCATCGCATGCACCGGGTATCTGCATCCGAACGCTCGGTGGTGTCCGTCATGGTGCATCCTGGATTCCATGGATCATGCTGGGTGCGGCAAGGACGCATTGGCATGCACGACCGTCGCGGCCTCCTGATCAGCCTGTTCGTATGCTTCGGAGGGTGTACCGAAGAGCAGGCGCATGCGCACACTGCACAGGCGCCTGCCCTTCGGTCATCGGCTGCTGATTCTGGGCAACCTACAATGCTCCAGCCAGAGCCGGTGATCGCAGTCGAAGCTTAACGCACGCTCACGTTTTGGTATGTCCCGATCACCCCCCTGATCTCGTAGCTCGCATCTGCGCGCCGTTTCCGGCCACCGCTGTGTCTGGCTACTCACCTATATCCACTCACTCTTAACGAGCGCTCATCCCGATCGTGTCCACGCCCTGGGATCGTGCAAGCATTGAGCCTTGCCTCGCTATGAAGGAACCTCCTATGCGTTCTGGTGTCCACCGCTGCTTGTCCATGCTTCTCCTGATCGCGCTGCTCCCGATCTGGCCGGCTTCAGCCGCCCGCAGCGCGACGACATCCGCCACCGCCTCCCCCAACGCTGCTGCCCCTGTGACCGTCCCATCCGCGGAGTCGACCACGTCTGGCCCCTGCGCGCTGTATCCGATCGCCCTGTATCAGGGAACGTTGGACGCTGCCGCTGTGGGACAGGAGGTAATCGACATCTTCCAGGGGGCGGACGCCGGTAACTTTGGCTGGCTGAGCTGGACTGGACAGCAAAGCGCAGCGGTGCTCGCCGCGAGTTTGACACCACCCGGCGACAGCCACACGTACACCAATCCCGCCAACGCGCAGGATCATCAGGTGTCGGTCGGCGATTGGGTGAGCGGTACGGCCGGTGTCAGCACCAGCAGCGCGGTGCGCGCCGCGCTGGATCAGGTGCTGACCGTCGAAAGTGTCGTGCCGGTCTGGGATACCGCCACCGGCAGCGGCAGCGGCACACGCTATCATATTGTCGGCTTTGCGCGCATCCAGCTCACCGCCTACCAGCTCCCGGCGAAGAACCGGATCTCGGCGCGCTTTTTGAGCTGGCATACCTGCGCTGGCGTGCTGCCCACGCCACTGCCGACCAGCACGCCGACCGTGACACCGACGACTCCACCAACCACGCCGACACCGACCTTACAGCCGATCAATCAAGCTCCCAGTGTGGATGCCGGCCCGGACCAACAGATCACGAATCGCGCGGCGACCATCACGCTGGCCGGCACGACGACTGATGACGGCCTGCCGTCGGGAGCGCTCACGCTCACGTGGAGCGTGGTATCGGGACCAGGCGCGGTGACCTTTGCCGATCCACACGCCGGGACCACGAGCGCGACCCTCAACACGCCGGGCGTATACTCCTTGCGGCTGACCGCCAGCGATGGCGAAGCGTCGGTCAGCGATGAGTTGCTGATTGTGCTGCTGCCGGACAATCAGGCTCCGAGCGTCGATGCCGGCGCGGATCACCTGATCCCGTCGCTGACCATCTTGCCGCTGCTGGGCGAGGTCCGCGACGATGGCCTGCCGATCACCGACACGCTCAGCTTCCAGTGGGAGCAAGTGGACGGACCAGGGACGATTGTGTTCGGCACGCCCAACCAGACCGACACCACGGCGGAGTTTAGCGCGCCGGGCGTGTACACGTTGCGCCTGTCAGCCAGCGACGGCGTGTTACGTGGCGACGATACGGTGCAGATCCGCGTGGGCGCGCCCACGCCGTCGCCGACCCAGACCGCAACGGTCCCGCCCACACCCTCCACTACGCCCGCGCCGACC
>DASWTW010000159.1:0-10023 GCA_036401895.1 Herpetosiphonaceae bacterium | reverse complement strand
GCGACGACCTCAGCCTCGCTGGGATTGGGGTTGCGCTCAAGCAGCGCATGTGCCGCCAGCACCTGGCCGGGTGTGCAAAAGCCGCACTGAAGCGCGTCGTGCTGCACAAAAGCCTGCTGTAGCGGATGCAACGACTCGCCCCGGCTCAGCCCTTCGATCGTGGTAATCGCCTTGCCCTCGCACTCGATCGCCAGCGTCAAGCAGCTATAGACCGCCGCGCCGTCCACCACCACGGTACAGGCGCCGCAGTTGCCCATGTTGCACACCTGCTTGGCGCCGGTCAGGCCCAGATCGATACGGAGCGCGTCGAGCAGCGTCCGGCGCGGCTCCACCTCCACCATCTGGCTTTGTCCGTTTACCTCCAGCCGAATAGCCGTTTTTTCGGGACCACGTTCGATCATGCACTAACTCCTCGAATACGAATCATTGTGATCCAATTAAGAGTCAGCGTCAAATCGCCGCGCCCAACGATTGCCGCTGGTACTACGGGTATAGCCCAACAAAATGCTTGACAGTCGGGAGTCGGTATGCTACGATAGCAACTGGAATAGAACGCATGTTTGAAGAGTAGATGCGACGAAACGGAGTAGAGTAAATGCAGTTCCATATCCGTCCTCATCTTACTCACAATTGCGCTTTCCAAACCACGTTTATCAAGCAGCAGCTCAGCCGAGCCTCTTCTGTCGGCGCGCGCGTAAAACCAGAAGGTCCAAGGCATGGGCCTCACCTGCTTGCCTCAATCTGAGGAAATCCATAAGACGGAGTTTGTACAGCAACAAGGAGTGTCGGACATGTCGAAGGATCTGAACAAAGTCCAGCTTACGGGACGCCTTGGCAAGGACCCCGAGGTCCGCGTCACGCCCCAGGGCAACACCGTAACCCAGTTTACTGTCGCCTCGAATCGCTCATGGAAAACCGCCGACGGCCAGGGCCGCGACGATACCGAGTGGTTTTCGATCGTCGCCTGGAACAAACTGGGCGAGATCTGCGGCGAGTACCTGCGCAAAGGCTCGCGGGTGTATATCGAGGGCCGCTTGCAGACGCGCTCCTGGGAAGATCAGGAGAGCGGGCAGAAGCGCTACAAAACTGAGGTGATCGCCAGCGACATGATTATGCTCGACTCGAAGCGTGACATGGGCGGCGGCGATTATGGCGATGCCGATATCGCGTACGGCAACGAGCCCGAGCCCGAGCCGATGCCGGCACGTCAGGCCGCTCCTGCCCGCAGCGCTCCCAGCCGCCAGCCCGCCCGCTCAGCAAGCAACGGTACGACGGCCACCCAGCCGCGTCGTCCGGTCGCGCCGCCAGTAGACGACGACGATCTGCCGTTCTAACACAGCACTCAGGCTCAGCGAGCAGCACCTGTTCAGAAATTAACGTAGACATAAACGTGGGCCTTCGCGGCTCACGTTTTTCTGTGCCGGCAGCCCGCCTACGCTGATTCCAGAACATCCTAGTACTCGACTGGGACCAGCGCTCTATTGAACATGTTCATTTCCTCACGTAGTCTTAGCAACATAGCGTAACAGCAGTTTGATTGTCTGCACAAAAGCAGGTCCTCACCCACAGCATACGCCGATCTCAAGCACAACTTCTTAGCTGACCAACGATCTCGTTTCGCTTTTGAAAGGTCATCTTATGCCCTATTGTTCCGGCTAGCTTAAGCCTGCACATCCTCTGCGCTTCACCTTCACCGCACGAGCACTGCCCCAAAACGCATAGCCATGTTTTGAACATCGTTGTTATACAAACCATTCACAGAAAGGCTACCCCCCATGCGTACACTGCGCCTGTTGCTCATTACCCTGGTCGTAATGAGCATGGTTATACCTCTCAATACCACAGCTATAACAGCCAGCAGTCAGCCTTTGGGGGAAGGCGATATTTTTATAGGTGTTCAGTCTGCTAATGGTGGCAGTGGAACGATCGAGCAGCGAAGATCCAACACCACCCTGGTAGGAGAGCTAGGAGGCGCCGATCCGTCGTTTATGGGCGATCCGGCCGGCATGGCTTTTGACCAAACCGGAAATCTGTATGTAGCGGCGTCGGGCAGCAGATACATCTTCAAATTCGATCGCGACGGCAGCATCGTCAGAAGCGTGCGAACAACAGGATCACCCTTCTCCGTCGCCTTCGATTCCAGCGATCATCTTTATGTGGGACATGCGGTAGGTGGCGGCCTCGAAAAATATGATACCCAGCTTAACCTGATCGCAACTTCCACCCTGGCTGTGCCTTCGAAAAATGGTACGCCGGCAGCGATCTATCAGCTCGATGTTTCAGCTAATCAATGCACGCTGCTCTACACAGCCGGCGATGCCACAATCAGACGCTTCGACGTATGTACCAATCGACAACTCCCGGCTTTCGGCACGCTGCCCGACTTTGTAAAAGGTGTACGTGTTCTCTTCGACGGGACAGTGCTTGCGGCAACTAGCACCGCTATTCATCGGCTTGATGCACACGGAAACACGATCCAGCTTTATAGCGCAGCCGGTGCAGGCGATTGGCATGGTCTAGGGCTATCGTCCGATGGAGCATCTTTCTGGGCTGGTCGCAGCTCAACTGTGTACAAATTCTCAATCAAGACAGGCCAGCAGCTCGTCTCCTTCAATATCGGCGATCAGAAATGGGTGCAGAGCATCGCGATCTTTAGCCAGTCCTGCGGTTCCAGCCAGGATTGTGATCTGGATGGCTTATCCAATCTGGATGAGACGACGATCACGCATACTGATCCATACAACAAAGACACCGACGGCGACAGCTTGCTCGATCCCTGGGAGATCGATCCAGACCCTGATGGCGACGGCACGCCGATCGCAGGAGCGGGCTTTAATCTCGACGCCGACCCGGATATAGAAGTCGGGCGGGACGCGGTTTTCGGGCCGTATAGCGATGCTCAAAACGGTGGCGGCATCGACAGCTACGCCGATGGACGCTTCCCACAGCAGTTTCCCAACTTTGTGCAGCCGCCGAATCCACTGCGTAAGGACATCTATTTCGAGCTAGACTGGCAAGATTGCAGCTTTGGCGCTGATTGTCCCGAATATGGCGCCGGCTATGATCCCACACATCACGCGCCGAGCGCACTGGGAATCGACAAAGTGCGAGCGACCTTCGCCAGAGCGCCTGTCAATAACGCCGATGGCTCATCCGGGATCAATCTGCATGTGCTTATCGACGAGCGCCTGAGCCACGAGCCAAACTGCGACCGAGGACTGAGCGCTCTGCGCAGTGCTCACTTCGGCACTCCTGGGCAGCGGATGCAGGATCAAGCGGTCGGCGCCATTCTAGAGGCCAGGACGCGCACCTTTCGATATATCTGGTCCGGCCACTCGACTGAGCGCGAGACCGGCGGCGATTGTGCCGGCCCGGCGAGTATTTTTAATTCCGGCTCAGCCTTGCCCTTCTACGACTACACGCCTTTCGGCGACGCTCTGGTTGGCGGCTCAGACATCCTCGTATCGCTGAGTCCACTATGGGCCTGCCGGTCATACAGCGCCATTTATGGCGTCACCTCGTGCTATAAAAAAGATGGCCCAGCCTCGGCAACCGGGATCTTCCCCGCAAAAGTGCCTACCGCGAATGGCAGTGGAGCCCGACTATTTAACTGGCCGCTGCACGCGATTATTATGCGTAATAGCACCGGCAACGATCCCGAGGGCGCCGCGATTGCCCAGATCTGGGGCCGTACGCTGATGCATTTGATCGGCCATTCTCTCGGCCTTGTCGGTCAATCAGAGGTGCTCAACGATCCCAGGGTGTATGCCACAAACGGCGTGCTGCTTGGCGCGGAGCCGGAGCTGTACGCTAGCTGGGCGTGGGCAGGCATTCGCTATGCGCCTGGTCCAGCCAATGGCGGAGCGACTACTGAGCGCGAGGCGTATCCGCATCAGGAAGTTCCTCCTAGAGCCGATCCTGCCTATCCTTATCCTTTTCCATCAACGCCGGTGCCTCAGCCGTTCTACTCCAACCTGGACATCGACGGCGATGGCCTTCGAGACGGTATCGATAACTGCTTGATGGGAATCAAAAACCCGAATCAGGCTGATCTCGACCGCGACTCGCTGGGTGATGCCTGCGATTATGACATCGATGGCGATGGTCAGCTCAACGCGGTAGGCTCTAACACACCGGCCAACCCAGATGCGCTCCCTTACGATACGAATAATGATGGCGTAGATAACACAGTATCTGCTGACGACGACGACGATACCGTCTCCGATAACATCGACAACTGCCGCCTGGATGCCAATACGAGCCAGATCGACACAGATCAAGACTGGCAGGGCGATGCTTGCGATGAGGACGACGATAATGATACATTCGTTGACAAAGTTGAAACGCACACCGGCTCGAATCCGCTGAGCAGCGGCAGCCTGCCGGAGTATGTCGGACGGGATGTGAGCTGCGCCGATGGCCTCGACAACGACGGCGATGGTCAGATCGACGGCGATGATGCCGGCTGTATCGATGCTGACAACGATACGCTAGCCGACGCCGACGACAATTGCCCGAATCTGGCTAACCAGGGCTGGATCGATCGCGACAATGACGGCATAGGCGATGCCTGCGACTCTACGCCGCTGCCGCCGAACACCGCGCCGACAGTCGCTATTCCCGGAACCTACACCGTCGACGAGGGTAGCTCGATCACGGTTGCCGCAGCCGGAACCGACGCAGAGTCCAGCTCGATGGCGTTCGTATGGGACTTGAACGACGACGGCACATTCGGCAGCATTGGCCAGAGCGCTACCTTATCGACCGGCGACCTGGCGATCGATGGCCCGAGCACCCACCCGATCACCGTGAAAGCTGTCGATCAGGGCGAACTCACGGCGACGGCCACAACCAATGTTACAGTGCGCAATCTCGCGCCGGTCGTCGGCTCGATCGCCGCATCCAAAAATCCAGTCATGGCGACCACGCTCTTGATGGCCAGCGCCAGCTTCAGCGATGCGGGCGTGCGCGATACGCATACCGCGATCTGGGATTGGGGCGATGGCACAACAACCGAGGCATCTGTCGACGAGATGCGGGGCGCGGGCACAGCTAAAGGTAGCCATGTCTATACCACGCCCGGCACCTACACCGTCAAGCTAACGGTCACAGACGACGATCAAGCTTCCACGCAGGTCATGCTGCAAAATGTCGTCGTCCAGCCGGCGCCAATCGTCGAATATAGCACAGCGGCGCTGTCCGTACGTGAGAACATAAGCAGCGTCACAGCCACCGTCTTGTTGCGCAGCCCGTCAACCGAAACGGTCAAGGTGAATTACACCACCAGCAACGGCTCGGCCACAGCCGGCAGCGATTATTACACCACCGGCGGCACGCTCACCTTCGCTCCTGGCGAGACCGCTAAAACCTTTACCGTCCAGATCGAGAACGACGCCGTCGATGAGGCGAACGAGGTCATCAACCTGTCGCTGAGCGATCCGCTGCATGCGACGCTTGGGCTGAGCAGCACAGCGACAATCACGATCCAGGACGACGACATTGTGCCGAGTGTGGCCTTCGATCTCGCAAAGATAACGATCCACGAGAACGTTGGTCAGGCCAATGTCGAGGTAGAGCTTACTTCGGCTTCCAATAATCCGATCACGGTGGATTACACAACCAACAACGGCACCGCGAGCGCCGGCAGCGACTACACGGCCACCAGCGGTATGCTCATCTTCGATCCCGGCGAAACGCGCAAGACCTTTAGCGTGCCGATTGCCGACGATGGCGTCGCCGAGCCGAATGAAACCATCAACCTAACCCTCAGCAATCCAACCAACGCCACACCTGGCACAACAACCAGCTCCATCCTCACGATTAGCGCCAACGATACCATCTCGCTTGGCGGCAACATCAGCGTCCCCGAGTATGTGGGCTCGGCGATGGTGACCGTCAAGCTCAACGCTCCATCCAGCAAAGCCGTGCGCGTGGCCTACACGACCAGCAGCGGCACCGCGAGCGCCGGCAGCGATTACACCGCCACCAGCGGCACGCTCACCTTCGATCCCGGCGAGACCAGCAAAACGATCGCTATACCAATCGTGAATGATCTTGTGGGTGAAGCCAGCGAGACAGTGATCCTGTCCTTGAGCAATCCGACCAACGCGCAGATCGGATCGCCTTCAGAGGCCACGGTGACGATCAGCGCTAACGACATCGTATCGTTCGTCGGCAACGTCGGTGTCCACGAAAACGTCGATAAGGCTACACTGACTGTCAAGCTCAACGGCCCGTCCAACGTTCCGGTCACCGTCGATTATGCCACCGGCGATAACACCGCGAAAGCCGGGAGCGACTACACGGCTACCAGCGGCACGCTCACCTTCGCTCCTGGCCAGACGATCAAAACCTTTGAGGTGCCGATCCTCGACGATCTGCTCGGCGAGCCCAGCGAGAACTTCACGGTGATCCTGAGCAACCCGACCAACGCTGCATTCATTGCCACGTCTATGGCCACCGTGACGATCAACACCAACGATCGGCTCGCATTCGGCAGCTACGTCGGCGCCCATGAAAACACCGACGCTATCACGGTGACGGTTAAGCTCAACAGCCCGTCCAACGTTCCGGTGACCGTGGATTATGTCACTAGCGACCTCGGCGCGAAAGCCGGGAGCGACTACACGGCTACCAGCGGCACGCTCATCTTCGATCCTGGCCAGACCACCCAAAGCCTGAGCGTACCGATTGTTGATGATCTGCTTGGCGAGCTCAGCGAGAGCTTCATGGTAACTCTGCGCAATTCGACCAACGCCGAGATTAGCGGGGCATCGCCCGATGCCATTCTGACCATCAATGCCAGTGACATGGTCTCGTTTGGCGGCAACGTCAGCGTCCACGAAACCGCCGGCAAGGCCACCCTGACCGTCAAGCTTAACAGCCCATCCGACAATCCGGTAACGGTGAGCTATACCACGAAAGATGTCAACGCTATAGCCGGCAGTGACTATACTGCTACCAGCGGCACGATCGCCTTCGATCCTGGCGAGACAATCAAAACCTTTGAGGTGCCGATCCTCGACGATCCGAGCGGCGAGCTCAACGAGACCTTCGTGTTAGTGCTGAGCAATCCGATCAACACCGACCTGGGCGGGCCGTCTGAGGCTACAGTAACGATCAATGCCAATGATCGAGTCGTATTCGGCGGCAATGTCAGCGTCCACGAAAACGCCGGCAGCGCCACGGTGACCGTTAAGCTCAACGGTCCGTCCAGCAGCACCGTGACCGTGAGCTACACCACCAGAGACGGCACTGCCACGGCCGGTAGTGACTACCCCGCCAGCACTGGTACGGTCACCTTCGATCCCGGCCAGACCACGAAAACCTTTGAGGTGCCGATCCTCGACGATCTACGTGGCGAGGGCAGCGAGGCCTTCACGCTGCTGCTGACCACTGCGACCAACGCCGATATCAGCGGGCCTTCAGAGGCCATCGTGACCATCAGCGCTAACGACATCGTCGCGTTTGTGAGCAACGTCAGCGTCCACGAAACCGCCGGCAAGGCCACCCTGACCGTTAAGCTCAACGGTCCGTCCAGCAGCGCCGTGACTGTGGACTACGCCACCGGCGACAATACCGCGAAAGCCGGGAGCGACTACACGGCCACCAGCGGCGCGCTGACCTTCGATCCTGGCCAGACCACGAAAACCTTTGAGGTGCCGATCCTCGACGATCTGCTCGGCGAGTCGAATGAGACGCTCTTCTTGAGGTTGAGCAATCCGACCAACGCAGTCCTTAGCGCCATGTCAGAGGCCACACTGACGATCAACGCTAATGACATGGTCTCGTTTGGCGCGAGCACATACCGAGTAACCGAAACCACCGCGCCGGCGACGATCACAATCCGCCTGAGCGGGCCATCCAGCAGCGCGGTGAGCGTGAGCTACAGCACGAGCGACGGCGGCGCTTTGGCCGGCAGCGACTACACCGCCACCAGCGGCACGCTGACTCTCGATCCCGGCCAGACCACGAAAACCTTTGAGGTGCCCATCCTCGACGATACGGTAGACGAGGCGAATGAATTGGTTATGATTGACTTGCAGAGCCCGGTCAATGCCATGATCGGACCGCCTTCGTCGACCATGCTCACGATTGTCGATAACGACTAGGAGGCATCCTCACTCAGACTGCTTCAGCTTGAAACAACATATCGAAAAGTGATCAGCGTTTACAGCGGACGATGCACAATCGTCCGCTATTTTTTCGCCCAAAATTCCCTAAAACTCTTTACACACTTTAAAAATCGTCTGGAAACGTACCGGCGTTGTGTGCTATAATCGCCTCAGTAATCGAAACGATTTTTGGAACGGCAGTACTATCAATTATCGTGAAGTACTGCCGCTCCGACTCATACAGGCGTTTGTTTCACCCGGCGATCAGGCCGCGCGTAGCCTGGCTCCACAGCAATAACAGCGCTACCTGTCAAGCGTTTCACAGCTTCAGACATGTTTTCAGCGAGGCACAAATGGGCACCAGCGATTTCATTCATCTGCATGTTCACTCCGAGTACAGCTTGCTGGACGGCTATGCTACGACCAAGGCAATCGTTAACCGGGCTGTCGAGCTGGGGATGGACAGCATCGCGCTGACCGATCACGGCGTGATGTATGGCGCGATGGAGTTTCTGGATGCAGCCAAGAAGGCCGGCGTCAAGCCGATCATCGGTATGGAAGCGTATATCGCGCCCGGCTCGGCCAAAGATCCGATGGTCAAAGGCGGGAAGAACTATTATCACCAGCTGCTGCTGGCCAAGAACGAGGTCGGATATCGCAACCTGGTTAAGCTGACCACCCGCGCGCATCTCGACGGCATGGGCCGCGGCGTGTTCGCCCGCCCGCGCATCGACCGCGAGATGTTGATGCAGCACCACGAGGGCATCATCGCCACGTCGACCTGCATCGCCGGCGAGGTGATCCAGCATCTTCAGGCGCAGCAGCCGGCCAAAGCGCGCGAGACAGCGGCCTGGTACCGCGATCTGCTGGGGCCGGAAAACTATTTCATCGAGCTTCAGCTGCATAACAACACGCCCGAGCTGGAAGCCATCAACGACGAGCTGGTGCGCATCGCCAGCGAGCTGAAGATCCCGCTGGTGGCAACCAACGATACGCATTTCGTGCGCGCGGAAGATCTCGAGGCGCAGCAGCGCGTTATGGCAATGGGCTTCAACCTGTCGTATAAAGAGTTCTGCTCCAAAAACTACACCATGGACGAGACCTACCACATTTCGTCGGCGGATGATATGTGGCAGCGCTTCAAGCGCTACGGTACGGAGCCGATCGAGAATACGCGCCGGATCGCCGACATGTGCGGCTTCAAGCTGGAGTTCGGCCGTGTCCAGCTGCCCGAGTTCGATCTGCCGGAGGGCCACGACGCAGCCTCGTATCTACGCCTGGTCTGCGAGGAAGGGCTGATCAAGCGCATCGGCGCGAATCCGCCCGAGGAGTACGTTAAGCGGCTTCAGTACGAGCTGGATGTGATCAACGCAACCGGCTTCCCCGACTACATGTTGATCGTCTGGGATTATGTGAAGTTCGCACGAGCGAAAAGCATTCCCGCGCTGCCGCGTGGCTCAGCCGGCGCGTCGCTGGTGCTGTACTGCCTGTACATCACCGATGTCGATCCGATCAAGAACAAGCTGCTCTTCGAGCGCTTCCTGTCGCTGGAGCGTCTCGAAATGCCCGACATCGATACCGATTTCGCGGACTCGCGGCGCGGCGAGATTCTGGACTATATCGCCACCAAGTACGGTCGCGAGAACGTCGCGCAGATCATCACCTACGGCACGCTCGGCGCAAAAGCCGCCCTGCGCGATATGGGCCGCGTGCTCGAAGTTCCGCTGAGCGAGGTCGATCGAGTCGCCAAGCTGATTCCCGCGCTGCCGGTCGGAACAACGATCGCGCAGGCGCTGGAACGTGTGGCCGAGCTGAAGAAGATCTACGACAGCGAGCCGCAGATGCGCGAGCTGATCGATTGGGCGCGTAAAGTCGAAGGGCGCATGAAGAGCGTCGGCACGCACGCCTG
>DASWTW010000158.1:0-12702 GCA_036401895.1 Herpetosiphonaceae bacterium | reverse complement strand
AGCCGCAACAATCGCTCGGCGGACGATCCGGTTGGCGGATTGACGATGCCGCTGCTGATCGACGGCGGTGGCAGCCAGCACGGCGGTGAGGGCAGTCTGGCCTGGCCGCTGCAATGGTATCTGCGCGATTACAAGAGCATTCGCTGGTTCGATCCCGATACCAGCAGCACGATCAACAACGAGGCGCCGATGATCGTGCTCTACAAGCCGCATGTTACCGAGGATCTGCGTAGCCAGCTTGAAGAAGAATATGTCAAAACCTCGGAGGGCGTCTTCAACTGGTGGTTCCCCGAGCACACCGACACCGATGAAAACGGTCAATCTACGCGCGGCTACAAAGCCGTGGGTGCTGAGGGCGTCGGCGCGGTGCTGAGCTGGCCGATCAATCCCGCCAACTGGCCGACGCTTGCCAAATATATGCTCTACCGCGATCTACCGCTGGAGCTTAAAGGCCGCGAGATGGAAGTCTACATGCGGCGTGATGTTGCTCCCGGCGGCGGTGGCGCGCAGGCCAACGCGATCCCGACCGAGACGATCAAGGCCGACGAGGTGCTGGCGCAGCCTGAGCTGAACAGCGCGCGCGGCATTGCAGTCGACAACGACGGCAACGTGTACATCGCCAACTCGCTGGAGCATCAGATCCTGGTCGTCAGCCCGCAGGGCGAGCAGCTGCGCACGATCGGCAGCCTGGGCAATGGCGAAGGCCAGCTCAACGAGCCCTCCGGTGTGGCGGTCGACGACGACGGCAATGTGTACGTCGCCGATACCTGGAACAGCCGGATTGTGAAGTTCGCGCCTGACGGCTCGTTCATCGCCCAGTGGGGCACATCTACCGCTCCGTTCGGCGACTCGTTTACCGATCCGCAGAGCGGCGCGACGATCCAGCGCTTCGCCACCGACAACAAGGGCGATCCTGCCGCCAATGAGCAGAACCCGCTGGGCTTCTTCGGGCCGCGCAACGTGCTGGTGCTCGACGATCGGCTCTACATCGCCGATACCGGCAACTCGCGCATCGTGGTCACCGACCTGAACGGCCAGTTTGTACAGCAGTTCGGCAGCCGGGGCAACGCCGCCGGGCAGCTGCACGAGCCGATCGGCCTAGGCAAGGACGATCAGGGCCTGCTCTATGTGGGCGATACCTGGAACGGGCGCGTGCAGGTCTTCCAGCGCTCCACCGACGGCAGCATCGATCCGCTTCCCACCAAAACGATCGAGGTGCGCGGCTGGGCGGCCAATACCTACACCGATCCCTACATCGCGGTCGCGCCTGATGGCCGGCTGTGGGCCACGCTCGGCGGTCGCAACCAGATCGCGGCCTTCGATCAAACGCAGCAAAATCCACGGCGGCTCAAGTCCGATCCGGCGCTGGACGCGCCCAAGGGCATCGCCTTTGGCCCCAACGGCCTGTTCGTCTTGAGCAGCACGCGCAACGAGCTGCTGCGTTTCAACGCGGGCTTGCAGTAGGCGCGTGGCATAGTCTTTGCTCTTACTCATAAGTAATTATTGCGAGCGACGGAACACAAGCATAGCTTTTGCTCTGTCAATGAGGAGGAGCAAGCATATGGACGAGAACAAAGAACGCGCCAAGGGCAAGCTGGATGAGGTCGTCGGTAACGTCAAGCAGGGTCTCGGCGATATGACCGGCAACGAGCGGCTGGAAGCTGAGGGCCGTGCTCAGGAGCTAGGCGGCGAGAGCCGGCAAGATGTCGCCAAGACGGTCGGCACCGCCAAGGGCATGGCCGAAGAGGCGAAGGGCAACGTCAAGCAGGGTCTCGGCAACCTGTTCGACAACGAGCAGATGCAGGCCGAGGGCAAGGCCGATGAGCTGAAGGGCGAAGGCCGCCAGCGCTTCAACCAGTAGTCCAGTTCCATAAACGCAGCACGGGTCGATCCTCAAGGATCGGCCCGTGTTTTGTTTGTTGCGATCAAATCTCAATCGCTCAGGCAGGCTCGCCGTCGGTCAGCGAGCCGAGCTGCGGCCGCTCGTCACGGCGCGGCAGCGACCAGCCGGGAGCGCTGAGGGCGAAGATAATAAAGATCAGCAGCGTCAGCACCGACCACAAACGGGCGGTGTCCTCGATGAAATAGAAGAAGGTGTTGGATCGATCCACGCCGCCGGTGTTGTAGTGGAGATAGTATAGATACACGTAGTACAGATTGATCGTGTGCAGCGCTGTAACCGCCGCATAGAGCAGGAACGGCACGTTGAGCACGCTGCGGATCACGTTGGGCGCGCGATCGTGGCGGTTGCGAAGGTAGTAGACAAACGCGAAGATGATCAGGAACGGCAGCACCGGATACAGATAGCGCTCGTGCATGCGGGTGGTGACCATCACCGGCAAGAAGGTGAAATAGGTGGCAAAGAAAAAGACCGTCAGCGTATCGTTGGCGGCGCGCCGAAGCTGGCGGATCATCAGCGCCACGCCGTACACAATCCCGACGATGTAGAGCAGCATGCCAACGAGGCGCGGCGTTAGCCCGGCGCCCAGCGGCACGGTATCGTCTTGCCAGAAGCCGTAGATGCCCCACAGGTTGTAGGTGAAGAGCGAGGTATAGGGATAGGTCTCGATCGATTTGTTGAGCAGCGTGATCAGCCGACCGAACGAGTTCAGGCCCAGGAACGGAAACAGGATGCTATAGGCCATGACGATCGCGATCGCGCCCGCGAGCAGCCAGCGCTTCACGGGATAGCGCATCAGCACCAGCACGGCGATCGCCGGCGCAAGGCTGATCGCCTGGGGCTTGATCAGAAACGCCACCACGTAGCTGACCGCCGCGCCCTCAAGCTTGCCGCGCAGCAGCAGCACGGTCGTCAGCAGCATAACAAAGGTGAACGTGGCGTCGATCTGGCCCCAGATCGCCGAGTTGAGGATAATCGCCGGGTTCAAAATGTAGGCCAGCGCCGCGATCGATGGGAGCGCCAGGTTGCTGCGCGAGGCGGCCTGTGAATCGGCTGGCTGCGGCTCTTCGCCAAAGACGCGCTCGACCGTGAAGAAGATCAGCGCGGTCGTCGCCAGATCGAAGAGGATCGGCGGGAAGCGATACAAAAAGTGGTAGGTGCCGACGTCGGAGCTGGCGAAAAAGGCGTGCTTGATCGCCGCCGTCAGCCACATAACATACACATAGCCCGGCGCGTAGTCCGAGAAGAGCGTATCGGTGTAGAAGCCGGCCGGCCCTGCGCTGAGCACGTGCTCACCCCAGGCGATCCAGTCGTTCATATCGATCGGGAAGGGCGGCCAGCGCATGGCCCACAGCCGAATCGCCAGGCCAAAGATGATGATCAGCGCCAGGACGCCGTAGTTGGCGCGGCTGCCAGTCGTCTGTCTCATGCTCTTATCCTGTCTCACAAAGATCTCAACGGCGCGGCGCATACTCACCGTCGTCTGTATGCTACACGGCTGAGCGGATTAACACAAGCAAGACACGAACGAGAGCGGTGGCCTGGCTAGTCGTCCGGGCGCGGGCGGCTGCGGCCGGCTTTGATCGCGGCGTGGTGGCGCTTGTTCGACAGCCGTTCGAGCTTACTGGCGCGGCTCGGACGAGTGGCGTGGCGCTCCCTGGGCACGATCGCGGCCTGAGCCAGGCGCGCCGCCAGCCGCTCAAGCGCTACCCGACGATTGGCCGCCTGCGATCGGCGCTCGGTCGCGGTCACGACGATGCCGCTGGGCAAATGCCGCAGCCGCACGCCGGTTGCAACACGGTTGCGATGCTGGCCGCCGGGACCGCCCGCCGTGAAGAATTCTAGCTCGCACTCCTGCTCCAGGGCTGCGAGATCATCTGATGCGTTACTCATAATACGTGCTCACACAAAAACAAGGATCGACGTATGCGCCGATCCTTGTTGCAGCTTTGGTGCCGCGATGGCTTACAGAACAACGGAGCAAAGAACAGGGATTTAGGCTTTTGTTCTTTCCCTTAGTCGCCGCCGAAGAAGTTACCCAGGTTGCCGATATTGCCTAGACCACCCTGGCTGCCGCCGCTGCCCTGGGTTCGCGGCAGGTAGTTGGCGATCTTTTTGGCCAGGTTCATCGCGGGCATCGTCTGGAGCCACACACGGCCGGGGCCGCGCAGCGTCGCCAGGAAGAGGCCCTCGCCGCCGAAGAGGATGTTCTTGAAGCCGCGTACCATCTCAACATCGAACTGCACCGTGGGCTCAAGCATCGCGACGTGGCCGGTATCGACCTTGAGCACCTGGCCGGCCTCCAGCGTGTACTCGACGATCTCGCCGTCAAGCTCCGCGAAGACCACGCCTGGCCCGGTCGCGCGTTGCATGATAAAGCCCTCGCCGCCGAAGAAACCCGAGCCAAGATTGCGCCGGAAGTGCATCTCAAGCTGCACAGTCTTTTCAGCGCACATAAAGGCATCGCGCTGCATGATCATCGATTGGCCGGGGCCGAGGTGCAGCGGAACGATCTTGCCGGGAAACTCCGAGGCAAACGCCACCAGACCACGGCCACCCTGCACGGTGTAGTCGACGATAAAGAGCGACTCGCCCGAAATCGCGCGCTTGACCATACCGCCGAGCATCCCGCCGAGACCGCCACCGCCACCGGCGTTCGTATTCATGGTCACGTTGCCGCTCATCCAGGCCATACCGCCGGTCTCAGAGTAGATCGTCTGGCCGGGCTCAAGCTGAATGATCACGGCCTGCATGGTGGTGCCGACGATCTGGTAGTCCATGCCGGTCTTGCCTTCGCCGCTGGCAACAACTTTGGGATCGGGCAGGTCCAGCCGCTGGCCGGCCTGATTTTGGAATGAGCCGGCATCGCCGCTCAGCAGAGTTGTCGGGCCGGTCGCGGCAGCGGAGGCAACCGGCTCACTTACGGGTACGGGAGTGCCGCATTTGGTACAGAATTTCATGCCGGGCTGTACGGATGCACCACAGCTAGAGCATTGCATAGGTAGGTTACTCCTTGTATCGAGTTCTTAGGGAACGCTCAATACATTACGAACGCCGACAGCAGGATGTTGCAGACTGAGTTGCAGGGTGGGTTTTCTGCGAGTATACCACGGCAGGCAAGTACGTTAAAAAACAAAGGAACAAGCAGGTGCCCTCTGGGCGAAGGGAACAAACCGTCAAGTATCAAGACTTCACGTTATATTTCTTTGTTCTTTTGTTCGTTCAGTTCTTTTGCTCGTTCAGTTCTTTGTTCTCCCCGCGACTTCCTCCAACACCTCGACGATCTGCTCCTGGACCTTCTCAGGCTTGCCCTCAGCCGAGATCGTGTGCAGCAGCCCCTGGTTCTGGTAGTAGTCGAGCAGCGGCGCGGTCTCTTCCTCATAGACGCGCAGCCGCTCCAGGATAACGTGCGGCTCGTCGTCGGGCCGCGTGACCAGCCGGCCGCCAAGGCGCACGCACGCCTCGACGCTGGCCTGATCGTCGATGTGAAGCGGAAACGGCTCGCCCAGGCCCTCGCACATGCGCCGACCACCAAGCCGCCGCACGGCCTCTTGATCGCTGAGGCTGAGCGAGATCACGGCATCGATCGAGCCCTCGATCCGCTGCATGAGCTTGTCCAGCGCCTCTGCCTGCACGACCGTGCGCGGAAAGCCGTCGAGCAGAAAGCCTGTTCCCTTGGGCAGATGCAGCAGCCGCTCGGTGATCACCGCGATCATGACGTCGTCGGGCAGCAGCGTGCCGCGCTGGAAGTAGGAATCGGCCAGCAGTCCCAGCGCCGTTTGTTTGGTGACCTCGTCGCGCAGCATCTGGCCGGTAGCCAGCACATGCAGTGTATAGCGCGCCTTGAGCATACGCGATTGCGTCGATTTCCCCGCCCCGGGAGCGCCCATCAGAATAATATGCAGTGGCTGAGTTGTCATAAGTGATAGCTCCTCTTGAACGTGTGTCTCGCCATGATACCTGATCTACCGGGATCGTAAAACGCGCCGGCATTGACGATCGATCTGAGTATCGATACAATCATCGGGCTTTGAAGACAGATGGATCTACTTCACGCCGAACAGGCTTTTTGCTCACAGTGCTTGCCGCAGTGGTCTGGTCGTTCACCGCGCCCGGTATCGACTATCTGCTGACGGTGTATCAGGTGCCACGGCTGACACTCGCCTTCTGGCGCGATCTGGCGGCGGTGCTGGTGCTGGTGCCAGTAACCCTGCGCCGGTTTGCGCTGCCCGCTCGCCGCGATCTGCTGCACCTGGCGATCGTCGGCGCACTATTCATCGGTTTGTATCACGCCCTGTGGGTCTTCTCGGTGGCGCTCAACGGCTCGGCGCTGGCGGTAGTGCTGATCTACCTCTTTCCGGCCTTTACGATCGTTGGGGCCTGGCTGCTGTGGCGTGAGCGTCCCACGCGCAGCGCGATCCTGGGGCTGGCTCTGGCATTTGTCGGCTGCGTGCTGGCAGTCGAGGCCTACAATCCCGAAGTATTCAAGCTTAACTGGCTCGGCGTGCTGTGCGGGCTGGGCACTGCGCTGACGCACGCGGGCTATACGCTTAGCCAGCGCAAGCTGCGCAACAATCATCCCTGGGTCACGCTCACCTGGACGATGGTCTTCGGCACGCTGCTGCTGGGCCTGATGCAACGCCCGTCGACGGTCTTGGCGGTCGGCACAACGCCCTGGCCGTGGCTGCTGATTGTGTTCCTGGGCATTGGCCCAACCCTCGGCGGCTACATCCTGTACACCATGGCGCTGCGATCGCTGCCGGCGGGCGTGGCCGGAACCGTGGTTATGCTGGAAGTGCCCTGTTCGGCGCTGCTGGCCGGTCTGCTGCTCAACCAGTGGCTCGACTGGCTTCAGGTGCTGGGCATGCTTTGTATCCTGTTCGGCGCGGTGCTGCCTCAGCTCGGCGATCTTCTAAGTGCGCGGCGTGAGCTACTTGCGGAAAGGATCAATTCATGAATTTCAATGAATATCAGGATCTGGCGCGTCGTACGCTAAGCCAGGATCTCGACGAGCGCGAGCGGCTGGCGATGACCGCGCTGGGCCTGGTTGGCGAGGCCGGCGAGTGCAGCGAGGCGATCAAAAAGCATCTTTTTCATGGCCATCCGCTGGATCGGCCGGCGCTGGCCAAGGAGCTCGGCGATGTGCTCTGGTATGTCGCGATGCTGGCAGATAGCTGCGGCCTGAGCTTCGATGCGATCGCCGAGCAGAATGTTGCCAAGCTGCGCGCGCGCTATCCCGAGGGCTTTTCCGCCGCTGCCAGCGTCAATCGCGGCGAGGCATAGGGTGCTGCGATTTGTTACTATAAGCAATAGTAGGTAGAATAGGTGTCACGGTGTTACGGCTGCGAGGCGATGATCATGGAAACGCACCTGACAGCTATTCTCGATGTGCTGCATGGCGTGAAGCTGCTCCCGCGACGATCCCACGAGCAAAATATTGTGTACGGCTACGTCCAGGCGGAGCGGCTGGGAGCGGTTGTGGCGCGTGTGGCAGATGCGCTGAGCTGTCGGGGCTATGAGGTGCATCAATGCAGCTGGGGCGGCGAGGCTGTGCTGCTGGCGCTCAACGGGACCAAAGATCCCCTGGCGCTGCGGCTCACCTCGTCGAGCAGTGAGCGCTATAACCTGTACACGCTTTCTCGTCCGCAGCACGCCCAGGCGCTCTGGCAGTGGGCGCAAGCCATGTTTCGCGGTCATCTTCGCCAGCAGCGCGAGCTAGATAGCTGAGATACAACAGCGCAGCGCCCGAAGCGCTGCGCTGCTTATCGACTCCGCGATCAGAGTTTAGACTTGCGTTACCTTGGAGCCGCAGTTCGGGCAGAAGGCCGCGCTATTCGGGATGCTGTGTCCGCAGTTCGGGCAGGCATACGGAGTCTCGCCAACAGCCGACACGCCGCCGATCGAGCTGGAGTTGGGCAATCCGCTGCCCGACATGTCGTTGCTGACCGGTACATCGTAGGAGCGGCCGGTGAACTGCGGCGCTTGTGATGTGCTGGCCTGCGCGTTGTAGGTCGGATCGACTGAGCTGCCGTACTGTCCCGAGTAGCTCTGCTGGGATGTGTAGTCCACCGGGCTCGGCGTGCTCGTCTGCGGCGTGTAGCTGGTCGAGGTCTGCTCGTTCATGATCGGCACGCTCTGTGCGGGCGGCGTGGATGGCGTCTGCGGCTGATTGGCCTGCCAGGCTTCGATCGTCTCGCCCTGGGCCTCGTTGAGCTCGGCCTCTTTTTGGGTCTGCTGGTCGCGCAGCTGGGCGATGATCTGGGCCAGGCTGGCGATTTCGGGCGCGGTGATCGATCCCTGCTGGTAAAGCTCAAGCGCGCGCTCGCCGAGCTGGCGGACATTGGTATCGATCTGACTCTTTATATTGTTGATCTCGCCACTGATCCGGCTGGTGCGCTGAAACTTATCGGCTTCGAACTTGGCTCGATCCACGCCCGCCGTGAACGTTTTGCTGAGTGAATCCAAAAACCCCATTGCATACCTCCTTGACAACCTATAATCTAGTATAGTTCGACGGTCAAGCAGCGGCGGCGGTTGCAACGTGCGGCGTGCGCGACGACCGTCGGGATCTGCTTTTGAGAAGCGCCGTAGCCTTGGTTGTTGCAACCTTTATACCGCCGGATCGATTAAGTCAGCTTCTGCGCTAGACTGTTCGATCGGCTTCTGCATAGGCACGAAATCGATCAGCACGCCCTCGCCGATTTCGTAGGTCACGCGCTCGCTCCCAACATAGCCTAGCGCCCGGTAGAGCTTCACGCCGGGCAAGGTTGCCATCAGCTCAAGCCGCTGAAATCCGTGAGCCCGCGCCTCGTCCTCGCAGGTTTGCAGCAGCAACCGGCCGATGCCTTGTCGGGCGCAGTCGGGATGCACAAAGAACGCGCGGATCTTGGCCGGCTCTCGTACCGGATCGAGCCGCCCCGACTCGCGGCCCTCGTAGCGGTCGCCGCCGAACAAGGTTTTGCGCCTGCTCCAGCCACCACATCCGACCAGTCGCCCGTAGCGCTCCACGACAAAGTAGGTTCCATCGCGGATCAGCTCGGTATCGACGCCAAAAACATCGGCGATTGCGGCCTCGATCTGCGCGTCGGTGTAGTCCTCGCGGCTCAAGCCACGCGCCGAAACGCCGATCAGCTCCTCGATCGCCGCGCGATCTTCAAGTGTTGCTTTGCGTAATAGGAGATTCATGTGCTAGCTCCCGCGCTTCCCGGACACACCAGCGGTGTGCCACGACACGGTTAATATCATTTCTCACCAGGATAGCATCAGTATAAATAAGGAGTCTGCGCTTGTTAATGCCCAATCCGTGGCATGTTCCATGATGGGCTCTCAGCAAGTTATAAGAAGATTGTGCATCTTGACACAATCTCGGACGAGGTTATAATTGTCCTGGCAATGAAGCCGCCTCGTTCGTGAGGCGGCTAATGCCTGTCTTAAGCGGAGCATGCGTGATGGAATCGTTGACCCCCTGGCTACCCATTTTGATTCTTTTTGTGCTGACAACCGTGCTCGCGTTTGTGGTGATCGGACTCTCGTACCTGCTTGGGCCGAAGCGTGGCTCGCTGCGCAAGCTGATGCCTTACGAGTCGGGCATGAACCCGATCGGCTCGGCGATGCGGCGCATGCCGGTGCGATTTTACCTGGTCGCCATGATTTTTATCTTGTTCGACATTGAAATCATCTTTATGTTGCCCTATGCGCTCATCTACCGGGATCTGGCGGTATTTGGGTTGATCGAAATGGGAATCTTTGTCATTATCTTGCTGGCTGGATATTTTTATGCTCTCAAGAAGGGAGCTTTCCGATGGGATTAGAAGAAAAAGCTGGAAATCTTGGCGTTGTCACCACCACGCTTGAGGCGGCCGTCAACTGGGGCCGCACCAACGCGATGTGGCCGATGCTCTTTGGTCTGGCGTGCTGCGCGATCGAGATGATGGCGTCTCAGGCCAGCGATTACGATCTGTCGCGCTTCGGCATGGAGATCAACCGCGCCTCGCCGCGCCAGGCGGATCTGATGATCGTCGCGGGCCGTGTTTCGCGCAAGATGGGGCCGGTCGTGCGCCAGCTCTACGATCAGATGTCCGATCCCAAGTGGGTAATCGCCATGGGCGACTGCGCATCGTGCGGCGGTGTGTACAACAACTACGCGGTTGTGCAGGGCGTGGACGAGATCGTGCCGGTGGATGTGTATGTGGCCGGCTGCCCGCCGCGTCCCGAGGCGCTGATCCACGGCATTATGTTTTTGCACGAGAAAGTTCGCCGTGAGAAGCTCGCGCCGCGCACCAGGGACGAGGCTATCCGCCTCGACGATGCCGGACGGCGGGCTACGACAGTGGGGAGCCGCTAGCTATGGCGCTTGATAACGCAACAGTGCGCGCACGGGTGCTGGATCGCTTCGGCTCGGCGGTGCTCGACACCTCCGAGTACCGAGGCGATCTTGCGTTCCGGCTCCGGCCAGAGGCGCTGCGTGAGGTCGCGGCGTTTCTGCGCGACGATCCCAATCTGCAATATGTGTTGCTGGCCAGCGTGACGGGTGTCGACTACCTGGGCCGCGAGCCGCGCTTCGAGGTCGTGTATCACCTGCGCAGCTTCGTGAACGCGCATCTGGTCGTGCTCAAGGTCGGCGCGGATGAAGAGCATCCACATGTGCCCAGCCTGGTACCGCTGTGGCCGACCGCGAACTACCAGGAGCGCGAGGCCTACGATATGTTCGGGATCATCTTCGACGACCACCCCGACTTGCAGCGTATCCTGCTGCCTGAGGATTGGGATGGTCATCCGCAGCGCAAAGATCAGCCGCTGGTATACGAGGAAGTGGCGTTTACGTTCAACCACGACGCCGTCGATGCGCAGAAACCGTACGCGAGAGAATAAACCACACATGCTCGGTGCTCAGGTAGCCGGTGAAAGCTGGGGCCTGGATATCGAGCACTGGTAATTGGAGTAGATATGGCTGTTGCTGAACCTACTGTTGCGCAGCGACGGGCCGCGATCTATAGCAGCGGCAATAATGGCAGCGACCGATCGGGAAACTTCCCGACGCCGGCACAGGTTGCCCAGGCCGCTCGTGAGATCGAGGTGCCATCGCCGCGCCAGGTGATCACTGCGCAGGCAAACCGCCCCAAAGACGAGCAGCGCGACGAGTCGATGGTGCTCAACATGGGCCCGCAGCATCCCTCGACGCACGGCGTGCTGCGTCTGGTCGTCGAGCTAGCCGGCGAGGATGTTGTGCAGCTCGCGCCCGATGTCGGCTTCCTGCACACCGGTATCGAAAAGAACATGGAGGCCAAGACCTACCTGAAGGCGGTTCCGCTGACGGATCGCACCGATTATCTTGGCCCGATGATCAACAACATGTCCTACGCGCTGGCCGTCGAGAAGCTGCTCGACTGCGAGATTCCGCCGCGCGCTCAGGTCGGACGTGTGCTGCTCAACGAGCTGGAGCGCATGAACAGCTACCTGGTCTGGCTCGGCACGCATGCGCTGGACCTCGCGGCGATGAGCGTCTTCTTGTACTGCTTCCGTGAGCGCGAGATGATCCTCGATATCAAAGAGCTTGTCTCGGGCGCGCGCATGATGACCAGCTTTATTCGTCCCGGCGGCCTGGCCTGGGATTTTCCCAAAGAGTTCAAGGCGACCGTCCAGCACTTTCTGAATATCTTCCCCAGCCGCATCGACGAGTACGAGGCGCTGCTGACCGACAACCCGATCTGGAAGGATCGCACGATTGGTGTGGGCAGACTCAACGCGGTCGACGCGGTGGCACTGGGCGTGACCGGCGCGAATCTGCGTGCGGCCGGCGTGCCCTACGATGTGCGCAAGATGTTTCCCTACTCGGGCTACGAAAACTACGACTTCAAGCTGATCACCGGCAACGAGGGCGACACCTACGAGCGCTATCTGGTGCGCATCGCCGAGCTGCGAGAGTCGGTCAAGATCGCGCAGCAGGCGCTGGATAACCTGCCTGACGGCCCGTACGCAACCAGCGATCGCAAGATCTGGCCGCCGCCGAAGGAAGAGATCACCTACTCGATGGAGTCGCTGATCCATCACTTCAAGCTGTGGACCGAGGGCTACAAGCCGCCGCGCGGCGACGCCTACGCTGCGGTCGAGTCCGGGCGCGGCGAGCTGGGCTGCTACGTCGTCAGCGACGGCTCGAACAAGCCCTGGCGCGTACACTTCCGCGCGCCGTCGTTCATCAGCTTGCAGGCGCTGCCACACATGGCCAAGGGCAAGCTGGTTGCCGACCTGGTGGCGATGATCGCCAGCCTTGATCCGGTGCTGGGCGAGGTCGATCGGTAATGTTGCAGGCCCTCACCCCCGCCGCTAGCGCGGCACCCCCTCTCCCGTTGCGACAGGAGAGGGGCGATACTAGTGATGGTGTGAGGGACACGAGAGGTTTACGTGTTAGCAGATAAATACGCAAACGAGATCGCCGCGCTTCTGGCTCGCTACCCGATTAAAAAGTCGGCGGTGCTGCCGCTGTGCTACATCGCGCAGGATGAGTACGGCTATCTCAACATCGATCACATCCAGGAGGTCGCCGACATTCTGGAGATGCCCTACACCGATGTGTACGAGGTCGCGACCTTCTACTCGCTGATCTACGATCAGCCAGTCGGCAAGTGGGTGCTCCAGGTCTGCGACGATAATCCGTGCTGTTTCACGGGCGCCGAGGAGTTGGTCGCGGATCTTGAGGGGCGGCTGGGCATTGCCGCGGGCGAGAACACGCCGGATGGAACGTTCACGCTCCAGCGCGTCAAGTGCATCGGTGCGTGTCACCGCGCGCCTGTGATGCAGGCCAA
>DASWTW010000157.1:0-12187 GCA_036401895.1 Herpetosiphonaceae bacterium | reverse complement strand
GCCAGCTGGACCTTCGACGCGGCCCTGCTTCAGCCCGGCCCGAACACGATCCAGATCCGCAACCTGGCGCAGGGCGAAGTTGGGCGCCCGCCGTTCTTCATGCTCGACTACGCCGATCTGATCCTGGACGACGAAGCCCGGCCGCAGCCTGCGCCGAGCAATCAGCCCACGCCACCACCACCGCCAACCGACGCGCCAACGCCTCAGCCCGAGCCTCCCTCGCCCGAGCCCACGAGCATTCCTGCTCCAACGCCCGAACTTCCAACCGCCGCGCCGACGCAGGGCTCAGCCGCAGCCGAGATTCGCCTGGAAGACACAGTCTGGCAGGGTGGCTACGGTCAGGGTCGCAGCTACGGCGGGCGACGTGCGACGTGGGTCTACGGCAGCGGGACAGCCTATAGCACGATGACATCGGCGGTAACGCTGGATCGGCAGGTGCAAGGTACGGCGGTGCTGCGGGTCGAAGGTATGGACTCCGAAGGCCGCGCCAAAACGCCGATCCGCATCACCGTCAACGGCCAGCCGATCTTTCAAGGCCCGAACCCGCTGCCCGACGACGATCTGCCCCTGGAGAGCGGCACCTGGGCCACCGCCAGCTGGACCTTCGACGCGGCCCTGCTTCAGCCCGGCCCGAACACGATCCAGATCCGCAACCTGGCGCAGGGCGAAGTTGGGCACCCGCCGTTTTTTATGCTCGACTATGCTGTGCTGGTCGTGCCGTGAGCATATGCCGTCTGATCAGGCGGCCTGGCCACACGCTCTGATCTAAAAAGATGAGCGGAGCATCACATCGATGCTCCGCTCGTCGCTTGAGTAAGGTGAACGCGCTAGTTGGCTGCCTGCTGTGGTACGGTCGTGCCGGCCGTGGTTGAGAGCACGAACTCGCCCGATCGTCCAATGGCGACATGCTCAGGGCCGCAGCCTGGAGGCAGCAGCTTGGCCGCCTGCACGGCTCGCTCCAGCGCGCGCTTGTTGTCAAAGCCGAGCGCATCGAGGATCGGATTGGCTACCGAGCGACCATGCTTCAGCGGCGTGTACATCCTGGTGCGCTCCAGCGCCGCCTTCAGATCGTCGGCGTTGGGGATCAGGTAGAGCGCGGGCATGCTGAAGCCATTGAACACCCGGAAGATCATATCCAGCGTCTCAGCCGGAAGATACTTCTTGTAAATGTCGACCAGGCGCAGGAACATCGCGTGATGCGCGATCTCGTCCTTGGCGACAATATTGAAGGCTGCCGCCGCGCCGTACTGCCTGCCGCGCCTGCGCTCTTCCTCGGTCGCTTTCTCGGGCAGGCCGTAGTCGGCGCGAATTCGCTTGCGCAGTTCGTCGTAGTTGAAGAACGTCGCGCGCTCCTGGACCATTGCATAGACGGCGATACCCATCGGCGTATCGAGGCCGGGATGATTCTCGCGCATCGTCCAGCGATGTGCCGAAACTTTATCGCGGTACTCGTTGATCTGCTTCTCGGTGCGAACGCCGGAGTGCAGCAGCACCAGATGCCAGGACTCAGCGTGCTTAGCCTCTTCCATGCCCCAGACCAGCTGAATATTGCGTCGCTCGCGGTCGCCGCGCACAATATCGATCGCGTCCTCGACGTAATCGCCGACGTAATCTTCGATGCCCAGGAAGCTCTCGATCATCGTGATCGTATCCGGCGACAGCAAATGTCCGCGCTCACGCATCTCGTCCAGCGGGAGATCGTCCCACGGAAACCAGTTACGGGTCTTGACGGCCTTGCGGAAATAATCGATATACGCGATGCGGACTTCCTCTTGAATCGCGCGCAGACGCGCATCCCGCGTCCAAGGACCAGCAATATAGTTTGGATGCTCGACTGAGTTCGAGGCATGTTCTGCTATCGTCATTGTTTCTCCGGTATCGCGCCAATTCCCACGTCTTCAGGCGAATTGCGCAACTTAACGTAATCTATTATACCGACTCAACGTATTGTCTGCGGATGCGGGAGAAGTCATTTTGCTCCTCTCTATCATACGGTACGGAAATTGCTTGCCGATCGGATTAACATTGAGCCGGAACTTTTGCTACATTTTTGCTCTCCGCCAAAAATACGTTAGAATATAAGCTAATTTTTTAGGAAATGCGTACTCATGCAGCCTGAAACATCACTCTCTCTTCCAGAACTCGACGACGAGATGCTGCTGGAGTTGATCTCCAGCCACGACGAGTCGGCGCTATCGTCGCTCTACGAGCGCTACGCCCGTCTGCTCTACAGCATCGCGTTACGCATCACCGACGATCGTGCTGCCGCCGAGGAAGTGCTGCAAGATGTGTTTCATTCGGTGTGGCATCGCGCGACGACGTTTCGTCCGGCGGCAGGTTCGGTCTCGGCCTGGCTGAGCGGCATCGCCAGGAATCGCGCGATCGATGAGGTACGATCCCGCTGGCATCGAGCCCGCGAGCGCGAGATACCGCTGGATTATCTGCCCGACCTGAGCGGCGCCATGGAGCGCGGCCTTGAGCACCTCACCGTGCTGCGCGCCGATCTCCGGCACGCGCTGGGTAGCCTGCCCTCGCTCCAGCGCCAGGCGATCGAGATGGCCTACTTCGGCGGCTTCTCGTCAAGCGAGATCGCGGCGCATCTCAACGAGCCGATCGGAACGATCAAAGGGCGGCTCCGGCTGGGCATGGAGAAGCTGCGCCATACGCTGGCCTCGTTCATGGAGCTGGACGAAGAAGCCGGCGTATGAGCGAAATGCGGTTAAACACCAGGGCGCAGGTCTCAGACCTGCGCCCTGCTTGACTCCGCTGGCGATCTTAGTCGACGGTGTACTCGCCCTCGACCACGCCCTCGTCCTTGCCGCCTTGCTGCGGGCCGGCGCCGTCGCCCTGGCCGTAGGCCGCCTGGCCGATCTCCATCAGCGCCTGCTGCAAAGCCTGCATACCGGAGCGCATACCTTCATCGTCCTCGCGGCTGACCGACTCGCGCAGTGAGCTGACAAGGCCCTCGACCTTGCTCTTCTGGTCGGCGGTAACCTGCTCGCCCAGATCTTCCAGGGTCTTCTCGGCCTGGTAAGCCATGTTATCGGCCTGGTTCTTCAGCTCGATCCGCTCGCGGCGGGCCTTGTCCTCAGAAGCGTGCAGCTCGGCGTCGCGCACCATGCGATCGATGTCGTTCTTGTTCAGGTTGGTGCTGGCCGTGATCGTGATCTTCTGCTCCTTGCCGGTCGCCTTGTCCTTGGCCGACACGTTCAAGATGCCGTTGGCGTCGATGTCGAATGTCACCTCGACCTGCGGCACGCCGCGCGGCGCGGGCGGAATGCCCTCCAGCCGGAACTGGCCAAGCAGCATGTTGTCGTTTGCCATCTCGCGCTCGCCCTGGTAGACCTTGATGTCCACCGCGGTCTGGCCGCTCTCGGCAGTCGAGAAGATCTCGCTCTTGCGCGTCGGGATCGTCGTGTTGCGCTCGATCAGCTTGGTCATGATCCCGCCCAGCGTCTCGACGCCCAGCGACAGCGGCGTCACGTCGAGCAGCAGCACGTCCTTGACTTCGCCGCCCAGCACGCCCGCCTGGATCGCCGCGCCGATCGCCACGACCTCGTCGGGATTCACACCACGGTTCGGCTCCTTGCCGGTCAGCTTGCGCACCAGCTCCTGCACCACAGGCATGCGGGTGGAGCCACCGACCATCACGACCTCGTCGATCTGGTTGGCCTTGAGGCCCGCGTCGCGCAACGCCTGGTTGAACGGGCCGCTCAGCCGCTGGGTCAGATCGTTGGTCAGCTGCTCGAACTTGGCGCGGGTCAGGTTCATCTGCAAGTGCTTCGGGCCGCTGGCGTCCGCCGTGATAAACGGCAGGTTGATCTCGGTCTGCGGCGTGCTCGACAGCTCGATCTTGGCCTTCTCCGCAGCCTCCTTGAGCCGCTGGAGCGCCTGACGATCCTTGCTCAGGTCGATGCCCTGATCCTTCTTGAACTCGTCCACGATCCAGTTGACGATGCGCTGATCGTAGTCGTCGCCGCCCAGGTGGGTATCACCCGAGGTTGACTTGACCTCGACCACGCCCTCGCCGACTTCCAGCACCGACACGTCGAACGTACCGCCGCCAAGGTCAAAGACCAGGATCGTCTCGTCGGACTTCTTGTCGAGGCCGTAGGCCAGCGCGGCAGCCGTCGGCTCGTTGATGATGCGCAGGACTTCCAGGCCCGCGATCTGGCCCGCGTCCTTCGTCGCCTGGCGCTGCGAGTCGTTGAAGTACGCCGGAACCGTGATCACGGCCTGCGTGACCTTCTCGCCCAGATAAGCCTCGGCATCGGCCTTGAGCTTCTGGAGCACCATCGCCGAGATCTCCTGCGGCGTGTACTCCTTGTTCATCACCGGGATCTTCACGCGTGCATCACCGCGCGAGCCCTTGGTCACCTGATATGGCACCATCTCGCGCTCGTTGCCGACCTCATCAACGGTGTGGCCGATGAAGCGCTTGATGGAAAAAATTGTATTTTCAGGATTGATGGTTGCCTGGCGCTTGGCTGTCTGACCGACGAGCCGCTCACCATTCTTACTAAAAGCAACGACCGATGGAGTTGTCCGGCCACCTTCGGCGTTGGCGATAACAACCGGATCACCGGCCTCCATCACCGCAACAACCGAGTTGGTCGTTCCAAGGTCGATACCAACAATCTTAGGCATGAGTAATCTCCTCTTCAAAAGTCATGTCACGTGCTCGCCGTAACATCTGGATAGAAGTTTACTCATACTACACTAGAAACACATATGAAGAGTGTTAGCGTTATGTTAGAGAACATGGAGGGAAGGAGAACAAAAGATCAAGGGAACAAAGGAACCAATGATCATGATTCTTTTTTGTTCTCTTGTTCGCTTGTTTCTTTGTTTGCCGCAGGCCGAGTGGAGGGTCTGCTACCTATCTTTGGCCCCGCATCTGCGCGATCCTGCGATTCAGAAACGGCAGAAAATGACCCTCGTAGCGCTCTTGAAGCTCAGGCCGCTGCCAATCGATGCCGGTGACAGTGCCGCGACAAAGCGCAGTGCCGCACGCGCACGGAGCAAGCATAAACTCCGGCTCGCTTTCCCAGACCGCGTAGTCGCCGCGCAGCTCCTCGCCGGGCTGAATATCGCGCCGGGCAACCACCGTCACCTGATCTGCCATCCAGATATTGGGATCGCAGGCATGGTTAACGTAGTAGTCCAGTCCGTCGGCGGGACCAGCGAGCAGCAATCCATCGTCGATGAACGAGTAGGAGATGCTGCGCGGCACTTTTCCCGCGCGCAGCTCGGCTTCGGTGTAGGGTGTGCCGCCCCAGATGATCACGGTCTCGCCGGCGCGAATAAGCTCTGTGGTAAACAGCCCCCGGCCATGCGTCGCCGATTCGCCTAGCTCAACCCGTGGATCGATCCAGGTCTCCGGTAGAAAAGTTGGTTGCGTCATCAGAGTTACTCTTGCCTATTGATCTTGGTCAGGCCCTCACCCCCGTCCCTGCGGGGCCACCCCCTCTCCAGGCCCAGAGGGCACCCCCGATAGGCGAGGGGAGGAGTTGGTCCTTGCTTTGTTCTCTGCTCTTTGTTCTTTGTTCCGTTGTTCTTTTGTTAGGTTCTAGGTTCTTAGTTCTAGGTTCTCCGCTCGTCACGGCATCTCCAACCCGTACTCCTCAAGCAGCACGCGATCGCTCAGAATCTCGTCAGTGGGCGCGTCGTGGGCGACCTGGCCGTTCGCCAGAATAATCGTGCGTGGGAAGACTTCGGCGATCAGGCGCATATCGTGGGTGGAGACCAGCATCGTCTGCGGGAGCGATTGCAGCAGTTCGACGAGACCACGCCGGGCGCGCGGATCGAGACCCGCCGACGGCTCGTCGAGCGCCAGCACTTCCGGCTGCATCGAGAGCACCGTGGCGACGGCAACCCGCTTGCGCTGGCCCACGCTCATATGATGCGGCATCCGATCCTCGAAGCCCTGCATGCCTACCTGCTCAAGCGCCCACGCGACCCGTGCCCGAACCTCGGATTCTGCCAGGCCCATATGCAGCGGCCCGAACGCCACATCGTCAAAGACTGTCGGCGAGAAGAGCTGATCGTCGGGATCTTGAAAGACCAGCCCGACTAGCGCCCGCACTTTGCGCAGCGTATCGCGCCGCACCGCGACGTCCGCGATGCGCACGCTGCCGTCGAGCGCGCCGAGTACGCCGTTGAGATGCAGCAGCAGCGTGGATTTGCCGGCGCCGTTAGGCCCGACCAGCGCGACTTTCTCGCCGCTGTGGATCGTGATCGAAACGTTCTGGAGCGCGACCCGGCCGTCAGGATAGGCAAAGGATAGCTGACTCAGCGTAATTGCTGGTGTCCCGGTGTGGACCTGGGGCAGCTCTAGCTCATGAATCGCCATGTGTTATCCCACAAAAGCTTGCGCCGTAATAATCAAGAGAATCGCGCCGACGCCGAGACCAGCGTACAGATCGCGCCGATCCAGCGTGCGCGCCCGCAGTGACCGCAGCTCGCCGGTGTAGCCGCGTGAGAGCATCGCCACGTAGATGCGCTCGGAGCGCTCGAACGAGCGGAGAAAGAGCGTTCCCACCAGCCGGCCTGTCACCTGCGCCCGCCACAGCACGGAGCCGCCGCCCGAGCCCTCAAGTGCCGCCGATCGGCAATCGCGTGCCCGCAGCAGCCGCTGAGCCTCTTCGACCAGAATGAAAAGATAGCGGTACATAAACGACATCAGCGCCACGATGATCCTGGGCATATGCAGCGCCTGAAGCGCCCGCAGCACATCCAGAAAATGCGTAGTTGCCGTCAGCAGCAGCGCCGCCTGCATCGAGACCCAGGACTTCCAGACGATCGTGATGAAGCGCAGCAGACCGGCGTCGGTCGCCGTCAGCGTGACGAAGCCCAGCGGCAGCCGAAAGATCGGGCGGCCGGGCACGCTGAAGATCACGGTGACGACGACCAGCAGAAACGGCAGCGCCAGCAGCGATCGTTTGAGGATCGTCGGCAGCCCCACGCCCGAGGCGATGATCGCGGCCCAGACCAGCGCCGTCAGCGCCAGCAGCGCTAGCCAAGCGCCGACCGGCAGCAGCGCGGCGCACACGATCAGCGCGACCGTCAGCACCAGCTTGACGCGGGCATCCAGCGCATGAATCACGCTTGCGCCGGCGATATAGCGATCCAGAAGTTGCTGCGCCATGAGCTCCTCGTCAGGATGTGGTCATCGATTTGGTGTCGCGGGTAACGGTTCGACGGCGGCGAATCAGCATCGCGATGCTGTAGCCGATCGCCACGACGATCAGCACGCCGACCAGCCCGGCCAGAATCGTGGACAGGCCACCTTCCAAACCGGGAATCGTGTAGTCTGGCAGCACGCCGACCGGCGAGGCCGCGCTTGGTCCGCTCAGCGCATCGCCGCCGATGCCCAGCCGCTCCAGCACCGATTCAAGGCCATCCGGCGCCGACGACGCGAACGGCGACAGCAGCGCCAGCAGGATCGCGATCACCAGGCCCGCGCCGACGATCTGCCGCGTCGAGACCGGCCGCGACTTGCCGCTCAGCTCGTCGCCGAGCCAGGCCGGCAGCAGATCCGGGCGCGTGGCAAGGATAAACGAGAGCGCCGCCGTGGTGATCAGCCCTTCGCCGATGCCGATCAGCATGTGTACGCCGATCATCGCCGGGAAAACCACTGTCGCGCTGGCCGTGCCCGAGGCTGCAAGCTGCGCCGAGGTCAGCGACGCCGAAAGCACCACCGTGACCCAGGCCGCGATAAAGCCCGATATCATCAGCCCCCAGGATTTACGACCCGTCAGCCGGATCAGGCCATAGAAGAGCGCGCTGCCCGCAAGCGCGGTGAGCACGCCCATGTTGAAGATATTCGCGCCCATCACGACGATGCCGCCGTCCTGGAAGAGCAGCGCTTGCAGCGCGACCACGCAGGTCATCACCAGCACGCCCGCCCACGGCCCCAGCACGATCGCCGCCAGCGCGCCGCCCAGCAGATGGCCCGAGGTGCCGCCGGCGATCGGAAAGTTGAGCATCTGCGCCGCGAAGATACAGGCTGCCATCACGCCCATCAGCGGCACCTGCCGATCGTCGAGCGTGCGGTTGGTACGCTGGACCGCCCAGGCGATACACGCGACGGTGAGAATCCAAAACAGCGCTGAGACTGACAGCGACAACAGGCCGTCGGATATATGCAGCGCCAGCACCAGCGATCGAACCAGGACTTCCAGCATACCCGCCTCCAGAATTTGGCTATTCAGCTTCCGCCGTCCGACAATCCGCGCAACGTCCAAAGATCGCTACGTGATCCGGATCGGCCTCGAATCCGTAGTGTTCTAGGATATGGTCTTGCAGCGTTTGGATGACGTGATTGTCGATCTGGGTTTGTTCACCACAGACCTTGCAGATGAGATGGTGATGCTCGGCGTCGTGCGCGTACTCGTACTCCAGCCGATCTTTGCCGACATCGATCTTGCGTAGCATCCCGACCTGATGGAGCCATTGCAGGGTGCGATACACGGTGGCCAGGTTGATATCGGGATGGTGGCGCGACACCTCGGCATAGATCTGATCGGCGGTCATGTGCCGCTCGCTGCTGCGTAGAAGATCCAGAATCAGCATCCGCTGGCGGGTCAGACGGTAGCCTTGTTTACGCAGTGCCTGAATATCATGCTGGTGTCGCATATGGCCCTTATTGCAAATAGTTGCAATAAGCAGTGTAGCCCTGTTTAATAGTGGTGTCAATTTTGCTGAGCGGCTCTCGATCGCTGAATCGCGTCTGGTATAATGGCTATGGACTCGTTATCAGCGAGGGAAGTAATGTTTGGTGATCATCCACATGAGGAGTGCGGCGTCTTCGGAATCTATGCTCCTGGCGAAGATGTTGCGCGTCTCACCTTCTTCGGACTCTACGCGCTCCAGCATCGCGGCCAAGAGAGTGCCGGTATCGCCGTATCTGACGGTAAAAAAATAAATGCCCACAAGCAGATGGGCCTGGTTTCACAAGCGTTCGACGAGCAGTCGCTTGAGCCGCTGAAGGGACATATCGGGATTGGCCATACGCGCTACTCGACGACGGGCTCGTCCCTGATCGCAAACGCACAGCCCTACACGATGGAGTCCTACCTCGGCCCGCTTGCGCTTGCACATAACGGCAATCTTACCAACGCCACCGATCTGCGCACGATGGTGCTGAAGCGCGGTGTTGGTCTAACCTCGACCTCCGACAGCGAAGTCGCGACGATGGTGCTGCTCGGCGGAGAGGGTCCGAACTGGGGCGATCGCATCGACCATTTTATGAACTGTGCCGAGGGCGCGTACTGCCTGACGATCCTGACGAAAGATGCGCTCTACGCCGTGCGCGATCCGCTGGGTCTGCGTCCGCTGTGTCTGGGCAAGCTCGGCGATAGCGGCTGGGTTGTGGCCTCGGAGTCCTGCGCGCTCTCCACGATCGGCGCCGACTGGGTGCGCGACATCGAGCCCGGCGAGGCGGTCATGATCGATGAGGACGGCCCGCGTACGCTCTCGCGGCATCCGGCTCCACGGTCGGCGCTCTGCCTGTTCGAATATATCTACTTCGCGCGGCCCGACAGCATGCTACAGAATCAGCTGATTCATTCGGTACGCATGGAGCTAGGCCGCGAGCTGGCCCGTGAGTCGTCGGTTAATGCCGATGTGGTGATGGGCGTGCCCGACTCGGCCACTCCGGCCGCGATCGGCTACGCCCAGGAGTCCGGTCTGCCCTACACGGAGGGCCTGATCAAAAATCGCTACATTGGGCGCACGTTTATTCAGCCCGACGATCGCCTTCGCAAGCAGGGCGTGAAGCTCAAGTTCAATCCGCTGGCCAGCACGCTCGCCGGCCAGCGCGTGGTTCTGGTCGACGACTCGATCGTGCGCGGCAACACCAGCGGCCCGATCGTGCGGCTGCTGCGTGAGGCCGGCGCGGCCGAGGTGCATGTTCGTGTCTCGTCGCCGCCGATTCGCCACCCATGCTTTATGGGCGTCGACATGGCGACCTATCCCGAGCTGATCGCGCACCGGATGGACGTTCCCGAGATTCAGGACTACATCCAGGCCGATTCGCTGGCCTACCTGAGCTACGAGGGATTGCTCCGAGCCACGGGCCGCGATCCAAACTCGTTCTGCGGCGCGTGCTTCACCGGGAAGTATCCGATCCCCAACTTCAACCCCGGAGCCCGCGACGAGATCAAGCTGGTTTTTGAGGAGAAATAAACAGCGAGCGGGCAGCTTCCAGGGCTGCCCGCTCTGATTCCTCACCATTTTTCCACCTGTTATTCGGTCACCACTGCGCCAGCTCCCCACCGATTGTGGCGAGATCTGCGCCGCTCAGCGGCTTGCCTAGCCGTACCACCGAGCGCTGGAGCAGAAAGAGCGCCTCGGCACTCGGAAGGCTGGGATGCTGCACCAGCTTACCCTCGATCATCAGTGCGGCGGCGGCAACGAAATCTGCTGGCCCCTCGGCCTGCTGTGCGATCGTGCGCAGCCGGCTGATTAGCTCTTGCCGCAGCCGCTGCCAATCGATGATCTCCGGCACGTCGCCCGCCGCCGCCAGCAGCTTATCCAGATGCGCGACATGTTCGGGGCGGCTCGACGGCTGCTCGGCAGGCGCTGTGCTCTCAGAGGTGATCGGCGCGGTCGGCGTTTCCTCGTGCTCCTGGTTCGGCTGCACAGTCGCAGCATCTGCTGAATCTTCGGCGTCCTGTGGTGCCTCCACGGCGGGCAGGTGCGCCACGCCGTTGGTTGTGGGCTCGGCCTCAGTCTCCGGCTGAGCAGCCTGTCCATCGTCGATCAGCCGCAGCAGCCGCTGCATATCCTCATCGTTGTCCCAGCGCTGCGGGCTGCCGATCGTCAAGGGCGTGTAACCCAGCGATTCCTGCGTCGGCAGCGGCTGCGCCTCATGTCCGGGAATGGCGAGCTGCTGGCGGATTTTGGGCAGCGCCTTGTCGATCTGCTGCTGGATCTGGTGTACGATCGTGACCCACACGCCCAGCGGCATGCGATGCGGATCGAGCACATCCGGCGCCTCGGCCAGCACCGCGAGACAGGCGACACGCGGATCGTTGGGAAAGCGTGTGAAGAGCACCATCTCGGTTCCACGATCGACGGCCAGCAGCAGCTCCGCCTGGTGATGCTCGGTATCGTCGAGTGGTCGCGCGACATGGTTGCTGATGTCGATACCGATCGACTCTAGCGCCATCTGGGCCTCGGTGGCGGCGCTTTCTCCCGCGTGGGAAAGCACGCCCGCGCTCAACACGATCGCGCTGCCGCCCAACGCGTGGCGGAGCAGCCCGGCGGCAATCGGCGTGCGTCCTGTATCTGAGCCGCCGATGACCAGCAGCAGTGGTTTGCCTTCGTACATGGCTAAGCCTCAAGTGTGCGAATGAAATCGCTCAATTATAGCTGGTTTAGCTGCGTGCAGGCGAGGGGAAGATCAGGCCCTCACACGCTGCCATGACCAGAGGGCACCCGGCAAACAAAGGCACCCAGAGGGTACCCGGCAAACAAAGGAACAAAGGAGTTTTTCGCGTGTGCGCCCAGAGGGCACCCGGTTCCTTTGTTCTTCATCCACAGGCTCGCTCCGCGAACTCCTCGGGCGTGATCTCTCCCGCGATCGTCCGATCCCAGAGGCTTTGCACCGTGGTGCTGTATGTCCACCAACTGCCGTTCCAGAGTGGCGCTTCGGGGATGGCGTACTCCATGCCTGCGATAAACGCCTGGTTGCTGTTTGGCGGCGCGGACTTCAGGAAGCGATCGACTGCCGCCCCGCTCTTGCGCGCGGGTATCGTCAGGCCAAGATCGGCGGTCTTGCCCATCGACTCCTCGCTGGTAAGCTGTTTGAGCACCTGCCAGGCGGCGTCGGGATTGGCGGTGCGGGCGTTGATCAGGTACGCGCCCCAGAAAAGCCAGGTGCTGCGCTGCTTGCCGGCGGGCATCTCGGCGACGTCCCAATCGAACCTGGCATCCCGACGCACGCTCGGCGTTGTCCAGCGGCCGCTCCACATCATACCGACGCGTCCGGCGTTGAAGAGATTTTCAAGCGTATCCAGGCCGCCGGTGGGCCGCAGCTTTTCGGCGTAGAAGGCTCGCGCAAACCGCGCCGCCTCGATCGTCTCGGGCGAGCTGAGCGTGCAGGCGGTGCCTTCGGTGTTGAAGAGCTTTCCGCCCGCCGCAGATATGAAGTAGCCCCAGCCCGGCCCCCACGAGTTGCCCC
>DASWTW010000156.1:0-16466 GCA_036401895.1 Herpetosiphonaceae bacterium | reverse complement strand
GAGCCGGAAGAGCAGCCGGGTGAGCGTGGTCTTGCCGCTGCCGGTGCGACCCAGCAGTCCCAGCACGGTGCCGGGCGCTAAGGCAACCGAAACGTCGTTGAGCACCGGAGCATCGTCGCCGTAGCCAAACGTGACGCGCTCGAACTCGACTGCCAGCGGGCCTGACGGAAACGCCGCGCCGGGCCCATCCGTGATCGTGCTTTGGACGCGGAACAGCTCCTGCACCCGCCCGATGCTGGCCGTGGCACGCTGAAACTCTTTGAGCTGCTCTGAGATCTCCTCCAGCGGACGGCGCAGCATCTCGGTGTATTGAAAGAAAAGATAGACCGTGCCAATCGAGACCGCGCCGGCGCTGTAAAGATACGCGCCAAGGCCCAGCGCCAGCGCGTAGCCCAGCGCAAACATGCTCATCGTCAGAATCCAGACCGACGAGCTGCGCATCACCGCGCGTCGCCCGAGATGCACCACGTCGCGCATGGTCTGGTAGAGCCGCCGCATGACATAGCCGCCCGCGCCGTTGGCTCGCAGATCGTCGAGGCCGGCGATGCGCTCCTCTAAAAAGCCGAACAGCATCGCGTGCGCCTGCCGATCGGCGGCCATGCTCTCGACGGCGAAGTTGCGGGTGAGCGTCAGCACCACCAGCGCAACCAGCGCAAAGAGCGTCAGCGCAACGCCGATGCGCCAATCTTCCAGAAACAGCACGACCAGCACGCCGGCCATGAGCAAGCCGCTGCCGAAGATTTTGATCACCAGCTGGGAGAAGAACGCCGAGAGCGCATTAATATCGCCGTCGATGCGCTCGATCAGCTCGCCGGGTGTGCGCGCGTGATGAAAGCTCATGTCGAGGTGCAGGCAGTGCCGGGCCAGATCGCGGCGCAACAGATTGGTCGCCGTCCAGCCGACCTTCTCGCTGAGGTAGGTTGCCGCGACGCTGACAGCCTGCGAGATCAAGGCCACGCCGATAAACAGGCCGGCCAGCAGCAGCAGCCGCTGGAGCGAGCCGGTGCCGCTGCCCGCGCTGGTCGCGGTGTCGATGAATGAGCGCAGAATCTGAGGATTGAGCAGCTGTAGCCCGATGCTGCCTAGCAGGAGCACTGTCAGCAGGGCAACCTTCAGGCGCTGCGGTTTGAGATAGGTTGTCAGGAGATCTCGGTAGTGGATCAGCGAGATGTTCATGAACGATCCTTTCGTTGCCGTCGATCTGTTGGGAGACGCAAAAAACCGTGGGTGGTGATTCCCACGGCCTGCAATGCTGCGCCAGCTAGTAAAGGTGCTTCAGGGCGCAAAAAAGCCGTGGGCTGCGGAGAGTGTGCCCACGGCGGAGAGATGACGGTTACTACTCAGCTCTCGTAGGCACACTGCTCCCAGGTACGATCGCCCAAAGGCGTGGTCTGTACCCATACGGTGCTGGTTGTGACTACGGAGCTCATCAGTCCGACAAACCTTTTGCTACAAGAACTATGGCCGAGTATAGCAGCCACTTTTACGAGTGTCAATCATACTAAAGTTGGAGAAGTAGACGATTTATGTCAATCTCCATATACCTGAGCATGAGTCTATCGTCGCGCGGGCGGCCGATTGGCAGCCGCTGCCGGCCGTTGATTCGACGTGCCGCAGGTCTCGGCGACCAGCAGCTCCAGCGCGGCCTCGGCCTCGATGCGCCCGGTTTTCGACCAGTGGTCTAGCTCCACCAGCCGATCGTGCAGCGTCAGCAGCGCGTCGGATTGGAAGCGCGCGGCCTGATCCATCGCCTTGCGCACCACGAACGGCTTTTGTCCCAGCTCCGAGGCGATCGCGTCGGCGCGCAGCCGCTGGTCGGCCAGCTCTTTGACTTGCAGCAGAATCCGCACCTGGCGCGCGATCATAAACATCAGATAGATCGCGGCCTGGCCGTCGTCGAGCAGGCCATGCAGCAGCGTCAGCGCCGAGCCGAGCTGCCGCCCCGCCAGCGCATCCACAAACGCAAAGACCGAGCTTTCGCCGGTGTCCTGCACCAGCAGCCGCACGGCATCCTGCTTGATCGTTGCGCCCACCCCGACATAGGCCGCCAGCTTGTTGATCTCGTTCATCAGCGTGCGGCTCTCGTTGCCGACAAACTCGACCAGCAGCGCGCCGGCGTCAGGGGCCAGCTGCACATCCAGGCGTTTCGCGCGATCCTGGAGCCAGCGCTGAAGCTCCGCCCCCTCTTTGGGCAGAAACTCGCGCACCGTGGCGTTTTTTTTGAGATACGTGAAGAGCGACGAGCGCTTATCGAAATCTTCACGCTCGACAAAGATCAGATCGGTCGTCTCGGGAACCTTGGGCAGATAGGTCTTGATCGACTCACGCACATCGGCCGACTTGAGCTGCTTGAGCGCATCCTCGACGATCACCAGCCGCCGATCCGAGAGAAACGGAAAAGCCTCGCAGGCGGCAGCCAGCGGATCGGCCTTGAGCCGGCGGCCTTCCAGAATCGTCAGGTTGAGATCGGCGAGATCGGCGGGAATGACGGATTTCAGCTCGGCCAGCGCCTCAGCCCGCGCCAGCTCATCCGCGCCATACAATAAATACAGCATAATCAACATTATACGCGAGGAAAATTAAAAACCCCACCTGAAGCAGGTGAGCTTGTTTTGAAGCCTACCGTCAGGTAGGTGGGTGCAAGCCGTCCGGTGCAGTGGGCGAACCACGTTCCCATCCGAGTCTATGCTCCCCTTCAAAACCAATGTAGACTCAAAACATTGTACTCACCTGCGCACAGCGTAGGGTGAACTTATTGTACCGACCCGGCTACAAAAAGGCAACTTTGCAGCTGGACGTTTCGATCTATGATAAAGCCATGACTAGCAACGGCCACTCCATCCATTAATAGTACCGTCTGGACATTGTGCGCCAATTGCACGCTCTGGTGCGACGTTTGTTCCTGGTGCGACGTTTGTTCCTGGTGTGACGTTTGGTGAGGTTATTCGAGCAGTTTGAGTATCGCTTGAGGTAACTATGAACAGAAATACAATAATTCCAATAGCGAAGATAATAGCCCAAAAACTAACTATCGGTGTTTGACGGGACTTTGAGTTCTTAAGAATATAAGTTAGCAATGCTCCAGCAAGCGTAAACAGACCGCCTATAACCACTACAATTATGTCTACCATACATTCAACCCCTTTCCGTTCTGAAGTATATGAACGAAGTGTGGTTGTTGATTTTTCGATTGTACTACTACGTCAAGATTATGACTAGTCAGCAACAAACAGCAACCTGGCGCTGTCGCTATCGATGCCACACGCGGCAGCCGCAAGCGAAAGGATGAGAGCGATGAGCATGTTCGATATGTTGAAACAGGCCGGCAACGCGATGGCGGTGCGACAGGTGTTTGGCGAGCCCTACGAGCGCGACGGCGTGACGATTATTCCCGTGGCGCGCGTGATGGGCGGCGGTGGCGCTGGCGCCGGCAACAACAAAGACGCTGGCGAGCATGGCGGCGGCGAGGGCGGTGGATTCGGCATGGCAGCGGCACCGGCGGGCGTGTACGTCATCAAAGACGGGCAGGTCAGATGGGAGCCGGCGCTGGACATCAACCGCATCGTGCTGGGCGGCCAGATCGTCGCGATTGCGCTGCTGCTAATGGCACGGCCGCTGATCCAGGCCTGGCTCAAACGCCGGGCTGCTTAAAACCGCCTTTTAAACCTGATAGCCGGCTCATGCTCATTCTAGCCTGGTATCACACAACTGGCCTGTGGCTCGGCCTATAGTTACTCCTGTCAACACTACATGTTCACCGCAGGAGGAATGATATGAACGGTCACAATCGTCGGACATGGCTGCGCTGGGGCGCGGTCGCGCTGATGGGAATCGCCAGCCTGGCCAACCTGGTGCCGGCTGAAGCCGCCCCGTGGGGATTCAACCGCCGCGAGTTCGCCAATCAGGCTTTTCTCGACGTCTGGGGCGCCAGCGATCTGCCGGTGATGAACGGCAACATCAAGCGATCCTACACCTGGGGACCGGGTCCCTGGTTCGACTACAAGGAATATTATCAGCAGTCGCCCAACGGTCTGCGCCAGGTGCAATACTTCGACAAAGCGCGCATGGAGCTGAACAATCCCAGCAACGCAACGGTGCGCGGCGTCACCAACGGCCTGCTGACGGTCGAGATGGTCTCCGGCCGCGTGAAGATGGGCGACGGCACCGGCGAGGATCAGAACATCCAGCGCCAGCCGGCCAACGTTCCAGTCGCGGGCAATCCAGCCGTCGCCAACCCCAACGCGCCGACCTACGCCTCGTTCCGAGGTGTGGCGACCGTCGACAACGGCTACCGCGATCCTGATCGCACGGGCCAGCGTGTGGGCGCGGTGCTCGACAAATTCGGCAATCTCAGCAACAACGCCGGTCTCGCCAACGATCCGCTGACGCAGATCGTGAGCTACAACACCGTGACCGGCCACAACGTCCCGCGCGTGTTCCGCGACTTCATCCAGAACGGCCCGGTCGACGGTCTGTTCGCATTCGGCCTACCGATCAGCGATCCCTACTGGGTGCGCGCTCGCGTCGGCGATGCGGAGAAGGATATTCTGGTTCAGCTCTACGAGCGCCGCGTCGTGACCTACACGCCGTCCAACCCCGCCGAGTTCCGCGTCGAGATGGGCAACGTCGGCCAGCACTACTTCCAGTGGCGCTACCCGCAGCTTGGCCAGCCCTGGAGCGGTGGCCTCAATAATCCGCCCGAGCCCTGGATCGCCTACGCCTCCAAGATCGCGTCGGCCAACCATTGGGAAGTGTTTCTACGCGATCCGAACGGCTTCAACACCACGCAGCTGACCAGCGGCGCGCAGGAGACGGTACCCTACTCGTGGCGGCGCACCTATGCTGAGGGCGCTGAGCAGCGGCTGATCACCGACTCACGCCGCGAGGGTGGGCTGCGACAGGTCTTCAGCATCAACGGCAGCAATCCCGGCGACGTCCGGCAGCACACGACCGGCAGCAGTGTGAACAGCAACGCGTTCAATGCCGCAGTCTCGCCCGATGGCACGCAGATCGCGATGATCCACCAGCCCGGCAACCTGTCGTCGATCGCGATCGTGCCGTTCGGTGTGAGCAACGTTATTCCGAGCGCCGCCATGCCCTACCGCGACAACTGCGTCTACCAGTCGCCGACGTGGCTGCAAGACGGCTCAGGGCTGATCTTTGCTTCGAACTGCGAGGGCAAGTTCGCCATCTATCGCGCGGATCTTCAATACACGTTCACGCCCACTGACGATTACACACCGGTCAATCTGGTCAACATTCGCCCGATCGTCAAGAGCGCGACCGCCGACAACTACTTCCCGCGCGTCTCGCCGGACGGCACACGTCTGCTCTTTAGCTCAAACCGCAACGGCCAGGGCGATGTGTATGTAATAAACCTCGACGGCACCGGCGAGCAGCGGCTCACGACCAGCAACGCCGACGACGGCGCGGCCTCGTGGTCGGGTAACGGCTTCGAGATCGTCTTCGACTCGAACCGCGATGGCGACTACGAGATCTACCGGCTGAGCCTGAACACGCCTGAGACGATCACGCAGCTCACGTTCAACCAGGTCGACGATCGCTGGCCACTCTGGGCGCAGTAGTTCACAAAGAACAAAGGAACAAACGAACAAGGGAACAAACGAACAAAGCAGCTGCACGCATGACGGCAACACGCTCACGAGTAATCGTGGGTGTGTTTGTATTTGCAGATCGACGCCTGGCCTTTTATCATCTGCGCATGCACTTTTTACATGTTATCCAGCGCTACTATCCATACACCGGCGGTTCCGAGCTGTATTTTCAGGAGTTCAGCGAGCAGCTAGCCGCCGACGGTCATCAGGTGACGGTGCTCACGACTAACGCCTGGGATCTGGATCATTTCTGGGCTGCCGGGCGCAAAACCATTGACGAGCCCGAGACGATGCACAACGGCGTGCGGATCAAGCGCTTTCCTGTCGAACGCATCCCCGGCCCGCCGATTGTGTACCCGATCCTGCGGCGGCTGATGGTTGAGCTCGGCCGGCTGCCGGCAACCACGCCGCTGCTGCGGCGCATGGCGCTGCTCACGCCGCGCGTACCGCAGCTCGCGCGCTACCTCGCCACCACCGGCGAGCACTTCGATCTCGTGCATACCACGAACATCACGCTGGACTTCACGATCCTGCCGGCGCTCCGCTTCGCCCAACGTCGAGCGATCCCGCATCTCTGCACGCCGTTCGTCCACCTGGGCGAGCCAGGCAAGCGCCAGATCGTGCAATACTACACGCAGCCGCATCAGATCGAGATGCTGCGCCAATCGCAGCGGGTGATGGTCCAGACCACGCTCGAAGGCGATGCGCTGCGGCGGCTGGGCGTTCCCGACGATTGGCTGCGGCTGATCGGCTGCTGGGTGCGACCCGAAACCCTGGTCGGCGGATCGGCTGAGCGCTTTCGTCGCGAGCACAATCTGCACGGCTCGATCGTACTTTCGATCGGCGCGGCGGCCTACGACAAAGGCACCATGCACACGATCGAAGCGATGCAGCGCGTCTGGCAGAGCGGCTCCGACGCCACGCTGGTTCTGATCGCCGGCACGACGCTGGCCCAGTTCGAGCAGTTCTACGCCGCGCTGCCCGAGTCCACCAGGCGGCGGATTCTGCTGATTCGCGCCGCGCCGCACCAGACCAAGCTGGATGCGCTGGCCGCCGCCGATGTGTACGTCATGCCGTCGCGCACCGACTCGTTTGGCATCGTGTACCTGGAAGCCTGGATCTATGATGTGCCGGTGATCGGCGCGCGGGCTGGCGGCGTTCCCGCCGTGATCGACCACGAGCAAGACGGTTTGCTGGTCAATTTCGGCGACGTGGACGCGCTGGCAAGGGAGATCCAGCGGCTGCTCGGCGATCGAGAGCTGGCCCGGCGGCTGGGAGCGGCCGGACACGCCAAGGTTTTGCGCCGGCTGACGTTTGAGCAGCAGTACGCCAAGATTCGCGTGGTGTACGAGGAGGCGACCGGGCAGAAGCTATAAGAAAGGGACGTTCGCGTGAACGTCCCTCACATCGCCGGGATTGCTGGCGCCGCTAATCGTTCATCGAGATCAGCGTCACGCCGTCGATCAGCGCGATCGGCTTATCCTTGGCCCAGCGCGCCGCGCCCTCTTGAAAATCCATCGAGGTGATCACAACGCCTTTTTTGACGCCCTCGGCCTTCATGCGCTGCGCCAGCTCCTGGGGCACGCCCGGCTTGATCTTTTCCGCCGTCAGCACACGCAGCAGCCAGGGCTCGCCCTCGTAGCTGGCCTGAAAATCGAGCCGCTCTTTTTCGAAGCGATAATCGTTGATCAGAAAGTCGTGCTTGCGGAACAGATCGGCGACGTAGCCGCCAAGCTGCGGCAGCGACAGCGCCTGCAAATCCTCCACGGAGCGCACCCGGCCCGGCTTCTCGATACGCCCGCCGCGCTTCTCCTGCTCTTTGCGCGACTCGCGCAGCCGCGCCTCGCTACGCGCCGACGTGATCACGCCCAGCGCCGGGAAGAGCGGCAGTGTGATGATCGCAACGCCAAGCACTTGAGCCGTCTCAACGGTCACCTCTGTAGTGCGAGTGAGGAGCAAGACTGTTCCCGCCAGCAGCGCCGCCAGCGTGGAGATGATGCTCAGCAGCGCGGCATGCCAGGGAATATGCGTCTTGACCCGTCGCCCCACGACGATGCCGCCGGTCACGGGCAGCAGACCGGCCAGAATCTGAAGCGGCCCGCCGTCGATGATCACAAAGATCCAGAGCACGCCCAGACCAATGCCGACCAGTAGCAGAATCGGCCAGTCAAGCTCGCGCAGCACCTGGCGCAGCGGCGGCCGTGGCGCGCGCGGCTCCTTGACCTTTGCCGCACGACGATCGTTGCTTGCGGCTGCTTCCGCCGGCTGTTCGGTGGTTTCGTCCATCACTGGGGGTTGGGTTGCCATGTCTTCCTCAAAAATAACGCCAGCAAAAATGCTGACGCGCAATGATTCGTTGCTCAGTGAGCGTATTTACTGTGTTGTTTCGCGCAGCGCATCCACGGCCTCGCGCAGCTTGCCGACATCGTTAAAGGCGCGGTACACCGAGGCGAAGCGAATATAGGCGACCTCGTCGACCTCGCGCAGCCGATCCATGACCAGATCGCCGATCACAACGCTCGGCACCTCGGCCAGATCGCGCGCCATCAGCTCGGCCTCGACCTCGTTCACGATCCGCTCGGCTGCGTCCGAGCCCATCGGGCGGCGATACAGGGCAGTTTTGATGCCGCCCAGCACCTTCTCGCGCTCGTACGGCTCGCGATTGCCGCTCTTCTTGACCACAAGCAGCGTCGGCGGCTCGATCCGCTCGACCGTGGTAAAGCGCCGTCCACACGACTCGCACCGCCGCCGCCGCCGTATGGTCGCGCCGTGGTCGAGTTTGCGTGTATCCAGCACCTGTGTATCGTTAGCTTGACAATATGGACAGCGCATACGCCATGTATTATAACACGCCTCTGCTTGACGATGCCCTGTGCATCCGTTATACTTCTCGGCGTCGGGGTGTGGCGCAGTTGGTAGCGCACAGCGTTTGGGACGCTGGGGTCGTAGGTTCGAATCCTATCACCCCGACCAGCCGCGCGGGAGTAGCGCAATGGTAGCGCATCTGCCTTCCAAGCAGATGGTTGCGGGTTCGAGTCCCGTCTCCCGCTCCACATACAGCAAAAAGGATGGAGTTTGCAAACTCCATCCTTTTTTGTTTTCCAGCACACTACCAGGCATCCGAATAGCATACGCGTGTATCGCTTGACACACCCCGCATAATCCCCGCATGGATGATCTTGCACAATACAACCAGGCGCGCTGGGAAGATCTCGCCGCCGCCAACGTGACGTTCTCGCGGCCGTGGCTGGATCTGACGCCGACCACTGCGCGCGCCCTCGTCGATCCCGCCGGGCTGCTGGGCGATGTCGCGGGCAAAGACGTGCTGTGTCTGGCCAGCGGCGGCGGGCAGCAATCCGCCGCGTTTGCGCTACTGGGCGCCAACGTCACAGTAACCGATCTTTCGCCGACTCAGCTTCAGCGTGACCAGGAAGCCGCCGCGCACTACAGCCTCACGATCCGCACACTTCAGGCCGACATGCGCGATCTTTCGGCGCTGGATTCTAACAGCTTCGATGTCGTGTGGCACGCCTACTCGATCAGTTTCATCCCTGAGATTCAACCAGTGCTTGGCGAAGTCTCGCGCGTCCTGCGCGACCCAGGAATGTATCGGATCGAATGGGCCAATCCATTTGTCGCCGGGATTTCCGAGGAAGACTGGACCGGCGCCGGCTATCCGCTCAAGCAGCCGTATGTCAACGGCGCGGAGCTTGTGTTCCCCGATGAGGCATGGACTTTCGAGGATCACACGGGCGCACCGCAGCGAGTGACCGGGCCGCGCGAGTTTCGGCATACGCTCAGCGCGGTGCTCAACGGCCTGGTACAGCACGGATTTATCGTGCTTGGGCTGTGGGAGGAGCTGAGCCAGGAGCCCGACGCCGCACCGGGAACCTGGGAGCATCTCAAGTCGGTCGCGCCACCCTGGCTTACACTGTGGGCCGCCTATCGTCCGGCATTCATGAGCGAGCTGCTACCAAGCCGTACGTGATCTGTGACGGCTGAATCACAAGGAGCACGCCAATTCTCTGGCGCGCTCCTTTTTTGCTGTCTGGCTGCGGCTGTATGCTACTTGTAACGTGACAGAATCGCCAGATCGTCGGGGCTAGCCGGCTCGCCAAGCTCGGCCAGCAGACTTGCAAAGTCGAGCGAGCTGTTAAGCTCAGGCATCTGAGCCATCGTCGCGCCGTACCACGGCTTCCAGAAGCCTGGATCGCGATCCCAGGCCAGCTCGATGCCGTTAAAATCGGGATCGTGCAGATAGATCGCCTCGTGCGATGTGTGATCGCTCGCACCGTCGATGCCCCAGCCGCTGTCGAGCAGCCGCTTGAGCACCACCGCCAGATCGCGGCGAGTCGGGTAGTTGATCGCAAAGTGGTAGAGGCCGGTTGTGCCGGGGGCGGGCGGCTGGCCACCGGCGCTTTCCCAGGTGTTGAGGCCGATATGGTGATGATAGCCGCCGGCAGCGACAAACGCCGCCGAGCCCAGGTGGGCCACCAGCTCAAAGCCAAGCATGTCGCAGTAGAAGCGGATCGAGCGCTCTAGATCCGCAACCTTGAGATGAACGTGGCCAATGCGCGTCTGCGCGGGAGTTGTGTAATTGGTCATGAGGTAGCTCCTGATTCGTATGTGTCTCAGGATACCGGCACCGCGTCCCTTCGCGTGTCCCTCCGACCGGCCAACCCCCGCCCTCAGACGTCCTTCTTTGCGTGCTTCTGCCTACGCCGTGCGCCGATGATACAGCGTCGCACCGATCACGCCCGCCAGACACAGCCCGGCGCAGACCAGCAGCGTCCACGAGACGCCGATCGTATCCGAGAGCGAGCCGATCAAAAAACCACCGATCGGCGTGCTGCCCGCGAACAGCAGGATGTAGATGCTCATCACACGGCCGCGCAGCTCGTCCGGCACCGTCAGCTGAAGCAGCGTGTTAGCCGTCGTGGCAAAGGTGATGCCGGCAAAGCCCAGCGCCACCAGCAGCGCCGCCGAGAGCGCAAAGTTGGTCGAGAAGGCAACCAGCGCCAGGATCAGGCTGAACATGCCCGATCCAAGCAGCAGCCGGCGCACGGTGACCTGCTTGGTGTACGCCGTAGCGATCGCCGCGAGCAGCGAGCCGACGCCGAGAAACGCCGACAAACTGCCGAAGCCCGCCGCGTCGGTGTGGAGCACAAAGCCGGCCAGCAGCGGCAGCACCACGCTAAAGTTATAGCCAAACGTGCCGATCGCAGCCACGACCAGCATAATCTGCAAGACCGGCGCCGTACGCCAGACATAGCTCAGGCCCTCGGCAACCTGCTGCCGAATCGGTGCGGCACCACGGCGCTGAGCCGGTGGCGCGAAAAACTGCGTCTGGTCCATCATCAGCAGGCCCGCGATCACGGCCAGAAAGCTGGCGGCGTTCAAGTACAGCGCCGATGCGATCCCGAACTGCGCGATCAAAAGACCGCCGATCGCGGGGCCGACGATGCGCGCGCTGTTGAAGAGCATCGAGTTCAGCGCGATCGCGTTGACCAGGTGCTCACGGCCCGACAGCTCAGGCACGAACGCCTGACGCGCCGGATTATCGAAGGCGTTGACCATGCCTTGAAACGCCGCCAGAATGTACACATGCCACAGTTGGATCAGGCCCGTGCCGACCAGCACGCCGAAGATCGTCGCCTGGATCAGCGCCAGCACCTGCGTCGTCAGCACCATGCGATGCTTCGAGAAGCGATCGATCAGCACGCCGCCGACCAGCGATAGCAGCATGATCGGCAGGAATTGCAGGGTGGTCACCAGGCCCAGCGCAAACGGCGACTGCGTCAGCTGAAGCACCAGCCAGGCCTGCGCGGTCGTCTGCATCCACGTGCCGCTCAGCGAGATGATCTGCCCAAACCAGAACAGCCGGTAGTTGCGCACCCGCAGCGCCCGAAAGCCATGTGTGAAGCGGCTCAGCGCCTGTGTAAAATAAGTAGCTTCAGCGGCCGGCTGCGCTGTGCTCTGCTCCGATTGTAGCTTAACGCTCATCCGGCGTATTCCCTTCTTCTTGCGTAAGAACTCGGCGTAGCGCCGGCAGCGCGATCCGGATCGCGTCCATCTCGGCCTGGCTCAGCTGTTCCATCAGCGGCACCAGGCTGCGCAGCGTGTACTGCGTTGCCTGCTCGTAGTGGCGGCGACCCTCGTCCGTGAGATGCAGCAGCGACTGACGGCGATCTCTGGGATCGGGCAGCCGCGCGACCCAGCCGCGCCCCACCAGCGACTGCACCAGCTCGCTCATCGATTGGAGCGTGACGCGGCGCTTCTTGGCCAGCACGCTCATCGTCAGCGGCTCGGCCGTGAGGTGGCTCAATACCCGAAACTGCGGCATCGTTGTTTCTTCGCCCGCCTCGCGCCGCACCTCGGCCGCTACAATCCGCGTCAGCAGCGGCAGCACCGCCAGGAGTTCTTGTGTAGCTTTTTCTGTATTCCAGGACATATCAATATCCTCAGGTTTCCTGATAATAAGGATACCTTGGTATATAGTCTATGTCAAACTAAATCGTGCGGGGATGAGGGCGGAAATATAGCAAGAACAGGCGCAGGATCGGGCGTGACTCCGGCGGTCTTGGTGGCGATCTTTGCTCGCCTGTGAAGATCCGGCCAAAGATCGCATTTACCTCTTTGAAGCGACTTGCAGCCATGCGATACAGATCCCTGTCGCGTCCACAAAGTCTTAGTTCATCCCCCGACTTTGGGCCGAGGCTATGGGCTACTATATGCCTTCGCAGAGCCAAATCGCGCATGTTATAATCCGCCTACTTTCCCTGGTCTTAGCACCATCCATTGGAGCACGGCACAACCATGCACTACACCGACGCCCTCCTCGATCGTCTACGCTTCGTCGGCGACCCCGAGCCCGATCGGATAATCGCCGAGCTTGCTCATGATGGGCAGATCGAGTCAGTCAATAGCATTCTCCGCCACCTGATGCACAACTCCCAGCCAATCCCCGCCGATCTCCCCGACAACATCGAGTTCTGGCTGCGCGACATGAACCAGCTGCCCGCCTGGGTCGATCGCGAGCGTATCGAGCGCGCGGCCAACTTTTTTGTCGAGCACGGCATGGCGATCACACTGTTGCTCAGCACCAGTGGCCTGGTCGGCTGCTACGCGGCGCAAAAAGGCGTCAAAGTGCTGACCTTCACCTATCGCCTGGGACAGAATCCCTACCATCGCATCGCCGAGACCGGCCAGTTTGTGCTGTGGGCGCTCACGCCCGGCGGCCTGTTCGAGAACGGCAACGGCCTGCTGGCGGCGCTCAAAGTGCGGCTGATGCACGCAGCGATCCGCCATCTGATCCGCGAGAGCGGGCGCTGGGACGAGGCCGAGCTGGGACTGCCGATCAACCAGGAAGATCTGCTCGGCACGCTGATGGTCTTCTCGTACGGCATCATCTGGGGGCTGCGCGAGCTTGGCATCCGCGTGAGCGACGAGGAGGCCGAAGATTATCTCTACGCCTGGCGCGTGATCGGCTCGCTGCTCGGCATCGACCCAACGACCATGCCGACGAACTGCGCCGACTGCCATGCGCTGGCGGAGCTGATCGCTCAGCGGCAGCACGGCCCGTCCGCCGAGGGCGTCGAGATGACCCGCGCGCTGCTCAAGATGCACGCCGATCTGATCCCCGGCTCGCTCTTCGACGGCATCGTGCCCGCGCTGATTCGCAAAACCATCGGCGATCAGCTGGCCGACTGGCTGGAAATTCCGCGCAGCTCATGGGAAGGCGTAGTAAAACATGCCAAAGGCGTGGGCCGGATCGTGGATACGCTGGAGCGAGCCAGCGGCGCGACGGCGAATCTGCTGGATCATCTCGGCATTGCGCTGCTCAACCGTGAGGCGATCCGCGTGGCCGAGTATGAGCGAGGCGGCTTTGCGATCCCCACAGCCTTACGCGACGCCTGGTCGGACAAGGGCATGGTTGCCGCACAGGAGCCCAGCGTATGAGCCGGCCCGTGCGTGTGCTGATGCTCGGCGGCGGCTACGTGGCGATCGGCCTGCTCCAAAAGCTGCGCCCCGCGATCAAGCGCGGTCATGTTGAGGTGACCGTGATCAGCCGCGAAAACTACCATGTCTTTCACGGCTTCGTCCCCGATATGGTCACCGGCCGCATCAGCGCGGATCAGATCCTGAGCCCGAACCGGCGCATCTTCAAGCCCGCGCACATTCATGTCGCCGAGATCGAGGCGATCGATCTCCAGGCGCGTCGCGTCACGACCAGCCGCAAGTTCGACGGCCGCAGCTACGAGCTGGAATACGATCACCTGGTGCTCGGCCTGGGCTCGCGCGACAATCTTGAGGCATATCCCGGCCTGGCCGAGCACGCATTTCGCCTCAAAACCTTCGACGACTCGTTCCAACTGCGCAATCACATTTTGACGATGCTTGAGCTGGCGGCGATCGAGACCGATCCCGGCGAGCGCAGGCGACTGCTGACGTTTTTTATCGCCGGCGGCGGCTACGCAGGCACCGAGATCGCCGCCGCGCTGTGCGAGCACTTGCAGCTTCTGATCCGCCGCGATTATCCCTCGATCCGTCGCGACGAGTGCCGCGTGGTACTGGTCCATCCCGGCGCAACCCTCCTGCCTGAGCTTGCCGGCACTCGCGGCGATAGCGGCGAGCGCAAAGCTTTTCCGCGTCTGGTAGCCTACGCTACTCGCCACCTTCAGCGCATGGGCGTCGAGCTGATGACCGAGACCCGCGTCGTCTGGACCACGCCGGGCGAAGTCGGCCTGTCGAACGGCCAGCGCATCCCGACCCGCACGATCGTCAGCGCGGTTGGCACCCGGCCATCGCGTCTGGTCGAGCAGCTGGCAGTCGCCCACGATCCCAGCGGACGCCTGGCCGTGGATGTCGCGCTTCAGGTGGCGGGACAGGCCCACGTTTGGGCCGGCGGCGATTGCGCGGCGGTTCCGCATCCCAGCGGCGGCGTCTGCCCACCGGTGGCGGTCTACGCCCTGGAGCACGGCAAAACGATCGGCCAGAACATTCTCAATACGATCAGCGGACAGCCGTCAGCGCCGTTTCGCTTCGTCTCGTTTGGTCAGGGCGTGGCGATCGGGCGGCGGCATGCGGTAGCTGAGGTCAAAGGCTTTGAGATGAAAGGCCGCCTGGCCTGGGTCATTGGGCGGCTGCTGCTGCTGATGTATGTGCCCAGCCCTGAGCGGCGGCTGCGGCTGCTCTTTGATTGGCTGATGAGCTGGCTCTGGGGCCGCAATGCCGTCGAGACCAGCGCCGCCGACGCCGACGACTACGAGATCACGCATCATGTGTTCCAGCCTGGCGAAACCATCGTCGAGCAGGGCCAGCGTGGGCGCTACATCTACCTGATCACCGAGGGCGAGGTCGACCAGATCGAGGAGAGCGCCGGCCATGAAACGATCGGCGATACGCTGCGGCCAGGGGAGCGCTTTGGCTATGTGGAGCGCCAGACTCCAGCCCGCAAGACGATTCGTGCCCGCACCATGGTGCGCCTCGTCAGCATTCCCTGTGAGCAGGCTGCACAGCTGCAACATCTGCTGCCGTCGCTCACGACTGCTCAGTAGTTGCTGCCAGAATCTGAGCGCTCCCGATCCACAGGCGAAGCTAGCGCGTGGATCGGGAGCGCTCAGCACGTATCTTCACCACAACAGCCGGCCTGCGCCTCGGGCCATAAAGCCTTTAGCAAACTTCAGCAAATCATTAAGAATCGCCGTCGGTTTCTTAAGCTGCGACTCCTACACTATGAGCATACCGAACTTGATGTGATGCACATGGCTGTATAGGAGGACACGATGAATCCCAATGGACCGAGGCGAGGACCGATCGTTTGGTTGCTGCCACTGATCGTTGGCGTTGTACTTGGAGGTTTGTTCTTTGGCGGATCGCACAGAGGCGACCGTTTCGACGGCCCACCCTGGCGGCACGCAGAGTCCGCACCAGTTCCTGTTCAACCCGTTCAGCCCGCTCAGCCGGCGCAGCCTGCGCAGCCGCCAGCGGCACCGCAGGCTCCCGACCCGCGCTTTGAGGGGCGGGGCGAGCATTTTCGCGGGTTTGATCAGCGCGGTGGGTTTGTCCGGCACGATCATGACTGGGGCTTCTTCCCGTTCGGCGGGATGCGGCTGCTACTTCCGCTGCTGCTGATGGGTGCGGGCGCATGGCTGCTCTTCGGCCGGCGCGGGCCGCGCCATCAGCACAGTGGACCGGCAGGCTGGGGCGGACCGGGGCACTGGGGCGGACCAGGGCCGCATCCGGCACAGCAGTATGGTCCTGGACCGTACCCGGCGCAGCCTGGACCAGGCCCGCAGCCCGCGCAGCAGGCAGCACCGCCGCCGCCGGCTGGACCCTACACAACACCGCCGTCACCGCCGACGCCGCCGAATCCCAACGATCCGCCGTCGACAGGTGAGACCCGCATTCTGTAATCCCGTGAGCACTCAACCGCAGATCGTTCCAGAGCACTTGCTTTGGAACGATCTTGCGATCATATAGATCCTTCGCCGCACCAGCGGTAAACTATGTTAAGCTACTTCAAAGCATGGTTCAGCGAAGAGGCGACCTATGGAAGCAGAGACCGAACAGAGCGTGCGTATTCTAGTTGTAGACGACGAGCCGACGATCACCGAGTTTTTGGAGACGGGACTAACCTACGAGGGCTACACCGTGCGCACGATCGACGATGGTCTCGCGGCAATCGCAACGGCGCGCGAGTTCCGGCCCGATCTTGTAATTCTTGACGTGATGCTGCCGGGCCTCGATGGCTTCGATGTGTTGCAGCGGCTGCGTCGTGAGGGCGATGTTGCCGTGCTGATGCTGACCGCTCGTGATGAGCTTGACGATACCGTGCGTGGCCTTGAGGGC
>DASWTW010000155.1:0-38728 GCA_036401895.1 Herpetosiphonaceae bacterium | reverse complement strand
ATGTCGACGTGGCGATTATCGACACGGGCATTCAGACCAACCACCCGGATCTGAACGTCGTCGGCGGTCGGAACTGCTCCACCGGCAGCTCGTATGCTGACGGCCACGGCCACGGTACGCATGTCGCCGGTACGGTTGCGGCGAAAGACGACACGAACGGCGTGGTCGGCGTGGCGCCGGGCGCGCGGCTGTGGGCGGTGCGCGTGCTGAACAACTCCGGCTCGGGCACCACTTCGTCGGTCATCTGCGGTATCGACTGGGTGACGGCCAACGCGGGCACAATCGAAGTGGCCAACATGAGCCTCGGCGGCTCCGGCACCGATAGCAATTGCGGCGGTAGCGACATCTACCACAACGCGATCTGCGCCTCGGTCAATGCTGGTGTGACCTACGCCGTGGCGGCGGGCAACTCGGCGGCGAACGCCAATAGCTTCCGGCCCGCAACCTACAACGAAGTGATCACGGTCTCGGCGCTGGCCGACTTCAACGGCGAGCCCGGCGGTGGTGCTGCCGCGACCTGCCGCGCGGACGTCGACGATACCTTCGCCGACTTCAGCAACTATGGCGCCGATGTCGACATCATCGCCCCTGGCGTGTGTATCCTCTCGACTTGGAAGGGCAGCGGCTACAACACGATCAGCGGCACCTCGATGGCCTCGCCGCACGTGGCGGGCGCGGCTGCGCTCTACAAGGCCAACAACCCCGGCGCGACCCCGGCCCAGGTCAAGACCGCGATCCAGAACGCGGGCAACCTCAACTGGAACACCGCGACTGATCCCGACAGCAACCATGAGCGGCTGTTGAACGTCGACAGCTTCTAGTAGCTGAACCTCGTTTCTCAAGGCCAGACGGGACATGCACAAACATGTCCCGTCTGTGCTTTAAGCTTTTTGACATGCGCCAGCCGTGGGCTGTTTGACGCACAATTTCCCGTTTCTGTCTCCATTAATTTGTGTATTGCTTCATAATAAATTGAACTTTAAATCACAATATTGACCTGCGTTAAACCTTTTGCTATACTGGCGGCACTCCGTGCAGTAACTCTTTTTTACCGATTTCACATCCCGACCGACCATCACGAATCAAGCTGTTCACAACCTGGCAATCTACTATCCAGCGTTGCTTGCTTGATTGCCCTCTCGAACCGACAAGATGCTGCGTCCAACCAGCACCGTGTTGATCGCCGCGTGGCGACCAACTGTTGATCGTATTCCGTTTAGGAGGAAGTCGAATGCCGAAACTGGTCCGTGTTTCTCTTGGCCTCGGCCTGACGCTCGCTTGTGCCCTGAGCGCGTTCAACCCCGCTGCCGCCGCACCCTCGACGAACAAAGTTCCCGATCAGTACATTGTTGTGCTGAAAGACAATGTCACCGATGTCGACGGCGTTACCGGCAAGCTCGCCGCAGCCAACGGATTAGGAGTTTTGCACACCTACAAAGCGGCGCTCAAAGGCTTTGCGGCCAAGGTTCCGCCAGGCCAGCTGAAGAAGCTTGAGGCTGATCCCAACGTTGCATCGATCGTGCAGGACGAGGTCGTCTCGCTGCCCGTCGAGACCATGGCGAAGCCCGGCAATGGTGGACCTGGCTCACAGGCCCAGACGACGCCGACCGGCATTCTGCGCATCGACGGCGAGCTGAGCAGCGCAGTTTCGGGCAACGGCTCGGGCTCGGTCAATGTGGACGTGGCGATTATCGACACGGGCATTCAGACCAACCACCCGGATCTGAACGTCGTCGGCGGCAAGAACTGCCAGACTGGCAGCTCGTATGCTGACGGCCACGGCCACGGTACGCATGTCGCCGGTACAGTCGCGGCGAAAGATGACGCCAACGGCGTGGTCGGTGTGGCGCCGGGCGCGCGGCTGTGGGCGGTGCGCGTGCTGAACAACTCCGGCTCGGGCACAACCTCGTCGATCATCTGCGGTATCGACTGGGTGACAGCCAACGCGGGCACAATCGAAGTAGCCAACATGAGCCTCGGCGGCTCCGGCAGCAACAGCACCTGTGGCGGTCTCGACACCTACCACAACGCGATCTGCCGTTCGGTCAACGCTGGTGTGACCTACGCCGTAGCGGCGGGCAACTCGGCAGCCGATGCCAACAACTTCCGGCCGGCAACCTATCCTGAGGTAATCACGGTCTCGGCGCTGGCCGACTTCAACGGCGAGCCCGGCGGTGGCGCAGCGTCGACCTGCCGCGCAGATGTTGATGACACGTTCGCCGACTTCAGCAACTACGGCGCCGATGTCGACATTATCGCCCCTGGCGTGTGTATCCTCTCGACGTGGCTCAGCGGCGGCTACAACACGATCAGCGGCACCTCGATGGCCTCGCCGCACGTGGCGGGCGCGGCTGCGCTCTACAAGGCCAGCAACCCCGGCGCGACCCCGGCGCAGGTCAAGACCGCGATCCAGAACGCGGGTAACCTGAACTGGAACACTGCGACCGATCCTGACGGCAATCCTGAGAAGCTGCTGAACGTCGACAGCTTCTAGTAGCTGAACCTCGTTTCTCAAGGCCAGACGGGACATGCACAAACATGTCCCGTCTATGTTTTTAACCTTTTGACATGCGCTAGCAGAGCGTGGCACAATGCAGGAACAAGAGTTCTCGAATATCGTACGATATGAAATATCATAAGCTATTGAGCTACAAAGTGTATGCCAGAATTACCTGAAGTTGAGACGATCCGCCGCTCGCTCCAGCCGAATCTGATTGGACGCCGGATCGCGGAAGTTGTACGCATCGCCTGGCCGGGTACTATCGCCGCGCCGTCGCCCGAGGAGTTTAGCGATCGACTCCAGAGCCGCGAGATCGTGGCGATCGACCGGCGCGCCAAATATTTGATTATTCACCTCGACCACGACGAGGCGCTGGTGGTACATTTGCGCATGACCGGCCAGCTGACGGTAGTCGATGCTGAGGCTGAGCCCGACAAGCATACGCATGTGGTGCTGCGGCTCGACACCGGCCAGCAGATCTTCTATCGCGACACGCGCAAGTTTGGCCGGATGTGGCTGCTGGATCGCGAAGGGCTGGCGGCGCTGGATCGCAAGCTCGGCCCCGAGCCGCTCGACGATGCGCTGACGGCTGAGGCGTTTCGCGCGCTGATCCGCAGGCGCAAAGGCCGGCTCAAACAGCTGCTGCTCGATCAAGCGGTGATCGCCGGGCTGGGCAATATTTATGTCGACGAGGCGCTCTGGCTGGCGCGGCTGCATCCGCTGACACGAGTAGGCATGATCAGCGACGAGCAGATCGACGCGCTCTACGCCGCGATCCGCGAGGTACTCGCCGGCGGCATCGAAAAGCGCGGCACGACCTTCTCGAACTACCGCGACGCGCTGGGAGCCGAAGGCTCGAACCAGAACTATCTTAATGTCTACGATCGCGAGGATCAGCCCTGTGTGCGCTGCGGCTCGCCGATCGAGCGGATTGTGGTCGTGCAGCGTGGGACGCATATCTGCGCGTACTGCCAGCCGCTTGACGGCGAGAGCCAGGGAGCTGAGTCCTAGCTTATGGCAACAGCAGCGCTGCGGCCTCAGTCGCCACAAGCAACCGATCGACCAAACGTCTCGCTGATCGCGACCGTCAAGAACGAGGCCGACAATATTGCCGCGCTGCTGGACTCGATGCTGGCACAGTCGCGGCGGCCCGACGAGATTGTGATCAACGACAATCACAGCGGCGATGAGACTGCGGCAATTGTCGAGCGCTACATCGCAGCCGGCCATCCGATCAAGCTGGTGCGCGGCGGCTTCAATATTCCCTCCGGTCGCAACAACGCGATCCACCATGCGCGCGGCCCGATCATCGCCTCGTGCGACGCCGGGCTGGTACTGCCAGACCACTGGCTGGCGGAGATCGTCGCGCCGCTGGAGCAGAACGAGGCCGATCTGGTCGGCGGCTTCTACGAGCCGGCTCCGCGCTCGACCTGGGAGCTGGCGCTGGGCGCAACCAATTTCCCCGACGCCGAGGAGATCAACCCGGCGACGTTTCTGCCCGGCGGCAACTCGATGGCCTTCACCAAAGCGGCCTGGGAAGCGGTCGGCGGCTATCCAGAGTGGGCCGACACCTGTGAAGATCTGATCTTCGACCTGGCGATCAAAGAGCGCGGGCTGCGCTTCACGTTCGTACCGGGCGCGGCAGTCAAGTTCCGTCCACGCGAGCATCCACGGGCCTTTTTTCGGCAGTACTACACCTACGCTCGCGGCGATGGCGTAGCCGATCTGTTCTTGAAACGCCACCTGATTCGCTATACCTCGTACCTGGGATTGCTCGGTGTCGTGCTGCTGGCCCGGCGCCGGCGAGCCGCGCTGCTCATGCTGATCCCAGGCGTGATCTACCATGTTTACAAGCCCTACCGCCGCCTGCGGGAGCGCGCCCGGCATTTGCCGCTCAGACAGAAATTACTGGCCTTCGCCTACGTGCCGCTGATCCGGCTGATCGGCGATGTCGCCAAGATGATCGGCTTTCCGGTGGGGCTGTGGCTGCGCCGGAGCAAGCGCCTGGGCTAGAGGATCGCATTATGCAAATCATGACGAGCCCTAAGCCGCTGTTGATCGGCGGCGAGTGGCGCACCACCGAGCAAACACTCACGTCGCACAATCCCGCGACCGGCGAGATCCTGGGCTCGGTGTGTACCGGCTGCGCTGACGAGATCGACGCGGCGGTCCAGGCGGCGCGCGGGGCGTTTCCCGGCTGGCGCAACGCCGGCGAGGCCGAGCGCAAGCAGGCGCTGCGACGGCTGCATCGGGCGCTCACCGAGCGGCGCCACGAGATCGCGCAGCTGATCAGCCGCGAGAACGGCAAGCCGGTGATGGAGGCGCTCTCCGCCGATGTGCTGGTCTCGCTGGATTCGCTGGCCTACTACATCAAGCATGGCACGCGCGAGCTAGCGCCCGAGCGGCTCAAGCTTCAGCAGCGTATGCTGATCGGGCACCGCGCCGATGTGGTGTACGAGCCGGCGGGCGTGATCGGCATCATTGCGCCGTGGAACGTGCCGCTGGCGATTCCGCTGAGTCAGATCGCGGCGGCGCTGATCGTCGGCAATACCGTGGTGCTCAAGCCCTCGGAGTGGACGCCGCTGGTCGGCTATGCGATCGCGCAGCTGTGTGTTGCAGCTACTCTGCCGCCGGGCGTGGTCAACGTCGTGGCCGGAGCAGGTGCAACCGGCGCGGCGCTGGCGGCGCATCCCGGCACGCAGCGAATCGTGTTTACCGGCAGCGTCGCGACTGGCAAGAAGGTTGCGGTAGCCTGCGCTCAGCGGCTGTGTCCCTGCGTCCTGGAGCTGGGCGGCGTCGGCGCGGCGATCGTCAGAGCGGATGCCGATCCACGGCTGGCGGCGCGCGGCGTGGTCTGGTCGCGCTTCGTCAACAACGGTCAGGTTTGTGTCGCAACGCAGCGGGTTTATGTCAATCAGCGAATCGCGCAGCCGTTCGTCGAGGCCGTCGCGCAGGAGACGCGCAAGCTGCGGCGACACACCGAGCACGAGCGCGGCTACGATGTCGGGCCGCTGATCAACTCGGCGGCGACCGAGCGTGTCAAAAACCAGATCGCGGACGCCGTCGCCAATGGCGCCACGGTGCTGATCGGCGGCAGCTGCGGAGACGAGCAGCCCGGAACCGCGATCGAGCCGACGGTGCTGACGGATGTTTCGCCCACGATGGCCGTTATGCGCGACGAGACTTTTGGCCCGCTGCTGGCGATTATGCCGGTCAGCGACGACGCCGAGGCGATCGATCATGCCAACAGTCTGCCGCTCGGCCTGGCGATGAGCGTCTGGACAAAGGATGTGGACGCGGGTGCAGAGCTGGCGCGGCGGCTCGAATCCGGCATGGTCTGGGTCAACGATGGCCCGGTCTACTACGCCGATCCGACGATTCCCTGGGGCGGCGTGAAAGAAAGCGGCTTCGGGCGCACGCATGGCCGCTGGGGCCTGCACGCGCTGGCGGACGTGAAAGTTATCGCCCGCAGCCGGCCGGGACCGCGCATCTGGTGGTTTCCCTACACGCCGCTCGTCCAGCGCCTGCTCGACGTAGGCATCGCTCTGCTGCACGAGTCGGGGCCTCGCGCCAAGCTGCGCGGCGTCCTCCGGGCGCTGCTGCGCTAAGCCTGGAGCGCTCTGGAATACTCCTTGCTATACTCGCGTCTCACACCAGATTCAGAAAAGGCGTATGATTAGGAAAGAATGATCGCCTGACGAGGAGCGATATATGTTTGACCGTTTCCGAAAAACCTTTGATCGCACACCGCCGGGCATGGCCGAGCGCGTGCCGCCCGGTCAGTATGTCACCGAAAAATTCCCGGTGCTGCACTACGGCTCGGTGCCGACCTACAAGAAGCTGGAAGAAGCCTGGGATCTGCGCGTCTGGGGCGAGATCGAGGAGCCGAAGCAGTTCTCGTTCAAGGAGTTTCGCGGCCTGCCCACGACTACGATCCAGACCGATATTCACTGCGTGACTCGCTGGAGCAAGCTCGACACGCACTGGACCGGCGTGCAGTTCAAGGAGTTTCTAAAGCATATTCCGCCGCTCAAGCCGAGCGCGAAGTTTATTCTGTGGCACTGCGAGCACGGCTTTACCGCCAACGTGCCGCTGGAGATTATGCTCGAAGACGACGCGATGCTGGCCTATCTCTTCGAGGGCAAAGAATTAGATCCCGAGCATGGCTTTCCGCTGCGGGCGCTGGTTCCCAAAAAATACTTCTGGAAATCGGCCAAGTGGCTGCGCGGCATCGAGTTTTTGAGCGAGGACCAGCTGGGCTTCTGGGAGCGCTACGGCTACAATAATCACGCCGATCCCTGGCAGGAAGAGCGCTACTCCGAAGACGATTACTAGACCCCGAGCGCCGCTTCTCTGTCAGCGGCGCTCAGCTTTTGCCGCCGGCTCGTCTCCCAGATGGATCGTGATCGTCATCTCGCCCTCGCGGATTCGCACACTGACCGGCAGTCCCACACCGCGCGCCAGCCGCTGCATGCCTTGATTCTCCGGCAGCGTGATCGCGTAGAGCTGCTTGATCCCTTGAACCAGCGCGACCTGCACCAGCAGATCGAAGATCGTGCGGCCGATGCCCTCGCGCTGAAAATCATCGCGCACCACGATCGCAACCTCGGCGGTATCCGACAGCGGCGTGTGGCGAATCATGCGCGCCACGGCGACTGCCTGCTCACGATCGTCCTGCTGGATCGTGCCGATCAGCGCCGCCTGAATGCGCGGATCGATGTCCGACAGCCGGGTTGCCTCGTCCCATAGCCGGTGCTCGGGAATGCCCACCGGCGAGAAAAAGCGCAGCCATTTGGTCCGCTCCGACAAGTTATGGAAAAGATCGACCAGCAGCTCGGCATCGCGCCTGACGATATGCCGAATGCAGACGCATTGATTGTGCCGAGTGGTAACGCCGACCTGACCATGGCCCAGTGGATAGGGAACGCCCGCGACGGGATCTGTTGCTTCAGTCATCGCTCCCTCACAACGATACATCAACAGCATAGCATAAAGCCCTGCGGGCAAACAAAGGAACCAGGGAACAAAGGAACAAAGGGTTTCGATACGCTCGTTTTGTTCTCTTGTTCTTTGAAATGGCCCTCATCCCCTAACCCCTTGCCCCGAACCTCGGCTGGCTTCAGCCTTGGTTGCCACAGGAGAAGGGGATTTTTGGTACTGCTTTGCTCTTTGTTTGTTCCTTTGTTCGTTTGTTCTTCTCGTGATCGCGATATGCGCGACTTTCTGTATAATAGCCAGACGAGGAGATCACTATGGATGAGCAGGTTAGACAGAATGACGATACACACGTGCGGCGGCGTATGCACAAAACAACGCCTGATCAGCCACGTGCTTTTTTAGTTGGTATGGAAGTTTTTGCCGATCACAGCTCATGGACCGCTCAGGACTCGTTGAGTGAGCTGGCGCTGCTATCGGACACCGCCGGACTTGAGGTCGTCGGCACGACCTATCAAAAGCTGAGCAAGCCGTATCCCAAGCACTATATCGGCCCCGGCAAAGTTCAGGAGATCGCCGATCTCAAGGGCGAGCTGCGCTACGATGTGGTTGTCTTCGACGATGAGCTGACCGGCTCGCAGACGCGCAATCTTGAGGAAACGCTACAAACGCGCGTGATCGATCGGACGCAGCTGATTCTGGATATTTTCGCGCAGCACGCTCAGACCCGCGAAGGCCGGCTACAGGTCGAGCTGGCGCAGCACGAATATCTGCTGCCGCGTCTGCGTGGCCAGTGGGGACACCTTTCACGCCAGACGGCGCAGGGCGCGGCCGGCGGCTCGGCGGTCGGCGTGCGCGGTCCCGGCGAGACGCAGCTTGAGACCGACCGGCGTCTTGTCGGGCGGCGAATCGCGTTCTTAAAGGAACAGATCGAAGAGGTGCGCCGCCATCGTGAGCGCTATCGCCAGCGCCGTCGCCAGAGCGGAATCCCGGTCGTCTCGCTGGTAGGCTACACTAATGCGGGCAAGTCCACGCTGCTCAACGCACTCTCGGGCGCCGGCGTGCGCGCCGAGAATCAGCTTTTCGCCACGCTCGATCCGACCACACGCCAGGTCACGCTGCCGGGCGGTCGCCAGATCCTGCTGACCGATACCGTGGGCTTTATCCAGCGGCTGCCGACCTCACTGGTGGCGGCGTTTCGTGCGACGCTGGAGGAGATCCAGGAGGCCGACATCCTGCTGCATGTGCTCGACATCACTCACCACAACGCCGACGAGCAATCGGAGACCGTGCTGGAAACGCTGGCCGATCTTGAGGTCGACGAGAAGCCGATCCTGACGGTGCTCAACAAGATCGATGAGCTTGAAGGCGTCGACAGCAGCGGCATCGAGCAGATGGCTGAAGAGATGAGTCTGCCCGCCGATTATATCCCGGTCTCGGCCGAGCACAGCTGGGGCCTGGAAAAATTACAGGAGCGGATCGAAGAGGCGCTGGGTGGGCAGATGACGCAGCTGACCGCGCTGATTCCATACACCCGCAACGATCTGGTGGCGCTCTGGCGGCAGCGCGGCATCATCGATAGCGAGGAATACCAGGACCAGGGCGTGTTGCTGGTGGGCCGCCTGCCGATCCAGCTGCTGAGCCAGTTTTCGCCGTTTCGGGCAGAGGCCGCCGAAAATCAAGCCAACGAGTAGGCGCTCAGCATTGCGCCTACTCTAAGTAATGATGCGTTTGTATGTCGCACTACATTGTGATTGAGGGCGTCATCGGCGTGGGCAAAACAACGCTCACACGACTGCTCGCCAAGCCATTCAACGGCCAGATCTTGCTGGAAGTCGTCGAGGAAAATCCGTTTCTCTCGGATTTCTACGGTGACCGGGCGCGCTATGCCTTCCAGACGCAGACCTTCTTTTTGCTGAGCCGCTACCGGCAGCAGACCAAAGAGGTCGCGCCGCAGATCAGCCACGCCAATATTCTCAGCGATTACCTGTTCGCCAAGAACGAGATTTTCGCGCGGCAGAATCTGTCCAAAGAAGAGCTGGAGCTGTTCTACCAGCTGTATCGCACGCTCTCGGAGCACGTGCCGAAGCCGGATCTGGTGGTGTATTTGCAGGCGGATGTCGAGACGCTGATGGCGCGCATCGCTCTGCGCGATCGGCCGTTTGAGCGCGACATGGATCGGCAGTACATCTCGGATCTGCGCGACTCCTACGAGGAGTTTTTCGCCAGCTACGACGAGACGCCGCTGCTGACGGTCGCCACCGATACGCTGAACCTGGTGCGCGATCCGCAGGCGCGCGCGCAGGTCGTGGGGCAGATTCGGGCCGCGCTGGCGGGCTACCAGCAAGCGCCGCTGCTGCCGTTTTAGGTTCTGGAACTTGGGATTGAATTGATCAAGAATGCGAAACTAATCCATCATTCTAAAATAACCAGGATACACCCGTAGGGGTGTCATTCATGACGCCCAAAACCCAGAAGTTATCAACAATCATCTAGAATCCAACTGTAACATGTAGTTCAGGGCGTGATTTATCACGCCCCTACGAAGAATGACTGATCATTTGTCATCATGGCTACAATTATTGACGCCATGACGCTTTATTCCAACATTTACTCCCGCACCAGCCCCAGCACGCGATCGCGGGTCACGCTCTGCTGCTCGCCCGAGCGCAGGTTTTTGACAACCACCTCGCCGCGTGCGATCTCGTCGGGGCCGAGCACCAGCGCGTAGGGCACACCCTTCTGATCCGCCTCCTTGAACTGCTTGCCGAGCTTGTCGGGCTGGAGCGCCGTCACCACGGGCAGCCCGGCCGCGCGTAGCTCCTGCGCCAGCGCCAGCGAGTCCGCGACCTGCTCCGGCGAGAAGAGCGTGACATACACGCGCGGCGCCGACTCGATCGGCGGCTGGATTCCCAGCTCAGTCATCACGATCTGAAGCCGCTCGATGCCGAACGCTGTTCCGACGGTGGGAACCTCGCGCCCGGCAAACGCGCCGATCAGCTTGTCATAGCGCCCGCCGCCCAGCAGCGAGCCGATCGGCGGATTTTCGATCACGGCCTCGAAGACCAGACCTGTGTAGTACGAGAGACCACGCGCCAGTCGCGGCGCAACCGCGTAGCCGTCAGCAGCGACGCCGAGCTGCTCCAGCAGTTGCACCACGGCGCTCACATCCTCAACTGCTGCCAGCCCGCGCGGATCGCTCTGTAGCCGATCGCGCATCATCGTCAGCACCGACTGCGCGTCGCCCTCGGTCGCGACGAACTCCACGATCTGTGCTGCTGCGTCTGCGTCGATCCCGCTGTTGAGCAGCTCCCTGCGCACGCCGTCTGCGCCGATCTTGTCGAACTTGTCTACCGCGCGATACACCTGGCCGGCCTGCTCGTCCGACACGCCTACCACCCGTGCCAGCGCGCTCAGCACCTCCCGATGATTGAGCAGCACCTTGAAGCCGGTAAAGCCCAGACTGCTCAGGGCCTCGCTGATCACAGCCACAACTTCGGCATCGGCAACCCGCGAGTCCACGCCGACAATATCGAGATCGAACTGGTAGAACTCGCGGTAACGTCCACGCTGCTGGCGCTCGCCGCGATACGACGGGCCGACCGCATAGCGCCGGAACGGAAACACGATCTCGTTAGGATATTGCCCGACCACCCGCGCCAGCGACACGGTTTGATCGTAGCGCAGAGCCAGCCTGTCGTCGCCATACTGCAAGCGATAGATCAGCTTCTCGTCGTCGCCGAGCTTGCCGGCCAGCGTGGCCTCGTACTCCACGATCGGCGTTTGCATCGGCTCGAAGCCGTAGCGCTCGGCAACTTCGGACAGCGTGGCGATGATATACTGGCGCAGCCGCATTTCGCGCGGCAGGTAATCTTTCATGCCCTTGTAGGTTTGAGCTTTGGCAGCCATGATTGTCTCCTCGACTGAAACTTGGATCGCGAATAGCTGAGCGCTGGACACACAAAAGCCTGGCCGCTTCCGCGCGGACTTCGCGCGAGACGGCACAGGCCGAAAAATGCGGACGACGCAGAATCTTAGCGTCGTCCGCTAACGATGCAGCGGCTGCACAACATACACAGCGTAGCGCCCGGCGCTCAGGCCGGTCACCTTCGATTCGCTTGTGTACGTCATATCAGTCATGATCCTGCACCATTCATTGCTGGTTGTAGCATACCAGAGCTTGCCGAGCGCGACAAGCGCCTATTTCAGCTTTTTGATGTCGTAGCCCAGCCAGCGCAAGCTCGACGGATCGCGCCGCCAGTCTTTACGCACCTTGATCCAGATGTCGAGATAGACCGGCCGTCCCAGCAAGCGCTCGATCTCGTAGCGCGCCGCCGCGCCGATCTTTTTGAGCATCTTGCCGTTCTCGCCGATGATGATACCCTTGTGTGAGTCCCGCTCGACGTTCACTGTGGCGCGAATGTACAGCCGCTCACCGCGCTCCGCCCACTCTTCGATCTCGACCGCAACGCCGTGCGGCACTTCCTCGGAGGTGTTGAGCAGCACTTTTTCGCGTACCAGCTCGGCGACCTGCTCGCGCTCAGAGATGTCGGTGATCTGCTCGGCGGGGAAGAGTCGCGGCCCTTCCGGCAGCCGCTGCACGATCTCATCCAGCAGCGTGGAGAGGCCATCCGTGGTCTTAGCCGATACCGCGACCTCGATGTCCCATGGCCCAATATCGCGGTATTGCTGCAAAAACACATCAGCCTTACGGCCTATATCGATCTTGTTCAAGACCAGGATCGCCGGCTTGCGCGCCCGTTTGATCGCCTCGGCGATCTGCTTGTCCAGCGCCGACGGCGGCTCCGACGAGTCGACCACAAAGCAGAGCACGTCCGAGTCGGGAATGGCGCGTCGAGCAGCCTGGACCATGAACTCGCCCAGACCAGAGCGCGGCGTGTGCAGGCCGGGCGTGTCGACAAAAATAATCTGCGCGTCGTCACGATTCAGAATGCCACGCACCGATAGCCGCGTCGTCTGCGGCTTGGGCGAGACGATCGAGACCTTCTGGCCCAGGTAGGCGTTGAGCAGCGTGGACTTGCCGACGTTGGGCTTGCCCAGCAGCGCGACAAAACCGGAGCGCACGATCTCATCAGAGACTACGCCCACAGGCGCTTCTCTGGATACCAGCACATCTTCAGCCTCCGCCGGCTGCTCCTGATCGATCGCCGGGCCGCCATCCGGGGCAGCCGTAGCAAAAACAGTAGGAGCGTCTTCACTCTGGCTCGTTTCATCGTCGTCCTCGTCGCCGAACACCTCGACGATGAACGGCTCGGCGTGTTCGAGACGCTCGGCCAGCTCGAATTCTGGCTCGGCAAAGACCTCTACGCCCAGCGCCACGCCTTTACGATCCAGATCCATGATCGCGGGAAACGGCAGGGCAATCTCTTCTGCCACGTCCTCGCGCTTGAACCAGATCCGCAGATCGCCGGTCGCGCGATCGTAGTCAACCTGCTCCTGTCCCGCCGCAAAGCGCAGCGCATCGGGGAGCAGCACGCCGCTGGTGTCGAACTGGAAGCCGAGCAGCTGGCGATTCTGGTCTACCAGGAAGCGGCCCTCCACATCGACCTGCGACGCATCTTCGCCCTCTTCGATGTCGGCGAAGTAGCAGTACAGCATCCGCGCATCACGGTCGTAGGTAAGCTCAATCATATAAATCTATCCTCGATTCACACTCGGTCAGCGCCGCTGCAAGTTATGCACCGCCCGTCGGCGCGGTACACTGGCCCTCAGGAATATTCACGGTTACGCTCTCGATGCCGAAGGCCTTGATCAAATTCTCGATGCTGCGCTTGCCTTCATCCGCCGCTCGCTTGAGAATGTCATCGTCGCAGGCCGCCTGCAAGATCTGCTGCTCGGCCACCCGGCGAGCCTCGCTCTCCAGGTTGGGGTTGCCCTGCGTAAAGATGCCGGTATCGCGATCGTAGACGTGCGTTTTTTCGTTGTCCAGGCGGCTGACCAGAATCTCCGGCGGCGGCAGATTCACCGTCGCGCTCTTGCCGTCCTCGCTCACCTGCACATCATCAGGCTGCATCTTAGACAGATCGATGCCAGCGATCACATCGCCATGCGCGACCAGAAGCAGCTTATCGCCGGCGAAGAAATTATAGAACGCGCTGCCGCCCTGCTCCGCCGTGATCACCTTTTCGATCGAAGCAGAGGTTGTTTCCAGGCGATTCAGCGCGCGAATCTGCTGGATGATCGCCGGACGATCGACTGAGATCGTGGTGGGCGCCGGCGCTAGCGGGTTAGACAGCCCGCCAACACTGTTGAACGGATTAGCATCGTTCGCAGCCCGAATAATACCGAAGTAAAAGAACGCGCCGAGCACCACCAGCGCGATGGCAATAATCACCGCGCCACGCAGACAGCCTTCGCCGCGCGGCTGATCATCATAATCATCATAGTACATCAGCGACTCCTGAGCAGCGATAAAACAAATGTTCTACTCGCTAGGCAGAATAATGGCATCAAATAAACACCTATCATAATACCATTAACGCGCTGTCGTAGGCTCTAGGAGCGAACAAAAGAACAAGGAAACAGAAGAACAAACAAGCGGCTTGGTTTGTTCGCTTGCTCGTTTGATCCTTTGTTTCGTGAAATGACCCTCACCCCTAACCCCGTTCTCGCCGTTTTGCCGTCCACTACAGCATATGCTATACTACACGACGGCCTTCAAACGAGGGCTAGCACACACACCTTTTGACTGGCTTGCGTCTGCCGAGCGTGTTCGGTCGCAGGCTGGAACGAGAAAGGTGGCGGGGCTAAGACATCAGGAGGACTATTTTGGCACAGGCACAGGCACCTGCCCAGCGTGAGCGCGTCATCAGCATGCGCGAGCTGCTGGAGGCGGGCGTGCATTTTGGGCACCAGACACGGCGCTGGAACCCCAAGATGCGCCCGTTCATCTTCACCGAGCGCAACGGTATTCACATCATCGACTTGCAGCAGACGATCCCGGCGGTTCAGGCAGCATATGAGTTCGTCTCCGATCTGACCGCGCGCGGACAGAAAGTGCTGTTTGTCGGCACCAAGAAGCAGGCCCAGGACATCGTGGCCGAAGAAGCGGCCCGATCGAACCAGTTCTCGGTGACCAATCGCTGGCTGGGCGGCACGCTGACCAACTTTCAGACCATTCGCGAGCGGCTGAACTATCTGGCCGACCTTGAGGCCCGGCGGGATCGCGGCGACTTCGCCAAGCTGACCAAGGCCGAGGGCCTGAAGCTTGAAGACGAGATCGTCAAGCTGAACCGCACGTTTGGCGGCCTCAAGAATATGGATCGGCTGCCGGGCGCGCTGTTCATTGTAGACCCGCACCGCGAACAGTTGGCCGTGGCCGAGGCCCAGAAGCTGGGCCTTCCGATCGCGGCGATGGTCGATACGAACTGCAATCCCGATGTCATCGACTATGTGATCCCGGCGAACGACGACGCGATTCGTGGCGTGCGCCTGATCCTGTCGAAGATGGCGGAGGCGGCGATTGAAGGCCAGCAGCGCCGACAATCCCGCTACGAGGGCGCAACGAACGAAGCGGTCTAACCGCATCTGCCGTAGCTGGAAGACTGGAAGACTGTGTGATGCCTGGTTGCGTCCAGCCTTCCATGTCTTCCGATTTTTATGTCTCGCGTATAAACGCGATGAATCGAGCGGTTACTACACTAGATGTAGCCATAAAAGGAGCAATGAGTCATGGCAGTGTCGATGGATCAGGTCAAAGAGCTGCGTGAGCGAACCGGCGCGGGCATTCTGGACTGCAAGAAAGTGCTGGAGGAGACCGGCGGCGATATGAAGCAGGCGCTGGCGATCCTGCGCGAAAAAGGTCTCAAGGTGCTGGACAAGAAGGCCGGCCGCGAGGCCAAGGAAGGCCGCATCGACGTGTATATTCACGCCGGCAACAAGATGGCCGCGATGGTCGAGATCAACTGCGAGACCGATTTTGTGGCCCGCAACGATGCCTTCGTGAAGCTGGTCAAGGACGTTGCGCTGCACGTCGCCAGCAACCCGGATGTCAAGTACATCAACAAGGACGAAGTTCCGGCGGGCGAGGCCGAGGCCTACGACGCGGGCACGGCCGAGGAATACCTGGAGAAGACCGTGCTGATGCTTCAGCCGTTCGTGCGCAACCCCAGCGAAACGATCGAGAGTCTGCTGCGCGAGACGGCCGCCAAGACCGGCGAGAACATCGTGATTCGCCGCTTCGTCCGCTTCGAGATCGGCGCCTAGTCAACAATGTGAGCAGTGGAGCGCCTCAAGCGCTCCACTTTTGATCCTGCGGATGAAGCTATGAGTCAACCAAAATACAAACGAGCGCTGCTGAAGCTCAGCGGCGAAGCGCTGGCCGGCGAGCGTGGCTTCGGCGTAGATGCCAGCATTGTGCAGTTCATCGCTCGCGAGGTCGAGTCGATGCAGGCGCTGGGAGCCGAGGTCGCGGTGGTGGTCGGCGGCGGCAACTTTTGGCGTGGGGGCACAGCTATTGCCGAGGGCATGGATGCTCCGCAGGCTCACTACGCAGGCATGCTGGCGACGATCATGAACGCGCTGGCGCTGCAAGATGCGCTAGAGGGGCACGGCCTGCATACCCGCGCCATGACCGCCATTCAGATGGATCAGGTTGCCGAGCCGTATCTGCGGCGCCGCGCGACTCGACATTTGGAAAAGGGACGTGTCATAATACTGGCAGCGGGAACCGGCAATCCGTTCTTCACCACCGACACGGCGGCAGCGCTCCGGGCGGCCGAGCTAAACGCCGATGTGATCCTGATGGCGAAGAACCGCGTCGATGGCGTGTACGACGCCGATCCTCGGGTGGAACGAACGGCTAAAAAATTCGATCGCATCACGTATCTTGAGGCGATCAACCGTGGCTTGCAGGTGATGGATAGCACGGCGCTAACCTTCTGCATGGATAATAACCTGCCGATCGTCGTGTTCGATCTCTTCGAGCCGGGGAATGTTGCGCGGATTATCGCGGGTGAGCACGTGGGAACGCTGGTCACCAAAGAATAGCGCGATGAGCTGCGCAGCGACCGATTGAGCTTCACACTACAAAGGAGTCAGGTGATGGTCAAAGATACCCTCAACCAGGCCGAAACCAAGATGAAAAAGGCGGTCGAGGCGCTGCGGCACCACCTTAATAGTATCCGCACCGGCCGCGCATCGCCGGCGCTGGTGGAGCATCTGCATGTTGAGTATTACGGCTCCGAGATGCCGCTGAATCAGCTGGCGAATATCTCAGCGCCCGAGGCGCGCATGCTGGTGATCCAGCCCTGGGACAAAGGCGCGATGAAGGCGATCGAGAAGGCGATTCAAAACTCGGATCTTGGCCTGAATCCCAACAACGACGGCCAGGTGATCCGCCTATCGATCCCGCAGCTGACTGAGCAGCGCCGCAAAGAGCTGGTCAAGCTGGTCAAGAAAGAGGTCGAGGAGCAGAAAGTATCGCTGCGCAACGTCCGCCGCGATAGCCAGACCGACCTCAAGAAGCTTGAAAGCGACAAGCAGATCAGCGAAGATGAGCTGAAGCGCGCGCAGGAAAAGCTGGAGCAGCTGACGGCGCAATACACCAAAGAGCTGGACCAGGTTGGGCATACCAAAGAACAAGAAGTGATGGAAGTCTAGAACCGCGTGGCTCGTAGGTTGCTGTGGATCGTCGTTTAAGTGACGGTGCCCGCCTACGAGCTACTGGTAGCGGAGCGAAGCATGAGCGCAGTCCCGCGACATATCGCAATGATCATGGATGGCAATGGCCGCTGGGCAAAGCAGCGCGGGCTTCCCCGTGCGGCAGGGCACCGGGCCGGCGTCGAGAATATCCGCCGCGTTGTGCGCGAGTGTAAAGAGCAAGGCGTCGAGTATCTGACGATCTATGCCTTCAGCACCGAAAACTGGAACCGGCCCGGCCCCGAGGTGCGCGCCCTGATGATGCTGTTCGGCGAGTTTATCGATCGCGAGTCGCGTGAGCTGCACCAGGAGGGCGTTCAGATCCGGCATCTCGGCAAGATCGAAAACCTGTCGCCGACGCTTCAGCAGAAAGTGCGCTATGCGCTCGATCTCACGCAGCACAACACCACGATGACGCTGGCGGTAGCGCTGGACTACGGCGGACGTGACGAGATCGTGCATGCCGTGCGCGAACTTATCGCTCAGGGCTACGCGCCGGAGTCGATCACCGAGGAGGCGATCAGCGAGCACCTGTACACCGGAGGATTGCCCGACCCGGACCTGATCATTCGCACGGCCGGCGAGTTTCGGCTGAGCAACTTTTTGATCTGGCAAGCCGCATACGCCGAGTTTTATAGTTCGCCGGTCTTCTGGCCTGATTTTGGCATTGAAGAGCTGCGACAAGCGATTGCAGCCTATGGACAGCGCGAACGCCGTTTCGGAGCGCTCCCGGAAACCGCTCGATAGCAACCTGCTCCAGCGTATTCTCAGCTCGATCGTGCTGCTGCCGATCATCGCGCTGATCGTCTGGTGGGGAGAGCCGCTCGTCAGCGCCACTGTGATTTTGCTCGCGGTGATCGCGCTGCACGAGCTGTTTGGCTTGTTTCGCGGCGGCGGCTACCAGCCACGGCGCAGCGCCGGCTTTCTCAGCGTCTCGCTGTTTGTGGTGGCTGCGGCGCTGCGGGCGCGCGTAGGGCTGGACTGGACCGGCCTGGCGCTGGTGACGTCGATCATCGCGTCGCTGAGCGTGGAGCTGCCGCGTCGCAATCGCCAGCACGAGCTGCTGCACTGGTCGCTGACGCTCTCGGGCGCAACCTATATCGGCTGGACGCTGGCGCATTTTGTGCTGCTGCGCGCGATCGAAACGCCGCTCAGTCCCTCCGGCTGGCTCGGTTTTCTTGGGCTTGAGCCGGGCGCGGCCTGGATCGTGTTTGTGCTGGCGATCACGTTTCTCAGCGATACCGGCGCGTATTTTACAGGCCGTCTGCTGGGCCATCATCGCATGGCGCCCTATATCTCGCCCAACAAAAGCTGGGAAGGCGCGTTCGGTGGGCTGGTCTTTGCAACGCTCACCGGCGTGTGCCTGGTCTATCTGCTGGGCCTGCCGATCCAGCTCTGGGCTGGCGCGCTGCTGGGCGGTATCGGCAGCATCGCCGGGCAGGCTGGCGATCTGGCGGAGTCGCTGATTAAGCGACAGGTCAATATCAAAGACTCGGGACATATTATTCCGGGTCATGGCGGTATTCTGGACCGCATCGATAGTCTTCTGTTCACCGCGCCGGTCCTGTACTACATGATCACGATCTTTCTCACGATCGTCTAGCTGGACCGCGCTGGACTGGCCCGGGGGCGCTGCTGTTTATCCACACACAGCCTCGCCCACCGCTCAGCATGTAATCTATCCTCCTGACCCACATTGCCACTGCGCTGCGGATCGACAAACATACCACCCACAGCATTTACTTGATCAAAGCCGCATCAAAACCGTTGACACCGGTCAGGCGATATGCTAAGGTAAAACTATCCGCTACCCGTGCATCTGGCGAGCCCACAGCCCAAGCTTTAGGCTTGAGCTATCCACTTCGATCAACAAGATCCTGTTTCTTGAACCATCACCCATGGAGCGAGAGATGTGTTTTGTAAAGCCTTTCTCGGCTCTATGTTAGATACCACGTGTGACTGCTGCCATGGAATTCATCGATCTGGGCCTTGGTTATCCCGCAGAAACGCTGCTTCCACGAGAGCAACTTAAACAGGCCGCGCTGCACCGGCTTTCGCTGCCGGACTCGTCGCTGCTTCAGTACGCGCCGGAAGCAGGCAGCGCCTCGTTTCGCCAGGCGCTCGCCGATTTTCTGACGCACGGCTATGGCGTTCCCGTCCCAATGGAGAATCTGCTGGTCGCCGCGGGCGCGTCACACGGCCTGGATCTGATCCTGTGCCAGCTTTCGCAGCCGGGCGATACGATCTTTGTCGAAGATCCGACCTATTTTTGTGCGCTGGAAATATTTCGCGATCGCCGGCTGCGGATCGTGCCTATCCCCACCGACCACGATGGCCTGAACATCGACGCGCTGGAGCAGCGGCTTCAGGTCGAGCGGCCCAAATTCCTGTACACGATCCCGATCTTTCAAAATCCCACCGGCACGATCCTTTCGGCCGAGCGACGGCAGCGGCTGGTCGAGCTAGCCCGACGCTACGACTTTCTGATCATCGCCGACGAGGTGTACCAGCTGCTGGGGGAGCGCCAAACGATCCCGCCGCCACTCGCCAGCCTTGACGAGCAGCGCGTGCTCTCGCTGGGCTCGTTCTCTAAAATTCTCGGGCCTGGTATTCGGGTTGGCTGGGTCCAGTGCGCGCCTGAGCTCATCGCCAACTTTTGTACCAATGGCATGCTGCTCAGCGGCGGCGGCATGAATCCCTTTACGGCCGCGATCGTCGAGAGCGTGCTTGAGCTGGGCATTCAGGACGCGTATCTGCCACACCTGCGCGAGCACTATGCTGAGCGACGCGAGCTGATGACAAGCACGCTGGCGGAGGTGCTGCCGCCGGGCGCAACATGGATGTCGCCTTCAGGAGGGTTTTTCGTCTGGGTTGAGCTGCCGGCGGCGATCGATGCGACTGAGCTGAGTAAGGAAGCCCTGACCCTTGGCCTTGGTTTCAGGCCAGGGAGGCTCTTCTCCTGTGCGGGCAATTTTACGAATTATCTCAGGCTGTGCTTTGCCTTCTACGATCACACCAGGCTGCGTCTGGGCTGCGAGCGGCTTGGCTCGCTGCTCCGCAACTACATGTAGCCACACGTCCGTCTGAATTTTCCCACTACCTTTGCCACCAGCGGCTTTCGTGTCCTGCGCCGCAGGTACCTGTCACCGCTCAATCTGCTCGCTTAACGCGGTATTTCATCGCCGATCGACCTCTGCCGCCTTGAAAGGATTGCCACCATGGATCGCGCAGCTACCAGGATCAACTCGTGGAATGAATGGGATACACTCAAACATGTGATCGTCGGACGGGCGGATGGAACAATGGTTCAGGCACCCGAGCCGGGAGTCGTGCGCGATTGGCCGGAAGACGGTTTTCCGCGCGGGACCTACGGGCCGTTGCCGGATGAGATGGTGCATGTGGCTAACGAGCAGCTCGACAACCTAGTCCGGATTCTGGAACGACGCGGAATCCGTGTCGATCGGCCCGAGCCGCTGGATTTTAGCCAGCCGGTATCGACGCCGGACTGGACTCATCCGACCATGTTTGGCTGTATGCCGCCGCGCGACGTGCTGATCACGCTGGGCAACGAGATCCTCGAAGCGACGATGAGCTACCGTAGCCGCTGGTTCGAGTATCTCTGCTACCGCCCGCTGCTCCAGCGCTACTTCAAGGAAGATCCCAACATGCGCTGGGAAGCCGCGCCCAAGCCACGCCTCACCGACGCCTCCTACCAGGCCGACTTCTGGGACGAGTTCGACAATCTCACGTCCGAGCAGCGCCTGGAGCGAGCCAGACGCTATGATCTGCTGCTGACCGAAGTCGAGCCGCTCTTTGACGCCGCCGATATCATGCGCTTCGGCAAAGATCTGTTTGTGCAGCCATCGATGGTGACGAATCTCAGCGGCATCGATTGGCTGCGCCGGCATCTGCCGAACCACCGCGTCCACGCGTTCTCGTTCAAGGATGATCATCCGCTGCATATCGACGCGACCTGGATACCACTGCGGCCGGGGCTGGTGCTGCACTGCGGCAAGCGCACGGCCGATCCTGATCTGGTGAAGTTCTTCCACCTCAACGACTGGGAGATCGTCGAGGCTGTGACGCCACGCCGCACCTATGCGACGCTGCCACCGCTCTGCTTTTGCAGCGAGTGGCTGGCGATCAATCTGCTGAGCATCGACGAGAAAACGATCTGCCTGGAGGCCAGCGAAGAGGCGCAGATGGAGCAGCTCAGCGACCTGGGCTTTGAGATCATTCCTGTGCCGTTCTGGGGCGTGGCTCCGTTCGGCGGCGGCTTGCACTGCGCAACGGTTGATCTGTACCGCGAGGGCGCCATGCAGGACTACTTCCCACGCCGCTACGGACGCTTTTGAAGCGCAGTCGATCAGCAGGGCTCCGGCAATAAATGATATTCCGTATGGTTGGCGGAGCCCCAGATATATTGGTCTATTGCCGCTTGGTACGCCTCAAAGAAGTAGATAAAAGAGGTATATCAATATTCCAGGTGCAACTCTAATTCCCTTTAATTGTAGCTGATATAAAGGTTAAACAAATGAACGAATTTACTGCTAGTATTATAGCTTCAGTCATTGCTGGTACAATTACTTTGTTCGTAGAACATGTTATTTTTCCGTCATTATTGGGAGATACCAGCTCAATAAATCAGAAGAGATCGTTTAAAAGACTGATTCGACCCATCTTGATATACATGTTTATACCCGGACTGGCATTCTGGGTTGGTACTCAATTAGACTCTACGATAACGAGTTTAACACAGCGCCCAAATGTTACCATTACTTCACATGTAACAGGCGATATAATTCCACAGAATATCATAATAAGTGGAACTTATTCAAACTTGGCGAGCGATGAAAGGATACTTGTTTATGTTCACTCAGATACTTATGCTTTAGGACAAGTGAAGGAGATTTCAAACGGCATCTGGCGAACTAATATGACTATCGGTGGAAAAGACGAAAAGGGAAAGAAGTTTAGTATCGGCACGGTTGTAATGACGAAGTTAGATGCACAATCAATCGAACAGAACAAATATAAAGCTCCATATTTACCAGAAGGAAGCATAGATCAATCTGAAATCTTACTCACGAGAGAACGCTAACATCTTGTCCTAACAGAAATTAGGTATATGCATACCTATTACGCATGGCGAAGCACACATAAGCCGCACGGTCGGCTTCTCATCTCAACTGTTCGCCATACACAGGAACGCGTCATGAATAACCAACCGCTGGAAACCTGGGGCGCAAGCGCACCGTATGAGCGCTACGTCGGGCGCTGGAGCCGTTTGGTTGCACGCGAGTTCCTTGACTGGCTCACCATCCCGGCAGGAGCCGCGTGGGCGGACGTAGGCTGTGGCACCGGCGCGCTTGCGGCGGCCATTCTGAGCCGGTGCGATCCTCAGGCAATCGTAGCCATTGATCGCTCAGCCGGATTCATCGGGGACGCGCAGCGCCAACTGAGCGATCCACGGGTGCGCTTCGAGGTTGCCGACGCCACGACGTTACCCCTGGAGGCGGGCACCTTGGATGTTGCCGTATCGGGCCTCGTGCTCAACTTCGTCAGCGATCCGGCGGCCATGGTGCGTGAGATGATCCGCATCACAAAGCCGGGCGGAACCGTTGCCGCATACGTCTGGGATTACGCCGAAGGCATGGCTATGATGCGCCACTTCTGGGATGCCGCTGTTGCCGTCAGCCCGCAGGCGGCAGCGCTGGATCAAGCAGAGCGCTTTCCCATCTGCCAGCCGCAAGCTTTAGCCACACTCTGGCAGGAGCTTGGCCTCACAGCGGTCAGCGTACAAGCGATCGACATTCCGACAGTGTTCCATGATTTCGCCGACTACTGGACACCTTTTCTTGGCAAACAGGGGGCGGCACCTACTTTTCTCGCGTCAGTCGATGCGGAAACGCAACAGCAGATCCGCGCGCTGCTGGAAGCGCTTCTGAAGCCAGCAGCCGACGGCACGATTGCCCTCACAGCGAGAGCGTGGGCTGTCCAGGGAACAATCTAGGCGTATATTTACGTCTCATAGTGTTCATTTCCTTGAGGTGCGCCTCAATACTTCTCATCAAATAGCAGTGCAATGACAACATCGTCTTCAGCAACTGTGACACACAAAAGGCAGTTCTATGAAACAAGATCTTGACCGCTTGATGGCCGAGCGTCATATCGATGCGCTCGTGGTCGAAGGGCCTGATGGCTATGATGCCGCCAACCCCGATTTCAATTACTTCGTCAACGGCGCGCATGTGAACGGTCTCGTCATCAAAAAGCGCGGCGAGCCGGCCATGCTGATCTATCATCCGTGGGAGCAGATGCAGGCTGAGACGACCGGCCTGAAGCTGATCTCCAACGAGCGCTGGAACCTGCGCGAGATCGCGCGTGAGTTTCCCGATCGTCTGGGAACGACAGCTGAGCTGCGCCGCCGCATCTTCCACGATCTGGGCGTCAGTGGCCGCGTCGGTATGTATGGCACAGTCCATAGTGGCCGCAACTTCGCTCTGCTGACACGGCTGGCGCAAACCGTGCCGAATGTGGAGATCGTCGGCGAGTTCGATAACGACATCCTTTCGATGGCGCGGCTCACCAAGGACGCTCACGAGATCGAGCAGCTGCGGCGGGTTGGTCGCAAAACCTGCGCGGTGGTCCAGATGGTCGTCGATTATATTCGGGCCGGCTATGCCAAAGACAATACCCTGGTCACCAGCGCGGGCATACCGATCACCATCGGCGATGTCAAACGTTTGATTAACCGCGAGGTTTCGGCATTGGGCATGGAGTCGCCGATCGGCGTCATTTTTTCCCAGGGACGCGATACCGCTCTGCCGCACGCCGAAGGTGAAGACTCAGAGCCGCTGCGACTTGGCGAGGCGATTACAATCGACATCTGCCCGCGCGAGATCGGCAGCTATTACCACGACATGACGCGCACCTTCGCGATCGGCTATGCGCCGCCCGAGCTTCAGCAGATCTACAATCAGGTGCATGAGATCCTGGAGCGCGTCGTCGCGGATCTCAAGGTGGGCGAGCGGACCAGGCGCTATCAGGAGCAGGTCTGCGCGTTTTTCGAGGAGCGCCAGCACCTAACAATCGGCAGCACCTACCCTCTCGAAGAGGGATACACCCATGATCTTGGCCACGGGATCGGCCTGGAAGTCCACGAGTCGTTCTTGTTTTCGGCGCAGCCTGGCCGCGACGGCCTCCTGGAGCCGGGTGTAGTATTTACCCTGGAGCCTGGACTGTATTATGCGAGTAAGGGCTATGGCGTGCGCCTGGAAGATGTTTATGCCTGCACGGCCGATGGTCAGTTTGAGTGCCTGACACCCTTCCCGAAGGAGCTGGTTATTCCCGTTGCAGGCTAAAGCTTCGATCGCGACGCGCCCCTCATTGTGGCGTTGACTTCGTAGAGCGCTGACGAGCTAAGCCTGCAGAGTGCAGGATCATGAAAACACCATCACAGATCGAAGCCGAAGTAAAAACTCTGGCGCAGCGAATCGGCGCGTCGCGCAACGATCTTCCAACCTACGGTCACACGCGAGACGGCGGCTATCCGCATATCGAGGTCGACGCCACGCAGTATCATTATATTATCGTCGAGCGCGGCCGTGAGCTAGAACGCAGATCGACCTCAGACTTCGCCGAGCTGCTGTACTGGATCTTTTCGGGCGCCACGCATAGCCTGGCTTTCGCCTACGAGCTGAAGCACAGGAGCGAAGCTCAGGACTGCCGAAGAATAGCGTTCGCGAAGCAGATTGAGCTGCTTGAGGCGATTAGCCCTGCGATGGCTACCCGACGCGCGCACGAGATCGAAGCCATTCTGAATCGTGCGCCCTACCATGATCGGCCGTAATTTGGCGTTGACAGGGGCTTGCCTTCAACGATAAAACAGTTGACTACCCCCCTGCTTTTGGGTACACTGCATAGCGACGGTAATGCATGGCAGCACAAAGGTGGTGCTACTTCCCATGCGTCCCCAGGAGTTCGTTCATGTTTGATTGGTTGTGGGTTCTCACAGTTATACCTTCCCTCGGCTTTTTGATCTTCGTACATGAGCTCGGGCATTTTCTAACCGCCCTGAAGCTCGGCATCAAGGTCGAAGAGTTTGGCTTCGGCTACCCACCGCGTATCCTGACGCTGTTTCATTGGCGGGGCGTGCCGGTTACTCTGAACTGGCTGCCGCTCGGCGGTTTTGTGCGCATGGCAGGTGAAGAAGGCAACTTCGAGGTCGAGGGCTCACTCGCGACTGCGCCGCCCTGGAAGAAAATCCCCGTGATGGCTGCCGGCGCGGTCATGAATATTCTCACTGCGATCATTATCTTTGCGCTGATCATGGGCATTGCCGGCGAGCCCGACGCCGTTGGTCCTGTCACGGTCGCCAGCGTTGCGGAGAATTCTCCCGCCGCTCAAGCACAGCTTCAGTCCAATGATGTTATCCTGGCGCTTGACGGTCAGAAAATCGATTCGAGCGGCCAGCTACGGCAGCTGATCGCTGAGCGGGCGGGCTCGGAAATTACGCTGGATGTACAGCGCACTGATCCTGCGCAAGGCACAACCACGTTCAATGTCAAGCTCACGCCACGAACACCTGAGCAGATCGGACCCAATGAAGGCGCGGTAGGCGTCAGCCTTGAGGTGCCGGCTGACAAAGTGGTAGAGGTGCGCTACACCAACCGGCTTAACCCGATCGAGGCGCTGATCTTTGGCGTGCAAAACACCTTCCTGCTCTTCTTCCAGATGCTTACCGGGATCGGTATGCTGCTTGGCTCGTTCTTCGGGATGGCCGATCCTTCAATTCGCGGCGGCGTTGCCGGTCCGGTGGGCATTGCGCGCATGACGGGTGAGGTAGCGCGTACCGGTGGCCTGATTAGCTATATGAACCTGACGGCGCTGATCAGCGTTAACCTGGCGCTGATCAACCTGCTGCCGTTTCCCGCGCTCGACGGCAGCCGAATTGTCTTCGCGCTGATCGAGTGGGTCCGGCGCGGCAAGCGTGTTCCGCCCGAGAAAGAGGCGATGGTTCACGCGCTCGGTATGATCGCGCTGCTGGGCCTGATGCTGCTGATCACCTTCTCCGACATCCGCAACATCTGGATCGGTCGAGACGCGTTTGGTGGCTAATGCGACGCGGCCGCTTTATCCGCGCAAGTGAGATCGGCGAGTATGTCTACTGCCAGCGCGCGTGGTGGCTGCATCACAGCGTTGGCCTTGAGCCGGCAGGCCGTGAGCGTCGCGAGCTTGGCACAGCACTCCATACCAAACATGGACAGCAGGTGTGGTTTTCACACCTGCTTCTTGTTGCCAGCGTCGCCTTGATCGCGCTGGCCTTCGTGCTCCTCGCGCTCCAGTGATCGCCTATCTTCTGCTGGCGTGCGCGGTTGGGCTGCTGGTGCTGGCGCTCCGGCTGCGTCGAGCCACGGGCATACCCTGGACCCGCATCCAAACCTCGGACACGAGCGGCTGGCGGCGGGCTGAGGAGCCGCTGGTATCGCAGCGCTACGGCCTAGTCGGCAAGCCCGATTACGTGCTCGAAACTCGCGGCGGCCTGATCCCGGTGGAGGTCAAGCCTGGTCGTAAGGCTGCCACGCCCTACGAGTCGGATCTGATGCAGCTGGCGGCCTACTGTTTGCTGATCGAAGATACAACCGGGCGCGCTCCGTCGTACGGCCTCCTGCGCTACGCCCAGCAGACGTTTAAGCTGCCCTACACGGAGGCGCTACGCTCGGAATTGCTGGAGCTGCTCAAGGAGATGCGCCAGAGTCACGGTGCGCAGGACATCGCCCGCTCGCACGACTCGGCGGCGCGCTGTCGCGGCTGTGGCTTCTACGCGGACTGTGACGATCGGCTAGAGTAGCATTGATACTCCGATCGAAGCATGGCGAAATAAGGCCGATTGTGGTACAACTAAGACGTGCTCGCCACCGAAGCACATGCTATGCAAGTACTGACACGCCAACAACTGATCGAGCAACTGCAAGCCGCCGCCGACGGCAAGACCGAGCCGCAGCAGCTCTCCGGCTGGGCTTTTGATCACTTCTACGCTGAGGAAGAAGGAACCGTCGAGTTCGAGCCGGGCTATCGCCGCGTGATTGCAGCAGTCCTCGATGATTTGATGTTTGGTGATCAACCTGGATTTTATCTGACAGATACCGAACTCAATCAGATGATCCAGCATGTGCTGAATGCCGAGCCCGTAGCCAATGATGTCGATGAGGATGATCTCGACGACGAGGAGGACACCACAGATGTGGATCTGGAATAAGGCTAACTAATGAAAATCCAGCAACATCCACGAATGAAGGAGATTGCGATCGGCGACGAGGTAATGTGTTACCGCACGAACCTGTATGCGCGGGTTGAAGAAGTTTTTCCTGCTGCCGTCTGTGTTCGACTCGCCGTTGTTCGCGCTGTTCAAGGTCGGTTTTCTCTCGCGCAGTATCCTCAGCTCTGGCGCGCCGAAGACATCGAGAATCTGAGCGTTTGTCGCTACTGCGGCTCGCGCGACGATCTTGAGCTACAGCAGTACACCGGAATGCCGTTGCGCGTGTGTGCAATGTGTCGTAATGTGCAGGCGCTCTCGCTCACTGATGAGCTTGCAGAAACCCTGTCCACTCACTAGCAAATGTATCGCATCGAGATTACCAAAGATTACCTCGGCTTTGCCGCAGCTCATTTCATCACTATGAAAGGCAAATGCGAGCGACTCCACGGCCATAACTATCAGATCTGGGTGGAGGTCGAGGGTGAGCTTACCGAAGACGGCTATGTCTTCGACTTCAGCGAACTCAAGCAGCTTGCCAAAAGCCTATGCGACCGACTCGACCACCGCGTCCTACTCGCCACTGAAAATCCCCGGATTCAGATTCGTCAAGAGGGCAGCTCGACCTACGCCGTTTATGGATCGCAGAGCTACATGTTTCCCTCCAGCGATGTGATCTGCCTGCCGATCAGCAATACGACTGCCGAACTCCTCGCGACCTATCTTGTGGGCCAATTTGCGCAACTGCTGCGTGCGCAGCCGGGTCATGCGCTCCACGCGGTGGGTGTGTGGGTGGCCGAAGGTCCAGGCCAGCGCGCCTACTATCAAGAGCGGCTGAACGGGTAAAGCAGGCCCTCACCTTCCGTCCTGTGGACGAACAAAGGAACAAACGAACCAGGGAACAAAGCGTTCGAAGATCTGATTTTGTTCGTGTATTTCTTTGTTCCTTTGTTCTTTCGTCGGCCCTCACAACTGGCACTCCGTGCCGACCCCTTCCCCAAACATCGGCGGGCTTCCGCCCCCGTTGTGGCAGGCGAGGGGAATTTTTCGGTACTTTGTTCTTTGCTTTCTGTTCTAGGTTCTTCGTCTCCTCCGCAACACTCCAGCGTAATTTGCGTATCATGATAGAGTACTCACAAAGACGTTCATAAGTACTCATTCGTAGCCCGCCCCCAGATGCCCGGCCATCGCGGCACACGACGGCGTGATCTACTTGGCTCTTTATTGTGCCTGGAGCCAGCTCAAGGAGGGTTTGCATGGAGGTTCGTTTCTCGCCAGTTCGCTCTCGTTCGCGTCTACTACGCTTAAGCCCGCTTGTGTTGATCGGCGTGATGCTGGTAGTCCTTTTTCCAGCCGCGCCAGCCGCGCGGGCAGTTGTGCCATTCACACCAGCGCCGTGTCCGATCGCGGCGATTCCGGGGCTAAGCCTCGACTGTGGCTACCTCACGGTTCCCGAGTCGCGCAGTAACTTCACGGGCAAGACCATCAAGCTGGCGGTCGCGATTATGCGCTCGCCAAATCCGAACAAAGCCGCCGATCCGGCCGTGTTTCTTCAGGGCGGTCCCGGCGGTGCGACGCTGCCACTGGCGGAGATTCTGGCGTTGACCTACGGCCCCACGCTGGCTCAGCGCGACATTATTCTGATGGACCAGCGCGGCACCGGCTACTCAGAGCCCCGGCTCGACTGCGCGCTATTTGCCACGGCTTCCCAGCGCAAGCTGGCATTGGCAGCCGAAAGCTCGGAGCTGCCCGATTTTATCCAGGCGCAGGTCGATGCCCTGGCACAGTGCGGTCAGCAGTTGAAGGCAGCCGGGATCGATCTGAAAGCCTACAACTCTGCGGAGAATGCGGCGGACTATGAAGATCTGCGGCTGGCCCTGGGCTACGGCCCATGGAATGTAATCGGCGCGTCGTATGGCTCACGTCTGGCTCTGACAATGCTGCGGTTCCGCCCCGAGACGCTGCGCAGCGTGGTACTGGACTCAGCCTATCCCTATCAGGTCAATTTCCATGTCGATGTGTTTAGCTCCTACAACCGCACGTTATCGCTGCTGGCCGCCGATTGTGCCGCGCAGCCGTCGTGCAACCGGGCCTATCCCAACCTGCTGGGAACGTTCGATGCGCTCTACGCGCGGCTCAACGCCAACGAGGCACAGGTGCCGGTCATCGATCCCAACACCGATCAGATCGTCACCTACCTGCCGGTCAGCGGCGTCACCTTCTCCAGCCTGGTCTTCCAACTGTTCTACTCGACAGGTGTCATTCCGCTCATGCCAGCTATAATCGGCGAGACCGCCAAGGGTGACTACACGCTGCTTGGCCTGATCCTTGGGCTCTTGCTCATCCCTCAAGGCGAGACACCGCCACAGGCCGGCCAGGCGCTAGGCATGCTGACAGCGGTCCAGTGCAACGAAGATGCGACCTTCGCGTCGCGAAAAGACTTTGTGAAAGCCCGCGATAAGAACCGGCGCGCGGCGGCGCTGGCGTTCCAGGTTCCTTTCCATGAAGGCTTCCTGGACGTGTGCGACGCCTGGGGTCTCAACAATCCTAACAAAGACGAGAACAAGGGTGTCCGCAGCGATCGTCCGGTCATGATCATCAGCGGCACCAACGATCCGATCACACCGCCCGACTACGCCAAGACCGCCGCGTCGACGTTGAAGAACAGCTTTATCGTCTCATATCCACGCGGCGGGCATGGACCGAGCATCGGCAGCCCGTGTCTGGCGAATGCCGTCGCCGCCTTCATCGCAACGCCGGGCCAGCAGCCGGATACCTCGTGTATCGCGCAGGAAACGCCGCAGCCGTTCGTAACCCCACCGACCACCAGCAGCAAGAACTTCAAGTTCAGGTTGAAACCACTCGTGCGAACGCTCCGGCTTCAGGGCCAATAAGTCCACGCTTTGATCACGACACAGGCCGTGCAGACATCTGCACGGCCTGTTGCTTATTCACTGCGTTTGCGCCGCACGCTCAGCTTCTCAAGCGGACCTTGAGCGCGGAGAGTCGCCTGTCTGATGCGCCGCCAATGTTTGCGCGCCCGACGCACATCGTTGGGCTGCGCCGGCTGCGGGCCGTACTCTGCCGCGACATACACATCCGTAAGCGCACCCGCGTCGGTATCCACAGGCGGCAGCGCCTTGCCGAGCGCCGCGCGAAACTCGTACGGCGTTTGAGAGCGCGGATGCTGCACGCCGCGCCGCTCGCCCGAGCGAATCATACGCTGGTAGAGCTGCCGCAGCTGCGCCTGCGATCCCGAGGGCTGAGCCACGCGCGAGGACGACACGCGACGTGATCGCCGGAAACGCCGCTGGATCGTTTCGACTGCTAGCGCGCTCCAATCGCGCAGATCCTGCCACATATCGCCCAACACACGCATCAGCCAACGCGTACCGCGCCAGCGCCCCAGCCATGCGCGCAGATCCTGACGCTGCTGAACATAGCGCAGCGCGGCCACGCCGACCAGAATCGCGACGCAGGCCCAGAAGATCAGCGCAGGCAGCAGCGGCCGCTCGGTTGATGTCGGGATCTGCGGCGGCGTGATCGGACGCACAATCGGGCTAGCGGGCGTGGTTGTACCGGTCAGGTATGCTAGCAGCCAGGCGAACGGAAAGAGCAGCAGACCAAAGATCGCGACGATGATCGTGACGATGAAGGCGACAACAATCAGCAGCACATTCAGCACCGGCACCAGTGGCGGCGGCGGTACCCAGAGTGTGCCCTGGCTCAGCAGCAGCCCAACCAGACATGCAGCGCCGATCAACAAGACGCTTGCGCGCCGCCAGCGCCGGGGAACATCCGCCGCGACGTTCAGCTGCTCGATCTGCCAGCCATAGCGCAGCCGATCGAGTTGGCCCTGGCTATGCAGCGCCAGCCCCGAGATCAGACAGGCCAGCACCGCAACAACCGGCTGCGCGGTCGTCCAGCTTTGCAGCGCAGTGCCGAGCGGCATCTGGTAGAGCGCCAGCGCGCCACCCGCCAGCGCTATCAGCGTGCAGATCAGCCAGTAGCGATCGAAGGTCGCCAGCGCCACTGCTCGATCGTCGATCACGGCCGCTTCCTCGCTGGGCAGACTGCGCACGCCCTCGCGCGGCAGCTCGATCTCGAAGGCCAGCACCGACACCGCGATCAGTGACGCCAGGCCCCAGGTGAGCAGCGTCGGCCAGAAATAGACGACAAAATACCCGCCAAAAAAAGCCAGCGGATCGCGTATCCAGGGCTGGATCAGCTGCCGGATACTCCCGCTTTCCACAGCCAAGCTGGCGATACGGATCGCTACGAACAGCAAAAACCACTCGACAGCCCGGATTGTGCCTTGCTCGCCGATGCTGAGCCGCTCACGCGCAACCAACCGCTGCGTGATCACGGCATCAACGGTTGCCAACGCCAGGAGCGGCAGCAGCCAGGGATAGCGCAGCTGCGGAATGAAAACCTCGATCCCCGCCAGCAGCGCCGCGACCGTGCCCAGCACCAGCATGACGATCAGCAGCATATGTCCGAGGTTAAACCGCACGTTACGCATGGCGCACTCCCACCGGCAGCCCTTGCCGATCCACGGTGTACGCGCTGAGCCGCTGCTGAGCCGCCAGCGCCTGACCACTGGCGCTGCCCTCGACCAGCAGCAGCGCGAGCTGCTGACCACGTCGGCGGAGCGCGACCACGTTTGGCAGCACATCGAGCGTCAGATCCGCCAGCACCAGCACCAGCGTGCCGCCCCAGGGCAGCGGATGGCTATGCAGCAGATCGAAAAGATTCAGATCCTGTCCCAGCTCCAGCCGACCGAGCACGCCCAGCAGCAGCCGGCGCTGTCCGTCGCCCTTGCCAAACGGCAGGATCACGCCGCTCTGTTTGGTCTGCGGCTCGTAGCCGTTGGAGATCAGACTCACCGGAAGCTTACGCTGTAGCAGCGCCATACTCAGCGAAGCCGCCGCGATCGCCGCGCGCTCAAGCGAGTCCTGCACGGTTCGCACCTCGTAATCGCGGCGCGCAAACGCCAGCCCGATCGTGGTCTCGGGCGCAATCGTCGGGTCGGCGCGACGCACCAGCAGCGTGCTCTGCCGGGCGCTCGATTTCCAGTCGAGTCGCCGCACGTCGTCGCCGGGCACGTACTGACGAACACCGGCCGGACGGGCCGGATCTTCGCCGCGCCGCCCTGTAAGCGGTCCTACGCTCAGCGTGGCGGGCAGACCGAGCGCGGAGAGCGGCAAAACCCGAGGATAGATCGTGATATGCTTGGGGGGAACTTGAAGCGTCAGCCTCGTGAGGCCCAGCGCATCACCGAGAACCAGCTGGGTCGGGCCGAGCGGATACCAGCCGCGTCGTGCGCCGCGCACCTGGTGCGTCATCTGGTGCGACTGTCCGGCGCCCAGCGAGATCACCTGATGGCGCGGCTGTCGAATGCGCAGCGCGAACGGCAGGCTTTCGCGCACTTCGATCCAGGGAATGCGCAGCAGCGTCGGGTTGGTGACCAGCACCGTCACCGTCGCCTCCTCGCCCGCCGCCAGCGTCTCGGGCACTTGACGACTGACACGCAGCCCACGCTCGATCTGACGCAGCCAGAGACGACTCAGCAGCGAGATCGCGCCCAGCGCCAGCCCGACAAAGCTGATCAGCTCGGAGCGCAGCGCTAGACCGGCCAGCACCAGCATAATCGCCAGATTGAGGAGCCTCGGCATGATTCAGCCCCTGCTTAAAAAGATCCGGCCGCTGCGAGCTACTCCGCCGCTTCGTCCTCGACCGCCGTGTCGGCCACAATCGCGGCGAGCAGGCCGGCGGTCGTTCGGCCACGCAGCGCGCTTTCGGGCCGCAGCACTAGCCGATGTGCCAGCACGGGCTGCACCAGGCGCTTCACATCGTCGGGAACGACAAAATGCCGTCCCGCCAGTGCCGCCGAGGCCTGCGCCGCACGATGCAGCGCAAGACTGGCGCGCGGGCTGGCTCCCAGAGATAGCTCAAGATGCTGGCGCGTCGCCGTGATCAGCCGCAGCAGATAGCGCAGCACCTGATCGCTGACGTGAACCTGATCGATCAACTGCTGAAGCTCAAGCACATTGCCGCCATTCTCGATCGGTCTCAGCTGCTCGATCGGGTGCTGGCTGGTGATCGACCGCAGCATGCGCGCCTCGTCGTCCAGGCTGGGATACCCGACCGACACCTGCATCAAAAAGCGATCGAGCTGGGCCTCGGGCAGCGGAAACGTGCCCTCGAACTCCACCGGATTCTCGGTAGCCAGCACCAGAAACGGCGCCGGCAGCGTATGCGTCGCGCCATCCACGGTGGCGGTCTGCTCCTGCATCGCCTCCAGCAGCGCCGATTGCGTGCGCGGCGTGGCGCGGTTGATCTCGTCCGCCAGCAGCACGTTGGTGAAGATCGGGCCTTCGCGAAACTGGAACTCGCCGGTCGGCTGGTGAAAGACCGACACGCCGACGATGTCGTTGGGCAGCAGATCGGGCGTACACTGGACGCGCTTGAAGCTCAGGCCCAGCGAGATCGCCAGCGCGCGCGCCAGCATCGTCTTGCCGGTGCCGGGCACATCTTCCAGCAGCACATGGCCGCCGCTGAGCAGCGCCACCAGCAGCAGATCCACCACCTCGCTCTTGCCCACGATTACCCGCGCCACGTTTTCACGCACGGCATCTGCCCACCGCGCAACCTGCTCGATCTGGACCGCTGTCAGCGCCGGTTGTTCAGCAAGCATCGAACATTCCCTTTATTGAGCAGCCAGACGTTCAAACAACGGCAGCGTGTCGAGCGGAGCGGCATAATCGTTGAGCCAGAGCGGCCCATCAAATGTGCTGCCGTTCCAACGATCGCGCCAGCGACCGGCGGGGAGATAGATGTTGCGCTCGGTCCGGCCAGGGGCCAGGATCGGCGCGACCAGCAGCAGATCGCCTAGCAAGAATTGATCATCGACCAGCAGCGCCGTCTCATCGCCGGGCGAGTGCCAGAAGAGCGGCTGGACGATCGGCGTTCCGTCGCGCAAGGTTTGAGCGACCAGCAGCTGGATGTAGGGCGCAAGCTCGTTGTGGAGCACGGCGTAGCGGCGGCAGATCGCATCGGTGTCGGCGTCGTAGAGCCAGGGCGGGATCGAAAACTGCATCGCGGGCAGCAGCGCCGTGACCTGCGTCCAGCGGATCATCAGCTCGCGATCCGGCAGCTCACCGCTGTAGGCGTTGCCGCCGATCATATCGGGCAACACGAAGGGATAGCCGATCACGCTGAGTGTGAGCGCCTGCGTCAGCACGCTGTGCAGCCCATTGTCGATGCCCCAGCGGCTCCATTTGTCCCACTCGCGAAAGAAGATGCCCTGGCGCTGCGATCGCCACCCAGCGCGGACCTCGGTCCACTCGAAGTTCTGCGCCACCCACTGCACATAGCGATCGGCGTACTGGCGGCGATTCATCAGCTGAGCAGTCACGGCGTCGGCTGGCAGGAAGTTGCCCTCGCCGGCGTCGAACTTGAAGCCGTCGACGCCATACTCGGTCTGCAAGCGCCGCAGCTGGTGCAGCCACCAGTCGAGCGCGGCGTGATTGCTGACATCCAGCATCCCGCCGAAGCCCTGCCACCAGCGCGTCAGGTACGGCGCGTCGGTCGCGGGGTGGCGCACAAGAAAGCCCCGCTCGGCGGCCTCGACAAAGGAAGCGCTGCCCGGCTCGAAGAACGGCGGCACCCAGAGCGTCACTTTGAAGCCCTGCTCATGCAGACGGTCGATCATCGCCCTGGGATCGGGAAACTTGAGCGCGTCGAACTCACACGCGCCGTAGTGCGCCTGCCAGCGGTCGTCGATCTCCATCACAGAGCGTGGATACTCGTGCTCGATGATCGCGTCGGCAAAGCGCAGCGTATCCTCCTGGTTGATCGCCATCTTGTACTGCGCCCAGGTCGTCCAGATCGGCCTGGCAAACAGCTCTTCGGGCGGCGCGCTGGTGGGATGGCCCAGACAGCGCAGCGCCAGCGCAAAGACGTCGGGCAGCGTGTCGGCCAGCAGCACGTCGAGCGCCAGGCGTGGCCCCTGCGCCACAACCGGCGCATCGAAGCCGAGGCCGAAGGGAATCTGGGGAGCCTGGGCAACAATCCGCAGCAGGCCATCGTCGCCACGGTTGAGCGTGGCCTGAAAATCGCCCGCGCTCTCCTCGGCCAGGAGCGCCGCGCCCGTCGCGCTGAGCCAGAGCGGCGTCACGATGTTGAGCGTGCCGTCGGCCGCGTGATCGTAGGGCATCAACGGCTCGGAGATCACCTGCTGCCGATCGAGCGGCCACGTCTGGACCACACGCTCACCCTGGCCGTACCATGGGCCGCCGGGACGCAGCAGCCAGCGCATGCCGATCGCCGGCAGCGCGGCCGGGCCGGTGACCAGCAGGCGAAAGCCGGTATCGGTGCGCTCGATCTCTAGCAGCAGCCGCAGGTTGGGCGCGCTCGTCGCAAACTCGACCAGCAGCCCGGCATCGCGCTGCTCCACGTTGACAACTGAGGTCACGGGCAGCTCGACGCCGTAGGCCAGGCCAAAGATCGGAAGCGTGACCGTCTGAAGCACGGTCCGCGCGCTGCGCTCGAAGCGGATCTGATTGGTATCCTCAAGCACCATTCGCCCGGCTGGGCTTCTCAGTTCATATGGCATAGATCCTCCAGATATGCGCTGATTCGTCCGCCGGACAAGCTGCTAGGTGCGCTGGTTTTTCTGGCCGATGCCATGCTCCTGGCCGCGCATCAGCCGCTGAATGTTGGCGCGATGCAGGTAGAAGACATAGACCACCGCCACCCAGATGAACGCGGCATAGACCGGATCGAGCCAGCCCATGTACGCCATCACGGTACCGGTAAGCGCAATCACCACCACATCGACCATCGAGGCCACCGAGGGATAGCCCGACAGCTTATACACGATCGTCCAGACGATCGCCGCCAGCGCCGTCAGCACTGGCGCAAAGCCCAGAATCACGCCGCCGGTCGTAGCAACAGCCTTGCCGCCTTTGAAGCGTAGAAAAATCGGGTACACATGGCCCAGCACGGCGCACATACCAACTCCGATCGTGACGATTGCCGGAGCTTGAACGATCGTGTGAGCCAGAAACGCAGGCAGCCAGCCCTTGAAAATGTCAAGGATCAGCGCGACGACAAAATAGCGAAAGCCCAGCGTTCGCCATACATTCGACGCGCCGGTGTTGCCGCTCCCGACCGTGCGCAGATCGACTCCTTTGGCTTTCGCGACCAAGAAGCTGAACGGGATCGAGCCGATCAGATATCCTATCAGCAACAAACCGAGCATCTGCAAAATCATAGTGCTTACTCCTTGCGCGGTGCGCCTATTATAAGGGCAAACGCAAGCGGGGACGAAGAACCAAGAACCTAGAACCAAGAACCTAGAACCGGGGAGAACAAAGAACAAAGAGCAAAGAACAAAGGAGTACGAAAACCCCCTCGCCTACCGCAGTGGGAGAGGGGGAGTCGCCCTAGCGACGGGGGTGAGTGCCCGCCCAACATCCACGAACAAAGAACAGAAGAAAGTACCGCTACTCCCTTCTCCTGTCGCAACGGGAGAAGGGTTGGGGATGAGGGCCACGAACAACAACCAAGAACAAATGATCAGGATTCTCTTTGTTCCCTCGTTCCCTTGTTCGCCCGCACAGCCAGCCCGCATCACGAAAATCAATCGCGTGTATACTGATCAGCAGATTTGATGTACGTGTCAAGGTCCAGGAGTAACCATATGAATCTAGAGCTTACCGGAATTCACCATCTGACGGCGATCACCGCTCATGCCCGCGAAAATCTGGCCTTTTACACACAAACGCTGGGCATGCGGCTGGTCAAAAAGACCGTCAACCAGGATGATGTGAGCGCCTATCATCTTTTCTACGCGGATCGGCTGGCGAGCCCCGGCAGCGATCTGACCTTCTTCGATTGGCCCCAGGTGCCGCACGAGCGACACGGCAGCCAGAGCATCACCCGCACCGGCCTGCGCGTGGGCAGCGCGGAAAGCCTCCAGTGGTGGGCTGAGCATCTAAGTGAGCTGGGCGTGAAGCGCGGCGATATCACCGAGCGCGACGGCCGCACGCTGCTGGACTTCGAGGACTTCGAGGGCCAGCGCCTCGTGCTCGTCAACGACGAAGGCCGGGGCGAGTCTAACCCCTGGGAGCGCAGCCCGATCCCGCCCGAGCACCAGATCCGTGGTCTGGGCCCGATCACGATGACCGTTCGCGAGCTGAGCCGGACAGCAACTGTGCTCACGCGAGTCATGAACATGCGCGAGGTGCGCACCTACGCCGATCCTACCAGCGCGCAGCATACCGTGCATGTCTTCGAGATGGGCGCGGGCGGTCCAGCCGCCGAGTTGCATGTCGTGGTGCGGCCGGATCTGCCGTTTGGCCAGCAGGGCGCGGGCGGCGTGCATCACGTCGCGTTTCGCGTCCCGACCGAGGATCAGTACCATGAGTGGATGCGCCATCTAACATCGCTTGGGATTCGCACCAGCGGCGAGATCGATCGCTTCTACTTCCGCAGCATCTACTTTCGCGAGCCCAACGGCGTGCTCTTCGAGCTGGCGACCGACGGCCCCGGCTTTACCGCCGACGAGCCGCTGGATCAGCTGGGCGAGCATCTGTCGCTGCCGCCGTTCCTGGAGCCGCATCGCGCCGAGATCGAGGCCAATCTCAAGCCGCTGAGCTGAGCTGCCGCCCAACCCTGCGACGAGGGAAGCGTACGGCAGGCTGTGCTAGAATGATTGTGACAAGCGAGCAAGGAACGATTCAATGCGATGTGTTGCTTTTACCGGATTTCTCGGCAGCGGCAAAACCACGGCGATCCTGTCGGTGGCGCGGGCACTGGGCGAGCGCGGCGAGCGCGTGGCGATCGTCGAGAATGAGCGCGGCGCGATCGGCGTGGACGGGCCGTATCTTGAGTCGCAGGGGCTCGGCGTGCGCGAGATCAGCGATACGTGCATCTGCTGCGATATTCAAAGCAATCTCGGCCATACCGTGCGGCTGCTCGACAGTCTCTACCAGCCGACCTGGGTGCTGGTCGAGGCCAGCGGCGTGGCGCATCCCGACGAGCTGGCCAACACGATCGAGGACGAGGCGATCCCCAACGCGCAGTGGTCGCTGGTGGCGCTGATCGACGCGGTGCGCTTCGGCAAGCTGTGGCCGGATGTGGGAGGACTGGGCTACCTGCTACGCTGGCAGGTCGAGCGCGCCGACGTGGTGCTGCTGACCAAGCCGGATGCCGTGGCCGAGTCGCAGCTCGATGCGGTTACCGGCACCCTGCGCGACGTGCGGCCCGAGGTGGCGATCCTGCCGATTGTTCTGCATCAGCCGGAGGCCGGAGAGCGCGTGCTGAGCGAGCTGGAGGCGATCGCGCAATGCTAAAAGCCGGAACTGCCG
>DASWTW010000154.1:0-6799 GCA_036401895.1 Herpetosiphonaceae bacterium | reverse complement strand
AGGCGATCACGAGCGCGCCGCCGCGCTGCTGCGCTACGCCGAACAGCGGCTACAGCCAGTAGAGCAGGACGGCGCGCGGCTGCTGCTCGGCGGATTGGCCGCGCCCTACACCACGGCACTTTTCGCGCTGGGCGAGGCCGGCGGGCTTGGACAAGTGCTCAACGCCTGATCATTAGTTTCTCGAACAGAAACGACACCACGCGCGGCACCGTGTTCTGATCCGCCTCGTGCCACCATTCTTTGAGACTGGCGAGTCGCAGATCCGCGCTGTCTGCCGCCGCCACAAAATCCGAGATGTGATGCACAAACGCGGGAATGCTGGTCTGCTCCGCGCCGCGCCCAAAGACCGCCACCGATCCCTGATATTGCTTGAACGGATGCAGCTCACAGACGAAGAACCGGCCGCCCTCGACCAGCACCCGCGCCGCCTCGGCAAAAATAAAATGGAGATCGGCGATATGCTCCAGCACCAGGTTGCAGACCACCAGATCCACTGAGCGATCCGCGCACGGCCACGGCTGCGTCAGGTCCGCGACCGAAAACGTCACATTCGCGCCGGGCTGCTTGGCCCGCGCCTGGCTCAGCATCTCCTCAGAAAAATCCAGCGACTGGACGCGCTCGCCGAGCTGAGCCAGCAGCACGGTGTTTTTGCCGGTGCCGCAGCCTAGCTCAAGAATCGAGATGTAGCGGCCGTTGCCCAGCGTCTCGCGCGTGACGGCCTGATCCAGATCGCGAGTCAGATTGCGATCGCTGTCGTAGGTGCCTGCCCACTGGTTGTATGCATCGCGAACGTTCATTATTGACTCCTCCAACGTATTTCGAGGTTGATTAAAACATCGCGCCCGCTAGCCGGTGTCGGGTAGCGGGCGCTGCGACGATCGAAGGCTGAAGCTTATTTCTTCTGCTGACCGATCACCGTCTTGGCCTGCGACAGCGCCTCGTCGAGCTTGGCTACATCGCGACCGCCTGCCGAGGCCACATCCGGCCGTCCGCCACCGCCGCCGCCAACCACCTGCGCCAGCGCTTTGACCAGATTTCCGGCATGGTAGCCCTGCTTGACCAGATCCGATGTGACCATCGCCAGCAGCTGCGGCTTCTCGTTGAGCACCGTGCCGAGCACCACCACGCCCGAGCCGAGCTTATCGCGCAGCCAGTCGCCCATCTCGCGCAGCTTCTCGATGTTTGGCGCGTCGACGCGGGCCGTCACCAGCGCCACGCCGTTTTCCTGCTGTTTGGTTTCCAGGATCGTCTGGAGCTGCGAGGCGCTTTCTTTGCGCTGCAACACGGCCAGCTGCTCCTGCTGCTGCCGGATCTGGCGCAGCAGCTGATCGATACGCTCCGGGATCTGCACCGCCGTGACTCCCAGGCGCTGGGCCGTGTCGCGCAGCATGGTGGCCTGCGTTTCCACGTAATCCTCGGCGCCGCGTCCGGTCACAGCCTCGATGCGGCGCAGGCCCGAGCCGATCGAGCTTTCGCCGATGATGCGGAAAAAGCCGATCTCGCCGGTTCGCTCGACGTGCGTACCGCCGCACAGCTCACGTGAGCAGAAATTCGGCTCGGGCCTGGTCTCCGCTCCGATCGTATCCGGCAGCACAGCGGGCTCGGCAAAAGCCGCGCAGCCGACCGTCACCACGCGCACGACGTCGCCGTACTTCTCGCCGAAGAGCGCCGTCGCACCCAGCTGCTTGGCCGCCGCCATCGACATCTCGGCGGGCATGACCTCGGTGTCGGCACGCACCCAGGCGTTGACGCGCCGCTCGATCTCGCGCAGCTCTTCGGCCGTCACCGACGTAGGATGACCAAAGTCGAAGCGCAGCCGATCGGGCGCGACCAGCGATCCGGCTTGCTCGGCGTGCTCGCCCAGCACATCGCGCAATGCCCGGTGCAGCAGATGCGTCGCCGTGTGGTTGCGCATAATATCGCGGCGGCGTCCGGCGTCGACGACTAGCTGTGTCGCATCGCCCTTGCGGATGAGTCCGCGCTCGACGGTGCCGTAGTGAACGTAGAGCCCCGGGATCGGCTTCTGGACATCGGTGACGCGCACGCTGCCCTGCGGCCCGACGATCACGCCGGTATCGCCGACCTGGCCGCCGCTCTCGCCGTAGAAGCACGAGCGATCGAGCACGATCTGCACCTCCTCGCCCTCGGTGGCCTGATCTTCCGCCGCGCCCTCGACCGCGATCGCGATCACGCTGCCCGACGATTGCAGATTCCCGTAGCCGGTAAACTCGGTCGTCGGCAGATCGAACTCAGCCCAGAACTCGGCCTGCGATCCGCGCTTGAACTGCCGCGCCTCACGCGCGCGCTGCTGCTGCGCCTCGCGCGCCGACTGATAGCCGGCCTCGTCGATGCCCAGGCCGCGCTCGTGCAGAATCTTGGCCGTCAGATCCGGCGGAAAGCCAAAGGTATCGTGCAGCCGAAACGCATCATCGCCGGCCATGATCGTCTGGCCCGCAGCCTGCATCCGCCCGACGATCAGCTCAAGCTGCTCAAGGCCGCTCTGGAGCGTACGGCCGAAGCGCTCTTCCTCGCCGGTGATCACCTGCTTGATATAGTCGGCCTTGGTCACCAGCTCGGGATAGGCATCGCCCATAATCTGGATCACTACGTCAGCGGTCTCGGCCAGAAACGGCCTGATCAGGCCAATCGTCTGGCCCTGGTAGGCCGCCCGCCGCAAGATACGCCGCAGCACATAGTTGCGGCCCTCGTTGCCGGGACGCATGCCGTCGGCGATCAGGAAGGAGCAGGCCCGCGAGTGATCCGCGATCGCGTGGTAGGCCGAGCGATTGGCCTGGTAGTGCTCGCGCCCGCCGCCGACCAGCTCGATCAGCCGCTCGATGATCGGCACGAACAGATCGGTCTCGTAGTTATTGCGCACGCCCTGAAGCACCGACACGATGCGCTCAAAGCCCATGCCGGTATCGATCGACGGGCGCGGCAGCGGCGTGAGATTGCCCTCGGCGTCGCGGTTGTACTGCATAAAGACCAGATTCCAGATCTCCATGTAGTCGTCGTCGTCGCTGTTGACGCCCTCGGGAACCTGGCTCTCGGGATGATCGCCCTGGTAGAAGTGGATCTCGGAGCAGGGACCGCACGGCCCGACGTCACCCATCTGCCAGAAGTTATCTTTGGCGCTGAAGCGCAGAATCCGCTCGCGGGGAGCGCCGACCTCTTCCCACAGCCGCGCGGCCTCCTCGTCGGCGGGCACGTTCTCATCGCCCTCGAAGACCGAGAACCACAGCCGATCCACGGGCAGCTTCAAATCTTTGGTCAGCAGATCCCAGGCATACTGGATCGCCTCGCGCTTGAAGTAATCGCCGAACGAGAAATTGCCGAGCATCTCAAAGAACGTGTGGTGGCGCGGCGACGGCCCGACATTTTCCAGGTCGTTGTGCTTGCCTGAGACGCGCATCGACTTCTGCGAGGTCGTCGCCGTCTTGTAGGGACGCTGCTCCAGGCCCAAGAATGTATCTTTAAACTGCACCATGCCTGCGTTGGTGAAGAGCAGAGTCGGATCGTTGGCAGGCACAAGCGGAGAAGAAGCAACAATTTCGTGACCGTTTCGCGCAAAAAATTGGAGAAACGTTTGGCGTATATCTGAGCTTTTCATTAAACCAGGGCTCCTAATAATCTAGCGGCATCACAGGCTGCGCTGCCAGCGGTCCGATCGCCGGGACGCGGATGCGGCCATCATTATACCGCATCCATTCGCCGGGCCGCGCCGCCCACAACAAAAGGGTACAGGCGGCGCTGTACCCTCGTGGATCGACCTCAGAGCCGGCGATCAGGCGAACGGATTGATCTTCATCTGACCAAGGTAGAAGGTGATCGCGACCAGCACCAGCACGCCTAGCAGAATCCCACCGAAGCGACGCGCATCGCTGTCGGGTGAGCGCCGGGCCCGCGCCGCAAACGCCGAGATCACGCCCACCGACACGATGCCGAGCAGGTAGTGCAGCCACAGGTTGCCGATATAGGCCGCGTTGCCGATCAGAATGCCCAGAATCACCATCAAAATGCCGAGCACCGCCTGGATCGAGGCGCTGATCGAGTTGCCGCGCAGCGCCAGCGCCGAGCCCTGGCTCGTCGTTCGGGCCGTGATCAGCAGCAGAAGAGCCGCAACCAGCGTCAGCAGCAGCGTCAGACCGCCAAAGGCGTTATGCAAAATACGAATCACGTTGTACAAACCGGCCATAAGTGATGTTGTCCTTTCATGATGAACAGCGATCGACACGCACAAAAGGCGCACTCGCTGTGCGTCTCTGTTATCATTGTAGCATGAGGCATCGTGAGCGGCGCAGCGTTTAGCCCTTCTAGTTCAAAGAACATCGGTATAATGAATGTTATAGTGATCACAGGTTATTCTCGCAGAAACATACGCGGCCATCTCTGGAAAATCATGCTGGCTCTGCTGCTAACCGGCTGTGCAGCAGAATTACGCTCAGCGCCGCCAGCCGACGTTGCGAACCGCACCGCGCTTACTCCGACGCTTGCTCAGATTTCTGCCACATCAGATACAGCAGAACCATCGCCGATGCTCAGTGCCACCTCGCAGCTCGTAGATCCTTCGCCGCCAACCACAACGCCAATACCATCATCGTTTCCTTCACTCATCGCAACCGGCTCGCCAGACGATCTGTTGCAACCATATACCAACTCGCGGGAAGACTACACCGTCTCGCTTCCGCCGGATTGGACAGTGATCACCAGCCTGGGTGCGGCATATTTTCTCAATCAAGCAGGACTGGATCAGCGCAGCCAGGGACGCACCGATTGGGAATCGTCAATCGGCGGCATTCAATTTGTCGGGCGTCATGCGAGGCCAACCGAAGATGAGCGATATGGATCGATTCTGCCCAATCATTGTTCCATCATCGACTGGCAGCCTTTCGAAACCAATGGCAGGCAGGGACGGATCTATACCTTAGACTGCGATCATCCTGTGACGGGCGGAATCTACCGTCGCCAACACATGTATATTCCGTATGGCTCTCGCTTTGTTGAAGTCTGGATGAATGTCGATCGCGATGTTTCTGGAGCACCAACGCGCCTGTTAGCCGCGATCGTCGCCACGTTGAAGCTGCCAAGAGCATCATCGTGAGCTTAGTATTGCGAATCAAGGAGTATCCTTCATGGGCATAGTATGGCTGGACTTTGTGCTGATCGTGATCTTGATGCTGGCGAACGGATTTTTCGCCGCCTCCGAGATCGCGGTGGTCTCAGCCCGGCGCGGGCGGCTCCAGCAGCGGGCTGAGGAAGGCAATAAGGGCGCGCAGACGGCGCTGAGTCTGGCGAACGAGCCGAATCGCTTTCTGGCGACGGTGCAGGTCGGCATTACGCTGATCAGCACGTTCGCGGCGGCGTTCGGCGGCGATGTGCTGGCCGAGCCACTGTCGGCGGCGCTTGAGCCCTCGGTCGGCCAGTACGCCCACTCGGTCGCGCTGGTGCTGGTGGTGCTGCTGATTACGTATCTATCGCTGATTCTGGGCGAGCTTGTGCCCAAGCGGCTGGCGCTGCAACATGCCGAAAGCATGGCCAGTCGTGTCGCGCCGATCATGCGCCAGATCTCGCGGCTGTCGGCGCCGGTCGTCTGGTTTCTGACCTCCTCGACCGAGGTCGTGCTGCGGCTGCTGCGCCAGCATCGCCAGGAGGCCGAGCAAGTCACCGAGGAAGATGTGCTTTCGCTGGTACGCGAAGGTACCGAGGGCGGCTCGCTGGAAGCCTCGGAGCGCGATCTGATCGAGCGCGTTTTTGATTTTACCGACGCCAGCGCCCGCTCGATCATGACGCCGCGCACCGAGATCTTCGCGGTCTCCTCCGAGCTGCCCTTCGACCAGATCGTCGCGCGCGTGATCGAGTCTGAGTACTCGCGGATTCCGGTCTACCAGGGCTCAATCGACCACATCGCGGGCGTGCTCTACACCAAGGATCTGCTGCGCGCCACGCAGAGCCGCCAGCCGACTCAGCTTGCGGATCTGATCCGGCCGCCGGTCTTTGTGCTGGAGCATCAGCGGATCTCGGCGGTGCTTCAGCAGCTCAAGCAGTCGCGCACCCACCTGGCGCTGGTGCTCGACGAGTATGGCCAGATCGAGGGCTTGATCACGCTGGAAGATGTGCTGGAAGAGATCATGGGCGACATCGCCGACGAGTACGACGAGGTCGATCCGATGGTGGTGCGCCGCGCCGACGGCTCGCTACTCGTCGATGGGCTGCTCTCCTACTCCGACGCCGAGCATCAGATCGGGCTGCCGCCGCGCGACCAGCTACACCCCGCCCAAGGGGCACCCGGTACCCGCTTGCCGCCGTTCGATACGCTGGCCGGCCTGCTGCTGGCTCTGTTTGAGCGGATTCCGACCACCGGCGAGGCTGTGACGCTCGGCGAGTGGCGCTTCGAGGTTGTGGATATGGACGGCGTGCGCATCGACAAGGTGCTGGTGCAGCAGGCTCCGGCACAGAGCGACCGTGAGCAGACCGAGGCCGCGCTGGCGCTGCGGGCGGTTCTACCGACCTCCGCCCAACAGCCCGAGTCCGAGCAGAGCGACACGGAGTAGCTTAAACACAAACGGACAGGAATCGATCCTGTCCGTTCGCTTCCAATCTCGTAGCGCGACTAGGCAGACTCGCCCTCGTCGGCTTGGGTCGTGTCGGTATCGGCATCCTCCGCCGACAGCTCGGGCTCGCCCTGCTGCTCCTGCTCGGTGATCTCCTCTTCCTCGGCAGCCATGCGCGACGGAGAGATCGTCGCCAGTGCTTCCTCGGGTGAGGTCAAGACCTGCACTTTGTCGCCCAGATCCAGATC
>DASWTW010000153.1:0-24025 GCA_036401895.1 Herpetosiphonaceae bacterium | reverse complement strand
GACAATCATGTCCAGGCCGCGCTCGACCATCAGCGCGACGAGCACATCCGGCCCCACGCCCTGCGCCCGCAAGTGGTGCGCCAGCTGATTGGCCCGCGCATTCAGCTCGGCATACGTCAGGCGCGCGCCCTCGTAGACGATTGCAGGCGTGTTCGGTGTTCGCGCGACCTGCGCCTCGATCAGCTGATGCACGGCCGCCTCACGCGGATACGGCCGGGCGGAGGCATTCCAGGCGGCGAGCTGATGACGCTCCGCCTCGCTGAGCAGGGCTACCTGCGCGATCGGCTGATCCGGGCTGGCAGCCATCGCGCCGAGGACGACCTGATAGTGCTGGATCATTCGGGTGATCGTGGTTTCGTCAAACAGGTCCGTGGCATACTCCACGTATCCCGCCACGCCAGACGTCTCGTCAAAGAGCTGCAGCGACAGATCGAACACGGATGTTGTGTGTTCGATGGCCAGCGGCGTGAGCTGGATCTCGGGCAGGCGGATCTCGGGCAGCGGCGCGTTCATCAGCGCGAAGAGCACCTGGAAGAGCGGCTGGCGGCTCTGATCGCGCTCGGGTTGCAGGCGCTCGACGACGGCCTCGAAGGGCGCATCCTGGTGTGCGTACGCGTCGAGCGTCGTGGTGCGCACCCGGTCGAGCAGATCGCGGAAGGTGGGGCTGCCCGCCAGGCTGGTGCGCAGCACGAGCGTGTTGATAAAGAACCCGATCAGGGGCTCGGTCTCGGGCTGCGTGCGGCCGGCGATCGGCGTGCCCACCGCGAGGTCGGATTGGCCGCTGTAGCGCGCCAGCAGCACGTACCAGCCGGCGAGCAGCGTCATAAACAGGGTGGTGCCCTGCTGGCGGCTCAGGGCGGTCAGCTGCTCGATCAGCGCCCGATCCAGCGTGATCGGCAGCATGGCGCCACGGTGGCTTTCGACGGGTGGTCGCAGATGATCGGTCGGCAGATCGAGGGTCGGCACGCCGGTGAGCTGGCGCTGCCAGTAGGCCAGTTGTGCCGCCAGCATGCCATCGGGGATCGCGGGATCGAGCCAGGTCCGCTGCCAGCGGGCGTAATCGCTGTACTGGACCGGCAGCGCGGGCAGATCGATCGGCTCCTTGCGAATCGTCCTGATGTAGGCAACCGCCAGCTCATTGATCAACACGCCCATCGACCAGCCGTCGGTGATGATGTGATGCAGGACCAGCACGAAGACATGGGTCTCGGGCTGAAGCTGGATCAGGAGCACGCGCATGAGTGGCCCGGTGACGAGATCGAAGGGCCGCGTGCTGGCTTCCTGGATCACGCGCTGGACCTCATGCTGCACGTCAGTCGAGGAGGCCGTCAGATCGACGCGCGTGATGGGAAACGACTGGGGCGGCGCGATGCGCTGTACCGGCTCGCCGTCGATCTCGGATCCTCCCTGCGTGAAGGTGGTGCGGAGCGAGGTCTGGCGGGCGACGACCAGATCCAGACTGGCCTGGAAGGCGGCATACTCGATCGGCCCCTGGATCTCCCAGGCTCCCGGCACATGGTAGCTCGCGGTGCCAGGTTGCAACTGCTCGATGAACCACAGCCGCTGCTGGGCAAACGAGAGCGGCAGCGCGTCGGTGGGCGCGTGGGGCGTCAGCGGCGGCAGCGGTGGCAGCGCCTGCGCCTCGCGCTGGGCAGCCGTCACCACACGACTGAGCAGCGCGATCGTCGGCTGCTCAAAGAGCGTGCGGACCGGCAAGTTAACACCAAACACGGTACGAACGCGACTCATGACCTGGGTCGCCAGGAGCGAGTGCCCGCCGAGGTCGAAGAAGTTCTGGTGAATGCCGACTGCCGGCACGCTCAACACCTGCCGCCAGATGTCCGCCAGCAGCATTTCGACCGGTGTGCGCGGCAGCGATTCCGGCGCGAGATCGGTCAGGCTACCCCAGCTGGGCGCGGGAAGCGCCGCGCGATCGACCTTGCCGTTGGGTGTCAGCGGCAGCGTTTCGAGAGCCACGAACGCCGCTGGGATCATATGCTCGGGCAGACGCGTTTTGAGATACTGGCGTAGTCGCGGCGCTAGCTCGGCCGTCGCTCGTGTCGCGGCGGGAGCTGTCGCATAGGCGCTCCACGGCTGAACGGTTTGCATCGACAGCGGTGGCAGGTATGCGCTTCCCGTTCGGCTGAAGACAGCATCATAGCGGCCGGCTGCTCCATTCTCATGCCAGCCGACACGCACAGCATAGCCAAGCTCAGCGCCAAGCGACCAGAGCGTCTCGGGATCGACCGGCTCGATTGCCGCATGACCAAGCTCGGCGTGAAGATCCTGCACGGTTTGTGGCCCTGATGGATCGTGGAGCAGCGCCGCCGCCTGCACCAGTGCGTCAAGCCGCGCGCTGGGAATCGAGCAGAGCAGGAGCGAATCGCCGTCGAAATCGCCGAGCGCTGCCGCCAAGCGCTCGATCGTCCATGATTCGTCAAGCCAGTGATGCTGCCTGCTGGGCTGTGGAGCAGCCGGGGCGACATCAACCGTCAGCGTAACATCATAGCGGAACTGCGTCAGCTCGTTGTGGTCCTGGCCGCGCTTGATCTCGACCTGCACATCGCTGATGCGCGGCAAGTGTTGCCGCAGCGAGTGGAAGAAGGCCGGAGCCAGCAATAGCTCGCGCTCTTGATTAACCTGCTGCTCGACCAAGCTCCATGCCGTTTCGCGCGAGGTATCGGGTGTGGCGCGGGCCAGTACAACCGCCGTGGCGAAAGGCTGGAGCAAGGGCTGGCTGCGAATATCGCCCACGAACAGATGGCCGCCGGGGGCGAGCAGCGTCACAGCCTGGCTGATCACCTGGACCAGATACTCGACGCTTGGGAAATACTGCGCCACCGAGTTGATAATCACGGTGTCGAACGAGCCGGGAGGGAGATCGCCAAGCTCGTCGGCGCGGCGCTGGGCCAGGCTGACATGTGTCCACTCGGGCGGCAGGTACCGGCGAATATGCGCCAGCGCGGGCGCCGAGAAGTCGATGCCGTGATAGGTTGTGCATGCGCCCGCCAGCGGAAACAGCAGCAATCCCGTGCCCACGCCGATCTCCAGCACCCGCTGCGGCGCAAGTTGCCGAATGCGATCGACCGTCGCGTCACGCCACGCGCGCATCTCGGCGGATGGGAACGGCTGCCCGGTGTAGCTGCTCTGCCAGCCGACGATATGAAACGTCGGATCGTCCAGCGACTCCTCGGCGTAGGTCTCGTCGTAGAGCGTTTGCCAGTCTTCGACATACGCGGATTGCGCGGCGGTATGTGCCGGGGAGCTTGCCGCTGGAACAACATAGCCGACCAGCCGCGTGTCGGGATAGCCGCCGGCGGATGGCGCATCGCTGCGCGGCAGCACCACCGAGTCGCGAACGTCGGGATGATCGTTGAGCAGCGCCTCGATCTCGCCCAGCTCGATGCGGAAGCCGCGAATCTTGACCTGCTGGTCGATCCGCCCTAAAAACTCAAGCGTGCCGTCGGGCAGGAAGCGCGCCAGGTCGCCGCTGCGATACCAGCGCTGGCCATCTAGCTCGACAAACTTCTCGGCGGTCAAGGCTTCGCGCTGCAAGTAGCCGCGTGTCACGCTGGCGCCGCCGATGTACAGCTCGCCCGGCACGCCCACCGGCACCAGCTGCCCGCTTCGGTCGTACAGCCTGAGCGCGGTGTTGCTCATGGGCTTGCCGATCAGATGCTTGTTAGCAAGCTCACCCGCTGTAACCGGATGTGTCGCGCAGATGATCGTGGCCTCGGTCGGGCCGTAGAGCACATTGATCCTGGCGCTGGGAAAGGCAGATTGGATCTCGGCCAGCAGATCGGGCGCAACCGCGTCGCCGCCGACAAAGACCTGACGCAGCGAGCCATAGCGATCGTGCAGATTGTTCTCGCGGATAAACCCTGCGATCTGGCGCATCAGGCTGGGCAGCGTGTGCAGCACCGTGACGGTTTCCAGCGTCCGGGCAAAACCAGGCAGATCCAGAATCTGCTGCTTGGTGGTCAGCAGGGCGCTGCCGCCGGCCAGCAGCGGGCAGAACAGCTCGAAGATCGCGATGTCGAACGAGAACGAGGCGATACACGGCATGCGATCGTCCGGCCTGAAGCCAAACGCGGCCTGGCTGGCACTCAAGGTGTTGACCAAGTGCTGATGCTCGACCATCACGCCTTTGGGCAGGCCGGTTGAGCCCGAGGTGTAGATCACGTAGGCCAGCGTATCAGCCGGGATCGCAAGGGCTGGACTGTGCTCCGGCTGCGCTTCGATCTCGGCAGCATCGCTGTCCAAACAAACCACATGCACCGCAGGCGCGGCAAGCTGAGCGCGCAGCGATGCTTGAGTCACCAGGATCGCAATGCTCGCGTCGTCGCGCATGAATTCGAGCCGCTCTCTGGGATACTCGGGATCGAGCGGGACATACGCGGCGCCGGCTTTGAGAATGGCCAGCAGCCCGATTACCAGCTCCGGCGAGCGATCGACGTACAGGCCAATCCGCATATCCGGCCCGGCTCCCAGCGCGCGGAGATAATGTGCCAGCTGGCTCGATCGACGGCTCAGCGCGGCGTAGGTGATGCGATGCTCCCCGGCGAGCAAAGCGATGGCATCGGGTGTTTGCCGCGCCTGGGCCTCGAAGCGCTCATGGACCCACTGCTGCGCAAACGGGACGGCGGTCGCGTTCCAGTCGGCCAGCTGCTGATGCTCCGTCTCGGTCAGGAGCGGCAATTCAGCCACCGAGCGATCGGGGTCGGCGGCGATTGCGGCAAGCACGGTGGTGAAATGCCCGACCAGTCGCGTGATTGTCGCCTCGTCGAACAGATCGGTGTTGTACTCAAGCAGTCCATGAATGCCGTCCGGCTCCTCGCTCATAAACACCGACAGGTCAAAGGTAGAGGTGCGCTGGACAACGTTGATCGGGCGCAGGCGCAGATCCGTGCGCTCCACCAGATCCAGCGGCGCGTTCTGGAGCGCGAAGCCCACCTGGAAGAGCGGATTGTAGCTCAGGCTGCGCTCCGGCTGAAGCTCCTCGACCAGCTGCTCGAACGGCAGGTCCTGATGGGCGTAGGCATCCAGGCAGGTGGCGCGCACCCGTGCCAGAAGCTGCCGAATCGTCGGCGCGCCTCCCAGGTCGGTACGCAGCACCAGCATGTTGACGAAGAAGCCGATCAGATCTTCCAGCTCCCGCCGCGTGCGGTTGGCAATCGGCGAGCCGACCGCCAGATCGTCCTGGCCGCTGTAGCGCGCCAGCACAATCTGGAACGCCGTCAGCAGCGTCATAAACAGCGTGGCATCGTGCTGCTGGCTTACGCGCAGCAGCGCCGAGGTAAGCTCCTGCGGCAGTATGAAGGATTGGGTCGCCCCCTGAAAGGACAGCACCGGCGGGCGCGGTCGATCCGTGGGCAGCTCCAGCACAGGCAGATTGGCGAGCTGGCGCTTCCAGTAGTCGATCTGCGCTTCGAGGACCGCGCCCTGAAGCCATTGTCGCTGCCACTGGGCAAAATCGGCGTACTGGATCGGGAGCGGCGGCAGCACCGCGCTGATCTCGATCTGCTCTGCGCCTGGCGCGCTGTAGGCCTGGTAGCAGGCGAACAGCTCGCGCACCAGCACGCCCATCGACCAGCCGTCGCTGACGATATGGTGCATCGTCAGCAGCATGATGCAGCGCTCGTGGTCCAGCCACAGCAGCCGGGCGCGCAGCACCGGGCCGTGCTGAAGATCAAACGGCTGGCCGGCCTCCTCGGCGGCGAGGCGCTGCGCCTCCGCCTCGCGCACAGCCTCAGGCAGATCGCGCAGATCCACAATCGGCAGCTCAATGCTCAGCTCAGGCGCGATCACCTGGACCGGCTGATCGTCGCGCATGGCAAAGGTTGTGCGCAGGGCCTCGTGGCGCATGACGATCGCGTTGAGGCTGCGCTCGACCGCACGGCGATCAAGCGGGCCGATCACTTCCAGCGCGGTATGGATGTTATAGAATGGATTTCCAGGCTCCAGCTGATCCAGGAACCAGAGCCGCTGCTGCGCAAACGAAAGTGGCAATGGGCCGTCGCGGGAAACCCGCTGGAGCGGCGGCATCGAGGACTGCTGATCGTCCCGGCGGGCCGCCTCGATGCGCTGGCTCATGCCGGCGATAGTCGGTGTTTCAAACAGCGCGCGCAGCGGTAGCTCGATCTGGAGCGTGTCGCGCATTCGCGATACCACCTGGGTCGCCAGCAGCGAATGGCCGCCACGGTCAAAGAAGCTGTCGTGGACGCCGATCTGCTCCACGTTCAGCACGGCCTGCCAGATCGCGGCAAGATTCTGCTCAAGCTCCGTCGTGGGCGCGACATAGGCCGATTCCCGATCGCCAGGCTGATCTTCCGGGCTGGGGAGCGCCTGCCGATCCAGCTTGCCGTTGGGTGTCAGCGGCAGCTCGGGGAGACTCATAAACACCGACGGGATCATATAGTCGGGCAGGCGTGTGGCGAGGAAGGCGCGAAGAGTAGAACCAAGAACCAAGAACCTAGAACCGTCCGCTTCATCCCCTAGGTTCTTAGTTCTGGGTTCTTGGTTCTCAACAACGTACGCCACCAGCCGGTCATTCTGCGGCAGCACCACCGCATCCCGCACGGCTTCATGCTGGCGCAGGACTGTCTCGATCTCGCCCAGCTCGATGCGGAATCCACGCAGCTTGACCTGGTGATCGATGCGGCCCAGATACTCGATCACGCCATGTTCGCGATAGCGCGCCAGGTCGCCGGTGCGGTAGAGGTGGGCACCAGCGTCGGGTGAGAAAGGATCGGGAATAAACTTCTCGGCGGTCACGTCTGCGCGATTGAGATAGCCCCGCGCCAGGCTGGCGCCGCCCAGATACAGCTCGCCGGGCACGCCGACCGGCACCAGGTGCTGATGGGCATCCAGAATATACGCCTGGACGTTGCTGATTGGACGACCGATCGGGATGACCTGCCGGCGCTGATCGGAGGAGCACTGCCAGGTAAGCGTCTCGATGGTTGCTTCCGTCGGGCCGTACAGATTAATCAGGTCAGCGCTCATCCGCTCAAAGAAGCGATCCGCAAGCTCCGCCGCGAGCGCTTCGCCGCCGCAGAAGACGCGTGTGAGCGAGACGCAGGTGTCAAGGCCATGCTCAAGCAAGACTTTAAGCACCGAAGGAACCACCTGGAGCGTGGTAATTCCGCGACTCGTGATCTCCTCGATCAGGTAGTCGATCTCCTGATGCCCGCCGGGGCGCGCCATCACCAGTCGCGCTCCCGTGAGCAGCGGCGCGTAAAACTCCCACACCGATGCGTCGAAGCTAAACGGTGTTTTTTGCAGCACCCGATCGTCCCCGGCGAGCGGAAACGCCTCGATCATCCATTGCATATGGTTGATCAGGGATCGGTGGCTGATCATCACGCCTTTGGGCAGGCCGGTCGAGCCCGAGGTGTAGATCACATACGCCAGATTGTCCGTCGCGACCGGCACACCAGGATTCGTCTGCGGCTGCCGCTCGATCGTCTGCCACTCTGCGTCGAGGCAGATCACATGAGCCGCGCCGGGCAGCTGATGCGCCAGGCTTTGCTGAGTCAGCAGCACAGGCGCCTGACTATGCTCAAGCATGTAGTGCAGCCGCTCGATCGGATACTCGGGATCGAGCGGGATATACGCGCCGCCGGCCTTGAGCACGCCCAGCAGCCCCACGACCATCTCCAGCGATCGCTCGACGCAGACGCCGACGCGCACATCGGGGCCAACGCCAAGCTGCCGCAGATGGTGCGCCAGCTGGTTCGACTGCCGATTCAGCTCACGGTACGATAGGCGCGCGTGCTCAAACTCAACCGCCACCGCGTCGGGCGTGCGCTCCACCTGCGCCTCGATCAGCGCGACAAGGCTCTGCACCTGCGGATAGCTGATCGCTGTCGCGTTCCAGGTCGCCAGCAGCTGCTCGCGCTCCGGCGCCGTCAGCAGCGGAAGGCGCATGACGGGCTGGTCGGGATTGGCGCAGATTGCCGTGATCAGCGTGTGGAAATGACCGATCATGCGCTCGATCGTCGGCGAGCGGTAGAGATCGGTGCTGTACTCCAGCTCGCCGTGCAGGCCGTCGGGATGCTCCGTCAGCGTCAGCATCAAGTCGAACTTCGCGATCTTGCTCTCGAACACCAGCGGGCTAATGGCAAGCCCGGCGGCGTTAAGCGTCTCGGCGCCAAAGTTTTGCAGAGTGAACATCGTCTGCACCAGTGGCGTATGGCTCAGACTCCGCTCCGGCTGTAGCTCTTCCACCAGCCGATCGAATGGAACCATCTGGTGATCGAAGGCTGTCAGCGTTGTTCTGCGCACCCGCTCAAGCAGCGCACGGAAGCCGGGATTGTCCGCAAGATCTGTCCGCAGCACCAGCGTGTTGACAAAGAAGCCGATCAGCGGCTCCGTCTCGGAGTGCAGCCGCCCCGCGACCGGCGAGCCAACCGCGATGTCGAGCTGGGAGCTGTAGCGCGAGAGCAAGACCTGCCAGGCCGCGAGCAGCGTCATGAACAGGGTACAGCCGCTCTGCTGGCTCAACGCCGTCAGCTGCCGGTGCAGCGACGCTTCGATCGTGACCGGCAAGGCTCCACCGCTGCTCGTGCGGCGCGACGGGCGCGGCTCATCAGTTGGGAGATTCAGCACCGGCAGATTGGCGAGCTGCTCACGCCAGTAGGCCAGATGTTGCTCGAACCGCTCCGCCTGCGCCTGCTGCTGCTGCCAGATCGCATAGTCGGCGTACTGAATCGGCAGCGGGGGCAGATCCACAGGACGCGATGTCTGGTAGGCTTCGTAGCCGGCGATGATCTCGCGAGTAAACAGCGCAATCGACCAGCCATCGAAAACGATGTGATGGATGTTGAGAAAGAAAGCCCACTCTTCCTCGTCGAGCCGTGCCAGCGTTGCTTTGAGCAGCGGGCCGTGTGCCAGCGAGAAGGCGTGCAGCTCGGAGGCTTGAGCCAGCGCTCGGATCTGCGCCTGGCGATCTGTGTCGATCGACCCGCGCAGATCGACCTGCTCGATGCTAACGGTTTGCTCAGGCGCGATCACCTGGAACAGCTGATCTTCGCGCTGGGCAAAGCTGGTTCTCAGCACCTCGTGCCGCCTGACAACTTCGTTGAGGCTACACTCCAGCGCGGCAGGACTCAGCGGTCCGCGCAGATGCAGCGCAAACGGAATATTATAGGCGGGATTGCCCGGCTCTAGCTGATCGAGGAACCACAGGCGCTTTTGCCCAAACGACAGCGGCAGATGCTCGACCGTCTGACGCAGCGCGCTGGTTGGGCCTGTTGTTTGTGCCTGCTCGTCCGCCGCAAACAGGGCGGCCAGCAGCTCAAGCTCCTCGCTCGATAGCTCAGCGGCTTCGGGTGATCCAGAGTTATCCATGAACATCGCTCATCCTTTATTCCATCCGCCGACGCATCCCACAGGCGCGGGATCGCCGGTGTTCGCTTTACTGCTGCTTGCTCTGCTGCACCATCTTTTGCAGATCGGCTTTCGACAGATGCTTAATCCGCTGGTGGAGCTGTGCGATCTTCTCGATCTGGCCCGGCTTTGCTTCTTGCGCCGTGAGCGCCTGCGCAAATCCGGCGACCGTCGGCGTGTCAAAGATTGCGGCGGTCGCGATCTCGGTGCGGAAGATCTCCCGAACACGCACCATGATCTGTGTGGCGCCGAGCGAGTGACCGCCCAGCGCGAAAAAGTCGTCGTGAATGCCGACGCGCTCGACGCCGAGAACTTCTGCTAGGATTTCGGCCAGCACCGTCTCTGTGGCGTTGCGTGGCGCGACATACGCTTGTTCGAGCTCGGGCCGCGTGCTGTCGGGCGCTGGTAATGCCCGGCGATCGAGCTTGCCATTGGTGGTGAGCGGCAAGCTGTCCAGCTCCACAAACGCCGCTGGGACCATATACTCGGGCAGCTTACTCTTGAGGTGATTGCGCAGATCCGAATAATCTAGAACCGGGTGTTCTCCAGCCGACTTAGAGTCGGCTTCGCTCTCAGCCGCCTGGTTCTCGGTTCTCGGTTCTCGGTTCTCGTTCGGTACGACATACGCGACCAGCTGAGTATCGGGCTGTGCTCCGTCCTCGCGGGCGACGACAACGGCATCGCGCACCTCGGGATGCTGCTTAAGCGCCGCTTCGATCTCGCCGAGCTCGATGCGGAAGCCGCGCAGCTTGACCTGGAAGTCCAGTCGCCCCAGGTACTCGATCGCGCCGTCGGGGAGGAATCGCGCCAGGTCGCCGGTTTTGTAGAGCCGGGCGTTCGGCTGGGCGCTGAACGGATCGGGAATAAATTTCTCGGCGGTGAGGGCAGGCCGGTTGAGGTAGCCGCGCGCCAGCTGCACGCCGCCAATATACAGCTCGCCGGGCACGCCGATCGGCACGGGCTGTAGCTGCTGATCCAGCAGGTAGATCGTGGTGTTCGCCACCGGACGCCCGATCGGCACGGTAGATAGCGCGCTATCACGATCGCAGGGCCAGTAGGTCACGTCGACGGCGGCTTCGGTCGGGCCGTACAGGTTATGCAGCTCGCAGTCCAGGCGCTCGAAGAAGCGCGCTTGCAGATCGGCAGGCAGCGCCTCACCGCTACAGATCACTCGTTTGAGCGTGCGGCAGCGGCCCAGATTCGGCTCTTGCAGAAAAACCCGCAACATCGGCGGGACGAAATGCAGCGTGGTGATGCCCTGGCTGGCGATCAGATCGACCAGATAGGCCGGGTCTTTGTGGCCCTCAGGCCGGGCAACTACCAGCGTCGCGCCCGTGATCAGCGGCCAGAAAAACTCCCACACCGACACATCGAAGCTGAACGGCGTTTTTTGCAACACGCGGTCCGCCGCCGTCAGCTGATATTCATCCTGCATCCACAACAAGCGGTTGACGATCGCGCGATGGGTGTTCATCGCGCCCTTGGGCTGGCCGGTTGAGCCCGAGGTATAGATCACATACGCCAGGTTGTCGGCGGTTGCAGCGCTAGCCGGCGCGGTCTCCGGGTGCTCGGCGATCGTCGGCCAGGCGGTATCGAGATCGAGGATCTGCGCCGTGTTGGGCGGCAGGATCGCGTGAAATCGCTGCTCGGTGATGACCACAGGCGCCTGCGTATCCTGAAGCATAAAGCCCAGGCGCTCGGCGGGATACGCGGGATCGAGCGGAACATACGCGCCGCCTGCCTTCAGGATCGCCAGCAGGCCAATCACCAGGTCGATCGATCGGTCGAGGCAGATCCCAACCAGCACCTCGCCCGAAGGGCACCCGCCCACGCCCAGGGCTCGCAGATGATGCGCCAGCTGGTTGGCGCGCGCGTTCAGCGCCGCATAGCTCAGGCTTTCCTCGCCATAGCGCAGCGCGATCGCATCCGGCGTTTGGGCAGCCTGGGCCGCGAAAAGCTCGTGCAGGCAGGGCTCGACCGCATATGCCTGGCTGGTCTCGTTCCAGGCCACGAGAACCTGCTCCTGCTCCCACGGCTGCATCAGCGGCAGCCGATCGATGGACTGCGTGGGCTGCTGGACAATATGTTCCAGCAAGGTCATGAAGTGTTCCAGCATCCGCGTCATTGAGCTATGGTCAAAGATGTCGGTGTTGTAGTTCAGCTGCACCGCATCGCCCTTGGTCGACTCGAAGTAGTACATGATCAGATCGAAGCGGGCCACGTCGCGCGGGATCGGCATGTAGCTGGCTGTGAGATCGTTGACATGCACATCGGGCGTCGGGTAGTTCTGATTGAGCACGAACATCACCGTGAAGAACGGGTTACGATTGTTGTCGCGCTGCGGCCGCAGCTCCTGAACCAGCTTCTCGAAATGGAGGTCTTGATGCGCGTAGGCTTCCAGGCAGGTAGCCCGCACGCGCGCCACCAGCTCGGCGAAGGTGGGATTGCCCGACAGATCCGAGCGGATCAGCAGCGTATTGAGGAAGTAGCCGATCACGCGCTCGACTTCCAGCTTGGCGCGGTTGGCGATCGGCGTGCCGACCACCATATCCGTCTGGTTGGCGTAGCGGTAGAGCAAGACGTTAAAGGCGGCCAGCAAGGTCATAAAGGTGGTCGCGCCGTTGGCTCGGCTGAGCGCCTTCAGGTCTGCGGCCAGGCGCGGCGGAACCTTGACTGTCTGGTAGCGGCCCCCGAAGGTCTTGACGCTCGGTCGCGGCCGATCCTGCGGCAGATCGATCAGATCGGGCGCTCCAGCCAGCTGCTGCCGCCAGTAGGCCAGCTCGCGCTCCAAAACTTCGCCCTGGAACCAGCTGCGCTGCCAGTGAGCGAAATCGGCGTATTGCACCGGCAGATCGGGCAGCACCGGCGCGCGGTTCTGCGCGAACGCCAGGTACATCTCGCGCATCTCATCCACGATCGTATCGGATGACCACTCGTCGATCACGATGTGATGCATCAGAAACAGCAGCACATGGTTGTCGGCCGCGAGCCGAAACAGCACGCCGCGCGCGATCGGCCCGGCGACCAGATCGATCGGCTGCATCGAAAGCTCGCTTGCGATGCGCAGCACCTCGTCCTCGGCGGCTGGATGCGACCGGAGATCGATGCTCGTCATCGGCGCGGCGCTCGGCGGGTGTACGATCTGAACCGGGCGATCCTGCCCGTAGCCGTAGGTGGTGCGGAAGATCTCATGGCGCTCCATGAGCAGATCGAAGCAGCGCTGGAGCACGCTCACATCGAGCGGCCCGGTGATCCGCATCATCGCCGGAATAACATATGCGGCATTGCGGCCCGAGAGCTGGTCGATCACCCAGAGCTGCTCCTGCGGGAAAGAAAGCGGCAGATCTTGATCTCGCGCTACGGGCACGACCGGCGGCGAGCTGCGGCCCTGCGCGTTTTGGCGGGCGCTCTCGACCTGCGCCGCCAGGCTGCCGATCGTCGCGTGATCGAACAGGACGCGCAGCGGTAGATCGACGTCGAACGTAGATGTGACGCGCGCCATCACCTGCGTTGCCAGCAGCGAGTGACCGCCGAGCTCAAAGAAGTTGTCGTACACGCCGATCCGCTCGACGTCGAGCACGCGGCTCCAGATCTCGGCAATCACCTCTTCGACGGCGGTGCGCGGCGCAATATAGGCGGTGGCGAGATCGGCGCGATCGAGCGTCGGGGCCGGCAGTGCGCGCCGATCGATCTTGCCGTTCGCGCTGATCGGCATCGCGTCCAGGACCATAAACAGCGTCGGGATCATGTAGTCGGGCAGCTTTTCCTGCATAAAGGCGCGCAGCTGCTCGGCGGTTGGCGCAGGCGTCTGCGTGGCGGTGACATAGGCCACCAGCCGGTTATCGTTCCCGCCCGTGCTCTGCGCGATCACCGCCGCCTCGTGGATGCCGGGATGCTGCATCAGCACCGACTCGATCTCGCCCGGCTCGACGCGAAAGCCGCGTACCTTGAGCTGCCGATCGATGCGGCCCAGAAACTCGACATTGCCGTCGACGCGGTAGCGCGCGCGGTCGCCGGTTTTGTACAGCCGCGCGCCGGGTGTCGTGCTGAAGGGATGGGGAATGTAGCGCTCGGCGGTCAGGCCGGGCTGGTTCAAATAGCCCTGCGCCAGCCCGGTGCCGCCCACGTACAGCTCGCCCGGCACGCCAACCGGCATCGGCTGTAGCTCGTCGTCAAGAATATAAAACTGAGTGTTGGGAAACGGTCGTCCGATCGGCACCATCTGGTCGGCTGAGAAGCCTGCGGTGTCGCCGTCGAAATAGGCGCTGTCGATCGTGGTCTCGGTGATGCCAAAGCCGTTGATCACCCGCGCATCGGGACGGCAGAAGCCTTGGACGTGCCGGTACTCGCCGACAAACCAGCTATCGGAGCCGCACACCAGCACGCGCATATGCTCGAAGCGGTAGTCGTTGCGCTCCATGTAGCTGACCAGATTGCGCAGCACAACCGGCACGAAGTCGCCGCAGTCGATCGCTTCCCGCTGCATCAGGGCGTAAAGGTACGGCGCGTCGAGCAGCAGATCGTGTGGACATAAGACGAGCTTTCCGCCGGTGCAGAGCGCGCGCACCAGATCGCCGGTGAACACATCGAACGTGAAGCGCGCCATCTGAAGATGCGTGCGCGCAACCGTGTGCAGCTCGTAGCCGTGGGCGCAGGTGCGGGCCAGATTCACCAGGCCGCCATGCGTGACAACCACGCCCTTGGCCTGGCTGGTCGAGCCGGAGGTGTAGATGATGTAGGCCGGATATTCACCCGTGATGCCGCTGTCGACGTTCGGCAGATCGAGGAGATCGCCGGGCTGCGCGGCGTCGAGCACGATCGTCGGCGGGCGCGTAGCGGGCAGGCGCTCCACAAACGGCGGGAGCGTCAGCAGCGCCACGGCTGCGGTATCGCCGAGAATATAGTCCAGTCGCTCGCGTGGATAGGTCGGGTCGAGCGGAACATAGGCCGCGCCCGCTTTGAGCACGCCCAGGATGCTGGCGATCAGCTCCGGCCGGCGATCCATGCAGATGCCGACAAACGCGCCTTTGCCGACGCCTGCGTCGCGGAGCTGCTGCGCCACCTGATTCGCCCATGCATTGAGCGTCCGGTAGGTGTAGCGCTGATCTTCAAAAACGACGGCGATGTTGTCCGGATGATCAGCGGCCTGCTCCTCGAACAGATGATGCGCGAACCGGCCGGCAGGATTTTCCAGGCGCCGCGCGTTCCAATCCACCAGGAGCTGTACTCGCTCGGCGACGGAGAGCATCTGCGCCCGGCTGATCGGCTGGTCGGGCTGCGCGCTGAGATCGTCGAGCAGATTGATGAAGTGCTCTGCCATGCGCTGGATCGTCGCGCCGTCAAAAAGATGAGTGCTGTACTCGAACCAGCCGCGCAGCTCATGCGACGTCTCGTACAAATCCAGCGACAGATCGAACAGAGCCGTGTTGCTATCGGTCTCCAGCGGCGTGATTTCCAGCGTGGGCGACGAGAGATTGGGAAGGTGAGCGTTTTGGAGCGCGAACATCACCTGGAACAGCGAGTTACGGCTCAGATCACGCGCTACGTGCAGATCTTCGACCAGCTTCTCGAACGGCAGATCTTGATGATCCTGGGCTTCGAGCGCGACCTGGCGCGTCTGCTGAAGCAGCTCGCGAAAGGTGATGTTTTTCGTGAAGCGCGACCGCAGCACCAGCGTGTTGACAAAGAAGCCGATCAACGGCTCGACCTCGGCGCGGTTGCGATTCGCCACGGGCGAACCCACCAAAATATCGTCCTGGCCTGTGTAGCGGTACATCAGCGCATGGAATCCCGCCAGCAGCGTGATAAACAGGCTGGCCCCTTCGCCCTGGCTGAGGTGTTTAAGCCGCGCCGTCAGGCGCTGGGGAATGCGGATATAGTGCCTGGCGCCTGCCACGGTCTGGACTGCCGGGCGCGGGCGATCCGTGGGCAGAGCCAGCACGGTGGATGCTCCGTCCAGCTGGCGCTTCCAGTAGTCCATGTGCCGATCGAGCACTTCGCTCTGCAAGTACTCGCGCTGCCAGGCCGCGAAATCGGCGTACTGGATCGGCAGCGCGGGCAGCGGCGACGGCTGGCGGGCCGCAAACGCCTGGTAGTGAGCGGCGATCTCGCGAATGAGCACGCTGTTCGACCAGCCGTCCGAGACAATATGATGAATGTTGATCAGCAGAATGTACTCGCTGGCAGCCAGGCGCAGTAGCCTAAAGCGCAGCAGCGGTCCGCGCACCAGATCAAAGGGCTGTGTCGCCTCAGTCTGCATCCACTGCTGCACGGTCTGCTCGCGCTCATCGGCTGGGAGGCTGCGCAGATCAAGGATCGGTAGATCCAGCTCTAACGCCGGCGCTACTACGGCGTGCGGCTCTCCCTCGCTGGCCGCGAACGTCGTACGCAGCGACTCGTGGCGGCGTACGATCTCGTTAAGGCTCCGGCGCAGCACATCGACGTCAAGCTGGCCTTGTAGCCGCACCGCCTGCGGCAGATTGTAGGCCGCCGTGCCGGGATCGAGCTGCTCAAGGAACCAGAGCCGCTGCTGGCTGAAGGAGAGCGGAGCCGTGTTTTGATCCCGGCGGCGGGTGATCGTCTGCTGACCTGTCTGTTTCTGATCCCGCCGCTCGTTGAGGAGCAGCCTGAACAACTCCTGCTGTTCGGGTGTCAGGTCGGCCAGGTGTTTATGCAGGTCGTTCACGACTTAGGTCTCCTCTATCAGATGCTTGCGGCGTTGAAGTTCGGCGGCGATCTCTTCGGGCGAGAGGTTTTTCAGGTGGCGCAAAATATCAAGGATCTCGTGCTCGTCGCTCTGTGCCACCTGTGACTGAAGCTCGGCGATGGCGCGAGCCGTTCCCGCGATGGTTGGCGCGCTAAAGAAGGCGCGCAGCTCAAGGTTCACCGAAAAGCTCTGGCGGATGCGCGAAAGCAGCTGCGTGGCCTGAAGCGAGTCGCCGCCGAGCGCCAGGAAATCGTCTTCGACGCCCACCTGATCGATGCCGAGCACATCATGCCAGCACTGCGCCAGCTTCTGCTCCACATCGGTCTGGGGCGGCACGTATGGGCCAAGATGCTGCGGCCGTGGATGCAACCGTGGAGCGGCGGGCGATTCCGACAGCGCGGCGAGCTCGCCGGCAGTGTTCCAGCTTCTGGGGACGGCCTGCGACGAGACGATGATCTGCGGTGTGTCGAGGCTAAGGATCTGCCGCACCGCCATCTGCTCAGCGGCGCCGGGGACGCCCTGCTGAACCAGCCAGTCGACGCTGGTCCAGCTACGGCCGGGGTTGCTCTGGCTCGCCTGCGCGTAGGCGCTGTGCGTACACATCGTCGCCATCGCCGCAAGATCGCCGGTTCCATCGATCCACGAGGCCCCCGCCGTGACGAGCAACGCCTGGTCGAGCGGCGTGCCGTTGAGCGCTTGCTCAAGCGCAGCCAGGTCACGCAGATGCCGCTGTATGCCGGCGCCGACGACCTGTGGCGGTGTGTCGGGCGTCGTGAAGTGTGTCGGGCGTATGCTGTGAATCACGCCGTGCAGCGCGCCGAAGTGCTGCTTCGCCTCGCTCACTGCGGCGTGCAGGTGCTCGCTGTGAGCCGCCGCCGTGACGACGCGCACCTGAGCGCCCAGCGTTTCAAGCGACTCCAGGCGCTGAAGGCTGTTGCGAACCGACACGAGCTGCTCTTCACGCGCTGCCGCCAGCCAGCGGCTATCGAATGTGGCGCTGATCTGCTCCGATCGCTGGGCGACGATCAGGCCGTAGTCCTCGCTGCTCTGCTGCTGCTCCGCGCGCGGATGAAGCGTGATATTGGCGAAGTCTTGCTGGTCAAGCACGCGCTGCCACTGATCCAGCGACAGCAGCGGCGAGCTCTGGCGCAGCTCCTGGTCGGTAAAGTGCCACCAGCCGTCGAGCAGGCCCCAGACGAGATTCGCCCAGCGCTCGATGTGGGTTGCCTCGATGATGCAGAGCGTGCCGTTGGGAGCCAGCAGCCGCTGGAGGTTGCTCAGCGTCGCCTGAACATCTGGTGTCGCGTGGATCACTTCCGCCGCCAGGACCATATCGAAGGCGTGCGGCTCGAAGCCTTGCATGAGCGGATCTTGAGCGACGTTCAGCGTGTCGAAGCGCATAAAGTCATAGCCTGCCTCGGCGGCGTGCTTCTGCGCCTGCAACACAAAGGAGCGTCCAATATCTGTGACGTGATACTCGACATTCGCGGAGCGCAGCGCGTCGGCCAGCTCCCAGGTGAGATTGCCCTCGCCTGCGCCGACCTCAAGGATTCTGAGCGTACGCTCCGGTGTCTGCTCGGCAATCCGGCTGACAAGGCCGGCGATCAGCGCCCGACACGTGCGGATATTCGAGAAGCGCGCCTGGTTTGCCTCGATCGCCCGCATCATGTCGGTATTTCCCTGCGGGTACAACACGCCGATCGGCTCTGCGCGTCCGGTGAGCACCTCGGGATAGCTGCGCATGCAGTGTTCCAGAACCTTGAAGCCTTCCGCCGACGCTGGATAGGTGCGGCTCAGCTCATGCTTGAGCTGCTCGGCATCTTTCGCCGCGCCCACAAAGCGGATCGTGTCGCCCACCAGCTCGACAATGCCGTCTTCTGCGAGCGCCGCGAGCATAAAGTTGTAGAGCCGGGCAAACTTCGGCACGATCCCGAGCCGCTGCCGCAGCTCGTCCCTGGTGTAGGAGCTGCCCCGCCGCACATCGATCTCGCCGGCGACGAGATATTCCCAGATGTAGCTGGAACAAAGCAGGTTCGAGTCCTGCTCCAGATTCGCAGGCCGCGCCAGGACAGGCAGCTCATCGGCCAGTCTGGTCGCAGCCTCGTCGATAAACGCCTGGTGCTCCCGCAGATCGAAGGGCAGCCGCCGCTGTGCCACGAGCGCCTGGTCCAGCCAGCGCTGCTGCGATGCGGACAGCTCGTCGGCGTCGCGCCAGGCTTGCCACTCCTCGCGAGGCGGCAACGCCACGCGATCGGTCAGCACCAGCCGCGCTTGTGCCGTCTGCGCCAGTACCTCGGCGAAGCGATAGCCCGGCAGCGACAGCCCATCGGTGATCAGGTACGCGCCGCCGTCGCCCGCTGCGCCGGCTCCATCGTCGGGATCAAGCGATTCAGCCGGCTCCAGCACCGGAACCCAGCGCTGACCGCCACGGTAGGCCACCAGCATATCCGGCGCCGCCCGCGTGATCTCATCGGCAAGCAGGGCAGGGTCCGTGTGATCGCCTGCGATGTCGACCAGGCGGCAGTCAAGCTGCGCATACGACCGCGTGATCTGTCGGCACGCTGCCAGAACAGACGCGCGTGCCGGGCTCAGCGGCTCGTCGCCGTGAACGCTCTGTGTCCCCCTTGCTATCACTCGCAGTGCGAGCGGCTGTGTTGTTTGGACCTGCTCAAAGGCCCGAGCCAGGGAAAGCAGGCTGAACAGCCCGCGGTAGTGCGTCTCGTTCATCCGGGCGGCATCAAGCGACGGCGTGTCGGGTGTGGCGCTCCAAAGGTGGACGATGCCCGTAGGCTCCTGGCCCGCGTCCCGCAGAGCTGCCTGTAGTCGCTGATACTGCTGCGGCGCGTGCGGATCGAGCGTGTAGCGATTGGCGTCCTGCTGCTCGAAGCGCTCTCCGGTATATACCGTCACAACCTGATCGCCCATGCCGACCAGCCGACGCACAAGCTCGCCGCTCAGGGTATCGTCGGTGGCAAAGATAAGCCAGGAGCGCGGCGCGCCGTCTGAAGAGCCGGAGGCGTGAGCGCGCGGCAGGCGAAGGCGCTTCCAGGAAAGCGTGTGGAGCCAGTGCGCCGGACTCAGCGTTTTGCCCGTCCGCGCGGATCGACTCTCATCCGCGCTATCAGGCTGCGGCGCGATCCAGAACCGCTGATGCTCGAACGGATACGTCGGCAGCGGCAGGCGCCGGCGCGGCTCGCCCGCGTGGAAAGCGCGCCAGTCAACGCGCATGCCGGCCAGCCATATTCGCCCGATCGCCTCCTGGATGACCGCGCGGTCGTGCTGCTGATCGTGGGGATGGCGCATCGTCGCCAGTACGACATGATCGCCGGTGAGCGCCGGATGTTTCCCGATCAGGCTGCTCAAAGCGCGACCAGGCCCGACCTCGACGAGCACGCGATCCGGCGTTTGCAGCAGCTCATGGACGCCGTCGGCAAAGCGCACCGCGCAGCGGATCTGCCGCGCCCAGTACGCCGGATCTGTCGCCTCCGCCGGTGTGATCCGGGCACCAGTGACGTTGGAGATAAATGGGATGCGTGGCGCGTGCAGCGGTATCGCCGCGACCGCAGCCTCGAACTCAGCCAGTACCGGCTCGACCATCGGCGAGTGAAACGCTCGCTCCGTCACCAGGCGGCGACAGGCGATGCCCGCGATTTCCAGGCGCTCCACCAGCGCCGTGACCGGCTGCTCAGCGCCCGCCACAACGCACCGCTCCGGCCCGTTGATCGCGGCGATGCTGACGCCATCGCGCAGCAGCGGCGCCAGCGCGTCTGGGCTGGCCGCCACGCTGACCATAATCCCGGCGGGCAAATCCTGCATCAGCTGAGCGCGCTTCGCGACCAGCTTAATGCCGTCTTCCAGGCTAAACACGCCCGCCAGACACGCCGCGACATACTCGCCCAGGCTATGGCCAAGCATGATCTGCGGCCTGATGCCCCAGCTCAAGAGCAGCTGCGCCAGCGCGTACTCGATCGTAAAGAGCGCGGGCTGCGCGTAGAGCGTCTGGTCAAGCTGCGCCGAGTCACTAAACAGCACGTCACGCAAGTCAAGGTCCAGATGTGGCTGCAACAGGTCGGCGCAGCGATCGACATGCTGGCGGAAGAGCGGCTCCGAATCGTACAGCTCGCGGCCCATGCTGGCGTACTGGCTGCCCTGGCCTGGAAACAGAAAGGCAACCGAGCGCTCGCGGGTGTCTTGCACTCCCGTCAGCAGCCGCCGTGGGTCGCGCGTTTCCAGCGCGTGCAGGGCGTCGGCGCGATCGCGGCAGACGAGCGCGTAGCGGTGCGGAAAGCTCCAGCGTCCCGCCTGAAGCGTATAGGCGACGTCTCCCAGCGCTACCGCCTGGTGGTCGCGCAGATAGCCGGCCAGCTGATCGGCGCTCCGCTCCAGGGCGCTCGCTGTTTTCGCCGAGAGCAGCAGGAGCTGCCAGGGCCGTGAGGGCTGCGGCTCAGCGGGCGTCGGCGCTTCCTCGACGATGATGTGCGCGTTGGTGCCGCCAAAGCCCAGCGAGCTTACGCCAGCCCGTCGCGGCGTGCCATTCGCGCGCCACTCGGCGAGCGTGGTGTTCACGTAAAACGGCGAGCGCTCGAAGTCGATCTTGGGATTGCTGGCGGTGAAATGCAGGCTGGGCGGGATCTGCTGGTGTTTGAGCGCCAGCACGGTCTTGATCAGCGCGGCCACGCCGGCCGCTCGATCCAGGTGGCCAATATTGGTCTTGACCGAGCCGATCGCGCAGAACTGTTTCTCGTCGGTGCTTTCGCGAAACGCTTTGGTCAGCGCGGTGATCTCGATCGGATCGCCCAGCGCCGTGCCCGTACCGTGCGCCTCGATATAGCCGATGCTTTCCGCGCTCACTCCGGCGGCTGCAAGGGCCTCGGCGATCACGTTGGCCTGCCCATCGACGCTGGGCGCGGTGTAGCCGGCTTTAAGCGCGCCGTCATTGTTGATCGCGGAGCCGCGAATCACCGCGTGAATCGTGTCGCCGTCGGCGATCGCCACGTCCAGCCGCTTGAGCACGACCGTGCCCACGCCGTTGCCGAAGAGCGTTCCTTGCGCGTCCTGGTCAAAAGCGCGGTTGTGTCCATCCGGCGAAAGAATGCCGCCTTCCTGATAGCGGTAGCCGCTTTCTTGCGGTACCAGGATCGAGACACCCCCGGCAAGCGCCAGGTCGCACTCGCCGCGCGCGAGGCTCTGGCAGGCCAGGTGAACCGCCACCAGCGAGGTCGAGCAGAAGGTCTGCACCGTCAAGCTCGGCCCTTTCAGGTTGAGCTTATAGGAGACACTCGTGGCCAGCGAGTCCTGAGCGTTGCCGATCACCGTTTGCAGCGGATCGATCGTCTCGATCAGGTCGCGGTTGGAGTAAAGATTGAGCAGATAGGTGCTGAGGCTGGAGCCTGCGAAGACGGCGCAGCGCGGCGCTGATTCTTGCTGGCTGTAGCCGCTCTGCTCAAGCGCCGTCCACGCGCATTCGAGGAACACGCGATGCTGCGGGTCCATCAGCTCGGCCTCGCGTGGCGTGTAGCCAAAGAATGCCGCGTCGAAGCCGTCGACTCCATCCAGCATCGGGCGGGCTTTGACGTAGCTCGGATCTTCCAGCAGCGCCGGATCGACGCCAGCCGCCAGCAGCTCCTCGTCCGAGAAGAAGGTGATCGACTCGACGCCGTCGCGCAGATTTTGCCAGAAGGTCACCAGATCCGCCGCGCCCGGAAATCGCCCGTGCATCCCGATAATCGCGATCTCGGTCCAGCCGCGCTCCGGCTGAACGCCGCGCGTCGTCGTCGCTAACGCGCTGTCGGGCTGCTCCTGCTCGGCGCTGATCTCTTTTGCCAGCAGGCTAATACTCGGTGTCGCGAAGAGCGTAACGGGCGTGATCTGGATCTTGAGTTCACGCTTGATCTCAGCGATCAGCTGCATGCCGCTCAACGAGTTGCCGCCGAGATCAAAGAAATTGTCATGCAGGCCGACCTGGGCCACGCCAAGCACATGCTGCCAGATCGCGATCAAACGCTGTTCCAGCTCACTGCGCGACAGGCTCGAAGATGCCGGCGCTGATGATGTCGAGTCGCCGCCGCGCAGGGCCTCCAGCTTGATCCACTGGTCGATCCGCGCCTGAAAATCGCTGGTCGAGACCACAACCTGCGCGGTCGGCTCCAGCGCCAGCACGCGTTGCAGCGCCGTGATTCCTTCAGCCGGCGCGATGGCTAGCTCAAACAGCGTGGCCCCAACCGACTGGCTGGAGTCGTCCATGCGCTCATGCCAGCTGTCCCAGTTGATACTCAGCCACCGGTTACCGGGCGCGTGCTCTTGCGCGAAGGCATCCAGGTAGGCGTTGGCAGCCGAGTACGCGATGTAGCTGAGGCCGCCCAGGATCGACGCCAGCGAGGAGAACAGCACGCCAAAATCAAGCGGCTCTCCAGCCAGCAGCTCGTCCAGCACGATCGTTCCGTGCGCCTTCGACCGCAGATGCAGCTCGCATTGATCGCGATCCGTCTGCTGAATCGCCGCGTAGTGCGCTTCGTCGGTGATGCCGGCGGCATGAAACACGCCGTTGATCGAGCCAAAGCGCGCGCGCGCCTGATCGATCGCGGCCCGCATCTCCTCGCGGCTGCTCACGTCGGCGCGGCAGATCAGAACCTCGCCGCCCAGCGCCTCGATGGCGCGCAGCGCGCGGATGCGCTCGCTCACGGGATCGTCGGCGTGGGTGTTGAGCCAGGCGTCCCACTCGGCCCGCTCAGGAAACGCCGAGCGACCGGTGAGCACTACCTTCGCCTGCACGGTGCGCGCGAGATGCTCCGCGATCAGCAGGCCGAGATGACCCAGGCCGCCCGTGATCAGATACACACCGCCCTGACGCAGACGCGTCTCGCTCTGCTGTGGATCGCGAACCGTGAGCTGCGGGAAGCTCTGAATCCAGCGCTCGCCGTTGCGATAGGCCACGGCGCTCTCGGCCTCGGCGGTCGTTAGCTCGGCCAGGAGCTGCTCGGCTACACGCTCCCGCGCCGCTGCATCCGCCTCGGAGGAGTGGATGTCGATACTTTGACAGGTGATCGTGAGCTGCTCCTGGGGAATTACCCGGCACGCGCCAAGCAGCGTACCCTTTTCTGCAACCACGCGATCGCCTGCGACCACGCGCTGAAGCTGGCTGCCTACGACGCCCAGCCGCAGCGGTGTGGCCACGCGGGCGGCGGCGAGGGCCTGGGTAAAAAACACCAGGCTGTAGAAGCCGAGCGCCTGCGCCTGCTCAAAGCGCGCCAGTCGATCACCGGATGGTTCGTGATCGTCTACATTCCACAGATGCAGCGCATAGGCCGGCATTCCCTGCCGGCTCAGCTCGCCGAGCAGACGATCATAGTCTTCGCGGCTGGCGGGATTGAGCGTGTACGTTCGCTGGTCCACGCGCCCGAATTGCTCGCCGATCCGAACCGTCAGCACATCCTGCTGCGCCCGCGTCAGCCGCTCGATCAGCGCATCGGCAAGGCCCCGGCGATCGGCAAAGATCAGCCAGGTCGCGCGCTGCGCCTCCCAGGCAGCCGATTGTTTGGCGAGCGGCACAGCCTGCCAGGTTGGCTTGTAGAACCAGTCGTCGATGTTGGGGTTTTTGCCGGCTGTCGCAGTCTGGATCGCCGCCTCGCCCTGCACGGCGCCCGGGGCAATCCAGTAGCGCTTGCGCTGGAACGGATAGGTCGGCAGTGAGACACGGCGGCGCGACTCGTGCGCCACGACCTGCGGCCACGCGATCGGGACGCCGGCTTGCCAGAGCTGACCCAGCGCCGTCATCAGGCACTCGCCGTCGCTCCGCTGATCCTGGGGATGGCGCAGCGATGAGATTACCAGATCGGCGCCTGGAGCTTTGCGCGCAAACAGGTTGAGCGTGGTTCCGGGGCCGACTTCCAGCAGTACCCGCGTGGAGTGTTCCTGGAGCAACTGATTAAT
>DASWTW010000152.1:0-48934 GCA_036401895.1 Herpetosiphonaceae bacterium | reverse complement strand
TCGGTGCTGGACACCCTGATGCTGGATGCGCTCTTCAGCAGCGACAGCAGCGCGATCGACGCTCAGATCGACCGGCTCAACACCAGCCGCGAGCCGGCGGGCATCTACAGCGATCCCGAGCCACAGGACGAGACCGATCGCGGCTACTTCGACAACGCCGCCCCCAACGACGAGGCTGAGGCGCGCGCCGAGCAAGACGCGGCCGACGATCGCGACGAGTAGCTTTCGCCAGTTGGAGTTTGCCGCAGGCGGGACGTTTCAAGCGTCCCGCCTGTGTGTTTAATCGGAGCTTGGGCTGGCTTAAGCTTTGGGCGTGAGCAGAAAGACCGGAATCTGGCGCTGTCCGGTGCGCTCCTGGTAGATGTTGTAGCCCGGATAGCGCGCGGCAGCTTTGTGCCAGAGCGCCTCTCGCTCATTGCCTGCTGCCTCGCGCGCGATGTAGGTCCGCTCGTGTCCCGCACGGAGGAAAGTTACCTCAGGATGCGCGCGCAGGTTGTAGTACCAGGCCGGATGGCGCGGCTGGCCGCCGTAGGAGGCAATCAGAATAATATTCGCTCCATCTACCGTGTAGAGCAGCGGCGTGGTGCGGCGCTGACCGCTTTTCGCGCCGATCGAGGTGAGCAATCCCATCGGCTGTCCGATCGTGACGCTGAGACGGCCGCGTGTTAGCCGCAGCAGAAGCCGATCGATGTAGGGAAACACGTTCAGATAAAGCCAGGTCACGGGACGCGAGGCGACCACACGAGCGATCGACTCGGCGATTGGCGGCGAGGAGTGCTGGTCTGTGCTCACAAAGTTGCTCCAAGAACACGATCGAGCGGGGTACGATCAGTATAGCATGGCTCCCGAAGCTGCTCAGGCTGTGTCAATCTCGTGCTGCGGCTTGATCGTATTTGTAAACAAGGTTTGACAACGGTTTACTGTGCATTGTAAGATAGGAGCAGCCCGCTGACGGGCGCTCGACCAACTGGGGGGTGGGCCGAGCGCAAATCGTCGCGGGCTTTTGCTTTGCACTTCCTCATCTACAGCTCAAATCCTCGGCAATTCCTCAGCTGTCTCAGACCGATCTCAAAGCGACGGATCTTCGATGTTCGGAAGCGGCCGGTGCGGTCGGTCTTGCAGGCGCGGGAAGAAATACTCGGGAGATACATCAAAGACCAGGCACAGCCCTTCGATTACTTCGTAGCCGGGCAGGGCTTTGCCCTTCAGCAGCAGCGATAAATACTGGTGCGTGACTGTACGCTGGCTGACGGTGCCGGACATGGCCGCCGCAACGTCGCGTAAGCTGTAGCGACTGCCGTCAGGTCTGCGGCGTAGCTCGAAAAGTGCTGCCAGTAGCTCAGCAAATGTGGGAAGAACATCTGAATCTGTATTTGACATAATGGATTATCTACGTCGATCTATGGCAAGTTTTGTTGACAAAAGCGTGTGCTCGCTTCTATACTTACAGTGCGTTTTGCCACATCACAGCGGAGAGCATCGGCCGTACACCCTCCAACGATGCACTCCGCTGCCGATGTTAGCACAAGCTACAGCCTGGCCTCGGCGTCCACGACCTCAAGGAAATCAAGGGGGGATTGGTAGATATTCGCATGTCTGTCAATTCTGCTCTCGTGGTCTAGCGGGTTTATCTCTGGTAATTGTGGAAAAATAGTGGAATACACGCTACGTGTACACTGCCACGTTGGGTATGCTTCCTCAGTCGCTCATATCGATGTGCAAGCGCAAACCCTTGTTAGACGGCTTCTTTTCCTGATCAGGTAACTCCACTACAAGCGCTATTACCCCTCGGTAGTGCTCTTTTTCGTATGTAAGGAATACATATGCAGGTAGCTCCATTCCGTAAGGTCTGGCGGCATCAACAGGTGGTTGATGTAACCGGTCCAGCGTATACTGTCCGCACGTATCTTGAACAAGCAGATCTGCGCTCCTGGCTGCATCGAGTCGCTGGGATGACGACGATTCATATGACGGCGGATGTCGGCGCGGGCTATGGCCGTTTGACGCCAGTATTAGCAGAGTTTGCCGAACAGGTTGTGGCCTTCGAGCGCGAACCGCATTTCATTACGGATATACAGCGCTTTCTCCCACACGTCGAGGCGCTACAGGTGCAGGCATTAACCGATCTGCCGATTCCTGGCAGTATGTTCCAGTTTGTCTTCACCTTTACCGTCTTGCAGCATCTGGATGACAACGAGCTATTTGGAGCTATATCCGAGCTAAAGCGGATTGTCGCTACACCCGGATTTGTGCTCCTCTGTGAAGCAACTGATCCGGCAATTCACTATGTCGAGGAATCCTCGCCCGAGGGAGGAGTCACGATCGGCCGGTCAGTAGAAGAGTACCAGCAGTTACTGGCACCGCTCAAGCTTATTGCTACAGCTCCCCGTCGAGTAGAGCCAACCTTTGCTTGCTTGGATACTGGCACGTATATGCTTTTTCAAAGGATCTAAATATGCCTATTGTACAAGAGGTCATTCCGTACGGATTTCGCGGGGATCAGGTTTTACTCAAGACGGTTGATACAATCATTCATCAGGCAGGAATACAGGCATTTATCGAAACAGGCTCTTTCTATGGTGTTACCACGCGTCATATGGCTGAGTCATATCCACACATTGACTGTTACTCCTGTGAGCCTGATACCTTCCGCTATAAACAGGCCACCTTAGCGACGGCTGAGTTCTCACATTGCGTACTTACGAATGAAGAGTCGCCTGAGCTGCTGGAGCGCTTAGCTCAAAAGGATTTGATCCACCAGCCAACGTTATTTTGGCTTGATGCGCATGGCTACGGATTTAATTGGCCGCTTCGCCGTGAGCTGGAGCTGATTGTCCAACATTGGGTCACGCCGTATATTCTGATCGATGATTTTGAGGTGCCGGGCTGTGCGGAGTTCGGCTATGACACCTATGATTCTCAGTCCTGTTCTTACGACTATATAGCAGATATTATCAATCTTCGAGCAAGCACACGCATCTGGCATCCCACCTATGATCCTCGAACGGTTGATTGGCCTACTCGCGGCTGGTGTCTGATTACGTTTAACTCGGTGTTGAACCTGAGCAGCTTCGTAGCAGAATTTGTCTAAGGAACGTCAATGAAGATAGGTATTGTGTTCTTTATACTCTGGTTAAGTGTCTTTTTGACAGCCTGCCAGCCTGGATCGATAGATATAACATATCGTGTTGTATCTCAACCAATAATTAAGCCAGGGAATCCAGTACCTAAACCAGTGGGAACTCCTGTGCTCACAGTAAAGGGCATGATCAGCAACATGAATGATGCTGATCGTCTTGATTTTGATATGCAAACTCTAGAGGGAGTAGGATTAGTCGAATATGAAGTGGACGATCCTTTTCTGAAACGAGTGGTTGTCTACCGAGGTCCGTTGCTACGTGATGCACTTAACGTTGCGGGAGTGTCGCCAAGTGCTAAAGAATTATTTGCTATAGCGTTGAATGATTATAAAACAACTATTCCGCTTGAGGTAAACCAGTGGCCCGTCATCATCGCAACATCGCGAGATGGTAGCCCTATGCCGCTAGAGGATAATGGGCCTCTTGAGATCGTGTTTCCTAACAAACACTTCAGTATTGATCCTGCTGTCTATAACCAGATGTGGGTATGGCAACTCCGTGAATTGGTAGTTCGCTAGTGAAACGTATTATACAAAAATGCATCTTAACAACTTTAGTTATTCTTACGATAGCGAGTAGCATAGGATTAGTATGGAAGTCTCAAGAGCTGATTCGACATCATCGAACGTATATTGCTCGTGAAGGAATGTGGCCTACGATCGAGACTGAACGTTCCTTATTGAATCTCAAAGAGATTGTTGTTCGTCTTAGTCTTGGTGATAAAGTGCCAGATGAAGAATACTTGTTACATCTTAAGATTGCGGCTAACAGAGTTGAGATTATCTATCGGTTTGCAAAAGATAATCCGAGTTTCTCTAATGGTGAGATGCTTCTAGTCGATGATATTCGTGAATCTTTTCAGAAGTATTATGTGATTCAAAACGCTGGAAAGCCAGTTCGAGAGCATGCCAGAGATCTCATCCCAGTTATTGAATCAGCAATATCTTCTAGTCATGATCTGCTTAATTCTCGTAGAGATGTTACATATGAATCAAATGTTGCGACCTTTACCCACATTTATCAACTGATGATCTGGTTGTCTGTTACGATCTTTTTTCTTATCGTAGCAAGCGCAACAATTCACTTTTCAAATCAACAAACATTACAGCACGAAATAAAAATCGCGCAGCTTCAGCGCCAGGCAGCCGAGCAAGAAAAAGAGGTTGCGATCTCACGCGCGCGGGTCACGATGGCCTCGGAGTTGCATGATGTGCTGAACTATCATCTGGCGATCATTGCCCAGAAGCTGAGCCGAGCCCACGATCAGCTCACGGCGAACTCCACGATCACCCACCAGGAGATTCTCGAAGCGCGGGCGCGCACTATGCTCGCGCTTCGTGATGCGCGCGGCAGCATCCATGCGCTGCGTAGCGGCAATATTCAGCCACTGGATCAGGCGCTTAGAGCGCTGGATGCGGGCGGTATGGCACTGCATGTCGAAGTGCTTGGGCAAGCTCGTGCGCTCCCCGACGATCTGGCGTTTGCCGCGTACCGGATTACGCAAGAGGCTTTCGCCAACACGATCAAGCATGCACATCAGGCGACCAGCATCAACGCGACGCTCGACTTTCAGTGCGAACAGTTCATCCTCACAATTCTGGACGATGGCCAATCGCTCTTGAGTCCGCGAGCAGACGAGCGCGCCAAAACCTCGATCGGGCTAATTGGCATGCAAGAGCGCGTCGAGCAGCTGCGGGGCAGCTTCCAGCATAGCAGCACAGACCAGGGCTACTACATTCGAGCTATCTTTCCAATGGAGCCAGCCACCCATGACACTGATTCGTGTCCTGATTGTAGACGATCACCCAACCTTTAGACGTACGATCCGCACCAGCCTTGAGGATTATCCCAACGACATTCGTGTTGTGGGCGAGGCTGCCGATGGTCAGCGTGCGATCGATCTCGTAGATCAGGTGCAGCCCGACATCGTTTTGATGGATATTCGGATGCGCGGCATCGATGGCGTAAGCACAACACGACTACTGCGTGAGCAGCATCCAGCCTGCCGCGTGATTCTCCTGACCAGCCATTGCGAGCGGGAGCTGGTTGTTGACGGGCTGCAAGCAGGCGCAACCGGGTATATTCTCAAGGAGTACGGCGGAGAAGAGCTTGTCCGGGCAATCACCGCAGCCTATCACGGAGAAACCTTGCTATCGCCGCCGGTGGCTACCACGGTACTCCACGAGCTGCTTAATTCACGTCCACGCCAGACCCATAAGCCGGTGTCCTTGTCGCGGCAGGAGATCGAGATTTTGCGCGGCGTTGCGGTTGGCCAGGGCTACGGACAGATTGCCCAACAACTTGTGTTATCCGAAGGCACCGTCAGCCAGTACGTTAAGCGCATCATTGAGAAGCTGGGAGCGACGAATCGCGTCCATGCTGTAGCGATCGCCAAGGACTTGCGCATTATCTAGGCGGCTCAGGCGTCGGCGCAGCATTCAAGACCCATAGCTAGTTGAACTGAACCCAGGGTTTAACCTGGGTTTTTGTAGTTAATTTTATTAATCTCCGGTAATAGACAGCCCGCATTCCCAACCTCTACACTAACCTCATGCCGTCAGCGTCTTACTCTTTCTCTGAATACAGCATAGCGCTAAGCGATCGACGTTTGTAAATCTATTCATCGCACCTTGTACGCTGAATTCTGATTTACATACGTATAGGAAGCAAAAAAAAAGCGGATAACGAGTGCTACAGCGCTGCGAATTTCGTTACAATAAAAAAACCTGCGCTTGCCCATAGGTTTGACGGCCAGAGCAAGCGCAGGCTTAACCCAGCGCACAGAAGTGCAGCCGGATGTAGAGCAGGTGCTCTACGGCGGGGATTGTAACACGTCTACGATCCTTCGACAATTCCGCGCGTCCGGCTGCCTCATGAAAGGCAGCGCCTCATGCCCAACGCAGAATCCAAGCATTCCGACGCCCGGCAGCGTCGCTATGACCGCCTGGCAGTGTTGGACTACATCGACACCTATATCCAGACGCATCACTACTCGCCCTCGCAGCGCATCATCTATCGCGCCCTGAAGATGAGCGCGCCATCGGTCGCGCATAACGCGCTTCATGCGCTTGAGCGCCAGGGCCTGCTCATGATCAAGCCCATGCCGCGCGGCTGGCCCGCCGTGCTGGAGATCACGCCGCTTGGCGTCGAGCGCCTTCGCCAGTGGCGGGCTGAGCAAGAGGCCGCTTCCGATGAGGCGACGCAATGAAGCCGGTCCCACATCTGAGCAGCCTGACAGACTGCGGCGCTGCGGGGGCCGGGCCAGCACTATGGCGCGAGGTGCTGGCATGACGCGCCGCCAGCGCTCTGATCGTCCTCGCGCTCTGCTGATCGTCACGAACACAGCACATGTCGATCTGCGCGACGCGCTCGTCGAGCAAGGCTTCGCGGTTACAGTGGCGCGCTCGCTGATCGCAGGCTACGCCCAGATTCGGCGGTTGCTCGCGACTGACCAGCCGCCGCGTCCAACGCTGATCTTGCTGGATGTCGCAAGCTACGATCCTGGTTTTCCCGAGCTGCCCGGCACTTTGCTGGCTGCTGCTGTGGCTGCCCAAATACGGCTGGGCAGCCTGCAGCCTGCATGGCTTGTCGGTATCACCGTCGAGCGCCATTCCGATGGTGATGCCGAGGCGTTAATCGCCGGCTGCCAGCGTGTGGTGCATCTGCCGCTCACCTCCGACGATCCGCTGTCTCTTCTGCGCCTGGCTGCTCGGCCCGCGCCGGTTCCGCATCGGGAGACACCACCAGAAGAAGCTCGTGTAATCGAAGTGCTTCAGGAGGTGGCGCTGCGTGTGCTGCATGTCGTTCAGGCGGCGCAGACACGCGTCTGGACACCGGATGAGGTGGCGGCAGTGCTGCGCTGGCTCACGCCCTACCCCGCACCATCGCGACCGTCGCGCCAGTCCACGCCCGACGCTGAAACCGGCATCAGGATTAAGCAGCTGCTGCGTGCGCTGGGCGGCGTGCGCTCCGCACGCCAGCGGCTTGAGTCGATTGCCGAGCAGTGGCAGACGCGCTACCCGCTGCACAGCCAGATCTTGCGCCTGTTTCTGGACGGCTGGGAGCGGCGCGAGATTGTGCATCATTTCGTCGAGCGCCGTTTGTATGAGGATAGCCGCATCTACCACTGTATCAAGGAGCTGCCGCGCCGTATCTGCGATCAGCTCAGGCGCGATCAGGCGACGCGACACGAAGTTATCGGTGCTGAGTAACACGTGGGTCATCACGATGACATCCTCCGTAGCCGAGCTGTACTATGGAGGATGTGGCAGCATCACGCATTATGAAAACGATCCAGATAACAATCAATGCAGTGCTGCTAACCGAAGTCGATCGCATTGTCCTGGAGTTACATACCACGCGCTCAGCTTTCATCCAGGAAGCTTTGGAAGCTGTTTTGCGTCGCCACAATATTCAGAAATTGGAAGAACAACACGCCCAGGGTTATCGCCAGCAGCCCTTGGAAACGGGTGAGTTTGACATTTGGATAGACGAACAACCATGAGCTTTAGATTGAAGCAGGTTTGTTACCCCTTTCTCAAATCTCGCGCTTGACAGGCCCGGCGCAAAAGGACTACATTTGTGTTGAATGCTCATTCATTGAAATGAATAGATTCAGGAGGGCGTGTGCCCCGAGAAGCTGACGATTCGCTGTAAGCATATGTGGTAGCTGCGCGCAGTGACCGGCATGACGCTTGGAGTGTTGATGTTGCTTCCCCTGGGCAATTCGCTCCTACCGGCGCAGTGGGACAAGTGCCGATGCTCTGGCTGCGCTGATTCTCCATGGAATCCAGCCGCCCAAAGGAGATGCTCATGCAACTGGCTCAGGTACAGATCATACAGCCGGATATGAGAAGCCCGCAGTTTCGGGCGAATCCCCATCCATTTTATGCTCAATTGCGAGCCGAGGCGCCGGTGTATCAGGTGCAGCTCTCACGGCGCGAGTCGATCTGGCTGGTGACACGCTACAACGATGTGCTGGCCGTGCTTAAAGACGAGCGCTTCGTCAAAGATCGGCTTCAGGCCATGACGCCGGAGCAGCAGGCCAAGCAGCCCTGGATGCCAGGTATGCTCAAACCGCTCACGCGAAGCATGCTGACTCTGGACGAGCCGGATCATGGCCGTCTGCGGAGCCTGGTACACCAGGCGTTCACGCCGCGCCTGATCGAGCAGCTGCGTGAGCGGGTCCAGTCGCTGTGTGACGAGCTGCTGGACGCTGCGCAGCGGCGCGGTCGCATGGAATTAATTCAAGATTATGCGCTGCCGCTACCAATCACGATCATCGCCGAGATGCTGGGTGTGCCTGCTCGTGATCGCGCCAAGTTCCATCGCTGGTCACGCGCCATCATCCTGGTCTTTTCAGGTAGCCAGATGTTGCAAGGGCTACCGCAGATCTGGCTATTTATGCGCTATCTGCGCCAGTTCTTCAAGCTGCGCCGCAAGCAGCCCGGCGACGATCTGACTACGGCGCTGATTCAGGCGGAAGCGGCCGGCGATCGCCTCAGCGAGGACGAGCTGCTGGCGATGGTGATGCTGCTGCTGATTGCCGGTTACGAGACTACGGTCAACCTGATCGCGAGTGGCACGCTCGCGCTGCTCCAGCATCCCGAGCAGAAGCAGCGGCTGCATGATAATCCTGGGCTGATCAAACCGGCGATCGAGGAGCTGCTGCGCTATACCGGCCCCGTCGATTGTGCGACTGAGCGCTTTGCCAGGGAAGACGTGGTGTTCAAGGATGTGCTAATCTCCCGTGGTGAGCAAGTGAGGGCAGTGCTGAGCTCGGCCAATCGTGATGAGGAGCACTTCAACAATCCGGATACGCTCGACCTCACCCGCGAGCCGAACCGGCATCTGGCATTTGGCCAGGGCATCCACTACTGCCTGGGCGCGCCACTGGCCCGGCTGGAAGGCCAGATCGCGATCAATACGTTGCTGCACCGCATGCCCAAGCTGCGCCTGGCGGTCGCGCCCGAGCAGCTGCGCTGGCGGCGGGGATTGTCCCTTCGTGGTCTGGAGCAGCTGCCGGTCGCGTTCTAGAGCGGTGGCCGGAAAAGATGCCCCGATGCTCTGGCTGCGCTGATTCTGCAAGGAATTCAGCCGGCGAAGGGAGACCATCATGCTACAAGTTCAGGAACAGATCAGCCAGCCTGATCTCAGCAGCCCGCAGTTTCGGGCGAATCCCCATCCGTTTTACGCGCAGCTGCGCGCCGTGGCCCCTGTACATCGCGTGCGGTTGTCGCGGCGTGAGTCGGCGTGGATGGTGACGCGCTACAACGATGTGCAGGCCGTGCTCAAAGACCAGCGTTTCGCCAAAGATCGATTTCAGGCTATGACGCCGGAGCAGCAGGCCAAGATGCCCTGGATACCGGAGATGATCAAGCCGCTTGCACGCAATATGTTGGATCTGGACGAGCCGGATCATGGCCGTCTGCGGAGCCTGGTGCATCAAGCGTTCACGCCGCGTCTGATCGAGCAGCTGCGCGAGCGGGTCCAGTCGCTGTGTGACGAGCTGCTGGACGCTGCGCAGCGGCGCGGTCGTATGGATCTCATTCATGACTACGCGCTGCCCCTGCCGATCACGATCATCACCGAGATGCTGGGCGTTCCGTCCAAGGATCGGGCGAAGTTCCATCGCTGGTCGAGCACGATCGTCTCGGCCACGTCGGGCAGCGAGATGCTGCGCGTGCTGCCCTCGGTCTGGCTATTTATGCGCTATGTGCGGCAGTTTTTCAAACAGCGCCGCGCGCAGCCCGGCGACGATCTGACCACGGCACTGATTCAGGCGGAGCAGGCGGGCGATCGCCTCAGCGAGGACGAGTTGCTGGCGATGGTGATGCTGCTGCTGATTGCCGGTCACGAAACCACGGTCAATCTGATCGCGAGTGGCACGCTCGCACTGCTTCAGCATCCCGAGCAGAAGCAGCGGCTGCATGATAATCCTGGGCTGATCAAACCGGCGATCGAGGAGCTGCTGCGCTATACCAGTCCCGTCGATTGTGCGACTGAGCGCTTTGCCAGGGAAGATGTGGTGTTCAAGGATGTGCTGATCGCGCGCGGTGAGCAGATCATAGCGGTGCTGGGCTCGGCCAATCGCGACGAGGAGCAGTTCGCCAATCCGGATACGCTTGACCTCACCCGCGAGCCGAACCGGCATCTGGCGTTTGGCCAGGGCATCCACTACTGCCTGGGCGCGCCGCTGGCCCGGCTGGAAGGCCAGATCGCGATCAATACGTTGCTGCGCCGCATGCCCAAGCTGTGCCTGGCAGTCGCGCCTGAGCAGCTGCGCTGGCGACGCGGGCTGATCATTCGTGGGCTGCAAAAGCTGCCGGTCGCGTTCTAGTCCCGGCCCGGTTTCTCGATCCAAAAAGCAACACGGACACGCAAGTAATCCTGCGTGTCCGTGTCGCTGTCGATCAGGGTTAGTTCTGGCTGGGCACCTGCTCAGCCTGGCCTTTGATATGCTCCTCGACCAGCACCCGGCGCAGCACTTTGCCGACCTGCGTCTTGGGCAGCTCCTCGCGAAACTCGATCTGGCGCGGAACCTTGTAGGGCGCGAGCCGCTCCCGGCAGTAGGCTTTGATCTCGTCGGCACTGGGCGTGGCTCCCGGCTTGGCGACGATAAATGCCTTGACGTTCTCGCCGCGATAGCTGTCGGGAACGCCGGCGACGGCAGCTTCCAGCACCTGCGGATGCGTGAACAAGACCTCTTCGATCTCACGCGGCAGCACTTTGTAGCCGCTGGCGTTGATCATGTCTTTCTTGCGATCCACGATATAAAAGTAGCCGGCGTCGTCCATGCGCGCGATGTCGCCGGTATGCAGCCAGCCCTCGTCGTCGATCGTGTCGGCCGTTTCTTCAGGCTTGTTCCAGTAGCCTTTCATGATGTTCGGGCCGCGCACCAGCAGCTCGCCGACCTCGTCCGAGCCCCACGGCACCGGCAGACCAGTTTCGGCGTTGATCAGCTTGGCCTCGATATCGGGCAACGGCAATCCGATCGAGCCGGCGCGGCGCTCGCCAAAGACCGGGTTGCAGTGCGTCACCGGCGCGGTCTCGGTCAGACCGTAGCCCTCGACCAGGCGCCCGCCGGTCAGCGCCCCAAACTGCTCCTGTACTTCCATCGGCAGCGGCGCGGAGCCCGAGATACAGGCTTTGATGCTGCGTAGATCGGTCTTGTGTACGTCGGGATGATTGATGATGCCGATGTACATGGCGGGCACGCCAGGAAAGATCGTGGCGCGCTCCCTGGCGATGATCCGCATCACGTTGTCGATCGGCCGTGGATTGGGCACGATGATGATCTCGCCGCCGACATAGACCGCGAAGTTCATCGCGACGGTCATTCCGTAGACATGGAAGAACGGAATCGCCGCCATCACTTTTTCTTTGCCGGCCTCGGCGGAGGGCAGGAATGAGACGACTTGCAGCGTGTTCGAGACCAGATTCTTGTGGGTCAGCATCGCGGCTTTGGGCAGGCCGGTTGTGCCGCCGGTGTACTGGAAGAGCGCCACATCATCTGGCTTGATCTCGACCTGCGGCGGTTTGGTCGGCGCGTTGGCCAGCAGCGGCTCGAAGAGATAGCGGCCCGGCCCCGGCTCGACGTCGACCCACTCGGCCTCTTTGCGCTGCGCTCGCTCCACAAGCTGCTTCGACGGAAACGGCAGCAGATCAAAGATGTGCGTGACGATCACGTTTTTGATCGGCGTAGCTTCGCGCACCTCGTCGAGCCGCTTGCAGAACAGGTTGAGCAGCACGATCGTTTCGGCGCCGGCGTCGATCAGCTGGTGCTTCAGCTCGTGGGCGGTGTAGGTTGGATTGACGTTGACGACGACCGCGCCGATTTTGAGCGCGCCATAGAACGCGATCGCGAACTGTGGCGAGTTGGGCAGCATCACTGCAACACGATCGCCCGATTTGACGCCCAGCTTCGCCAGTGCCGCTGCGAAGCGATCGGCGTAGCTGTTCAGCTCACGGTAGGTGAGCGTGCCGCCGATCGTGATGCGCCCGCCAAGCAGATACTTGAGAACGATTTTGGTGGCCACATTGTCGGGATAGCGGCGGGCAGAATCCTCCAAAAAGCGATGCAGCGGAATATCGGGATAGGTCAGCGTATGAGGTACATTCGGCTCGTAATGAGCAAACCATGCAGCGTTGACCACGGCGATCCTCCTTTGGGTCGGCGCGGATATGAATATGTTTCAAGTTTTATTGTACAGGAGATATGCCGGTTGCGCTAGATAGAAGATTAGTTAAATGCTGAAGCCAACCTTTGTAGTGTCGTGCTGTTCCCGACTTGACATATGATATACGTTAGCAGGCCAGCATGCACAGCAGCAAGACTCAGGACGCGAGGAGGCTATGAATACAGTGTTCAAAACGCGGATCGTGAAGATCGGGAACTCGCAAGGTGTGAGGGTTCCCAAATTCTTTTTTGGTAGCAATCAGCCTGGGAGAGGAGGTTGGGCTGGAATCGGGCATTTCATGCCATAGCTGAGCAGGGCGACGATTGCTTGCTGGATGCGGATTCCCTGGCGATAAGCTCATGGGACGAGGACGAGTGGAGCTGGTAGGCAAGCGCTTTAGTTATTCGCCGAGTAGCCCTAGCCGGCCGATCGAACTGCGTGCATCACGGCCTGCGTGACAGCCTCAACCGCCGCAACGCCGATGATCATCGGGCTGGCAGGCTCGGCGTCCGGCGGCGCGACCGAGAGCGCAAAGAGCGTATCGCCGTCGGCCTGCGTGTGTACCGGGCGAATCGTGCGGGCGAGACCATCGTGGGCGATGCTGGCGATGCGCGTGCAGGCCGCTTTGTCGAGCCGCGCCGTGGTGATTACACAGCCGATCGTGGTGTTTTCGGCGCTGGGCCTGGGAGGAGCGCCCGCCAGCAGCAGCTCGACGGTATCGGCGAACGAGCCATTGGGCAGACGCGGCCCGGCGAGAATCTGGTTAGTCTGCGGATCGATCACATGGCCAAACGCATTGACCACCACGATCGCCGTGACGCTATGCCCGGCCGCTGTTACTTGCGCCACGCCGACTCCGCCACGGCTGGCCTGCTCAGGACCAAACAGCTTGCCGATAGTCGCGCCTGCTCCCGCGCCGACCGCGCCCCACTCCAGCGCTTCCTGCTGCGCCGACTCGCAGGCTGCATAACCCATCGCAGCATCCGGCCAGATCGGATCGCCAGTACCGAGATCGAAGATCACCGCAGCCGGAACGATCGGCACGTTGACGACGCCGGTAGGAAATCCGAGGCCGCGCTCGTAGAGCCAGCGCATCACGCCATCGGCTGCCGCGAGTCCAAACGCGCTGCCGCCGGTCAGTAGGATCGCCTGGACCTGCTCGACGAGATTACCGGGTCGCAGCAGATCCGTCTCGCGGGTGCCGGGAGCGCCGCCGTGCATCGCCACGCCCGCCGTCGCGCCGGCGGGGCAAAGGATCACGGTACAGCCGGTTTGCGCTGCTGCATTGGTTGCGTGGCCAACGAACACCTGAGGAATGCCGGCGAGTCTGCTCATGTGTCACCTAACACAAAGCGCGCGATCGAACCATCGCGCGCCGTGATAATTATGCAGGCAGAGCCTACGCTTCGTCTTTGAGCCAGCCGCGCTCACGTGCGATAAACTTGATCGTGGCGTCGTCAGGCGGATACAGACCCGCAGCCTGGTAGGCGTAGGCCAGCAGCGCCGCGCCGCCGACCAGCCCTACGATCAGACCTACGAGAAATAATAAAAAGCGCATTGGTAGTATTCCTTTCTTGATGCCGCGCCTATGATACTCGAAGGCGCGACCGTGCGTCAACGCTCAGGAGTGGCCCTCGTGCCCGGCGGGCTGCCGTCCAGGGATCGCCTCCGCCTCGGGTTCGCTCGAATCGACATCGGCGGGACGGCCCAGCAGGCGCAGCGCTTCCTCGGCCACGCGCTCAGGCGTGATCTTGTAGTTCTTGAAAATATCCTTGTACGGAGCCGACGCGCCGAAGCCGCCGGTCACGCCCACGAACGCGCCCTCGGGACCGATCCAGCGATCCCAGCCCAGCCGTACCGCAGCTTCCACGCCGACTCGCGCCGTGATCTGCGGCGGCAGCACCTCATCGCGGTAGGTCTGATCCTGGGCCTCGAAAAATTCCCAGCAGGGCATCGCTACCACGCGCGCGCGAACCTGCTTCTCGGCGAGCAGCTTGGCGGCGTCCAGCGCCAGCCCAACCTCGGAGCCGGTCGCGATCAGAATCGTCTCGGGGTTTTCGGCGTCTTGCAGCACGTACGCGCCGCGATGCAGCCCGTCGGCGGCGCCCAGCGCGCTGCGATCGAAGGTCGGGATCGGCTGGCGCGTCAGGATCAGCGCGGTCGGACCTTGGGTATTATTGACCGCCGCGCGCCAGGCTTCGACAGTCTCGTTAGCATCCGAGGGCCGAATCACCGTCAGATGCGGGATCGCGCGACAGGCTGCGAGATGCTCAACCGGCTGATGGGTCGGGCCGTCCTCGCCGAGGCCGATCGAGTCGTGGGTGAAGATAAAGATGTTATGCACGCTCATCAGCGCGGCCAGACGTAGCGCCGGACGCATGTAGTCGGAGAAGGTGAAGAAGGTTCCGCCGTACGGCAGCAGACCGCCGTGCAGCGCCATGCCGTTCAGTGCTGCGGCCATGCCGTGCTCGCGCACGCCGAAGCGCAGGTAGCGGCCCATAAACGACTCGGCCTCGATGTCGGCGGCGTCTTTAGGCTTAGTGTTGTTCGAGGGCGTCAGATCCGCCGAGCCGCCCAGCAGCTGCGGCAGCGTATCCACGATCGCGTCGATCACCTTGCCCGAGGCCGCGCGCGTAGCCACGCCTTTGGGATCGGGATCGAAGCTGGGCAGCTTGGCGTCCCAGCCCTGCGGAGCCTGGCCGCTCCACATCGTCTCCCACTGCTGGGCCAGATCGGCATGCTCGGCGCGGTAGCGATCAAAAAGCTGCTGCCAGGCGGACTGCTGCTCAGCGCCGCGCGCGACGGCCTGCCCGAGATAGCTCGCGACGTCGTCGGGCACGTAGAAGAACTGATCGGCGGGCAAGCCCAGCCGCTCCTTGGCCAGCCGCACCTCCTCGTCGCCGGGCGGATCGCTGTGAGCCTTCTGTGTGCCCTGGCGGTTAGGCATGCCGTAGCCGATGATCGTGCGCGTGACCACCAGCGACGGCCGTGTGGTCTCGGCCTGCGCCTCCTGGATCGCGCTCCAGACCGAGCTCATATCCTGGCCTTCCGCGCGGACCACATGCCAGCCGTAGGCCTCGAAGCGCTTGGCCGCGTCGTCGCTGTAGGATAGATCAGTCGGGCCGTCGATCGTGATATGGTTGTCGTCGTAGAGATAGATCAGCTTGCCCAGGCCCAGGTGCCCCGCCAGCGACGCGGCCTCGTGCGAAACGCCCTCCATCAGATCGCCGTCCGAGCAGATCGCGTAGGTGTAGTGATTGACGAGCTCGAAGCCGGGCCGGTTGAACTTGGCCGCCAAGTAGCGCTCGGCGATCGCCATGCCCACACCGGTCGCAAAGCCCTGGCCTAGCGGCCCGGTCGTCGTCTCGACGCCGGTGTCGAGGTGGACCTCGGGATGACCGGGCGTCAGCGAGCCGTACTGCCGAAAATGCTGGAGCTGATCCAGCGTCATATGCTCGTAGCCGGTCAGATGTAGCATCGCGTAGAGCAGCATCGAGCCGTGGCCGCCCGAGAGCACAAAGCGATCTCGATCCGGCCAGCGCGGATCGCGCGGATTGTACTTCATCACGCGGGTCCACAGCACGATCGCGGCGTCGGCCATGCCCAGCGGCAGCCCGGGATGCCCGGAGTTAGCTTTTTGTACAGCGTCAAGCGTCAAGCCCCGTACGACATTGGCTGCTTGCTGATCGAGATCGGTAAACTGTTCAGCCATCCACCTTACTCCTTTGCTTGGCCCTCACCTCTTATCCGCTATGTCCAGCGGACACCGGGCAAATAATGAGCCATGTATTTTGTTATTCGCCCTTTGTTGTTTGAATCGGCCCTCACCTCCGCCTCACTGTGTTCGGCACCCCCTGCCCCAAACCGACGCCGGCTTCGGCGACGGTTGCGATAGGCGAGGGGGAAGGTTCGGTACTCTCTGTTCTTTGTTCTTTGTTCTTTGTTCTCCTGCCCTATCTTACCGCAACATTCGCCTGAACGGGGATCAGTTCTTGCTTAAGCTGGCGTTAAGGGATGCCTTGACAGCCCCCTTTAAAGGGGCTATGATAACGTGACATTCCCCTGATATGGATATGAAAACCCACGTTTGGCTGTAGCTGCATGCTACAGTTCTCCGGGTACCTTAACAATTGAATTAGGAGAACCAACGTGTCTGCCGATGTATTTGCACTTCTAGGTGGTGCCGTTCTTGGATTGCTGGCAGGCGTAGCGTTGATGTACGTGATGTATCGGCCTCGGGTCCAGGATCAGCAGCTTCAGGCGGAAGCCGAAGCCAAGCGGATCACAGACGCGGCGCAGGCTCAAGGCAAGGAAATTGTCCTCCAAGCTCAAGCTGATGCACTCAAAGCCCGCAACGACGCGGAAATTGAGCTGAAGAACGCACGTCAGGCGCTGCACAAGCAAGAAGAGCGCATTCAACAACAAGAAGAACGGCTCGCGCGTAGCCAGGAGAAAGCCGAGCGTAAGCTTGACGATCTGGAGCGGCGTGAGCGTGGGATCGGCCAGCGAGAACGCCATATCGAGCGCCTTCACCGCGAGGCGGAGGAGCTCAAACAACGCCAGCAGACCGAGCTCGAACGGGTGGCAGCCCTGTCGAACGAGGAAGCTCGCGGAATCATCTTGCAGCGCGTCGAAGCGTCTGCTCGCGATGATGCTGCCAAGCTCATGCGGCAGATCGAGCAAGAAGCCAAAGATGAGGCGGACAAGCGCGCCAAAAAAATCATTGGGATCGCGATTCAGCGGCTGGCATCCGAGTACGTCGCCGAGCTGACGGTGACCACGGTGCCGCTGCCGAGTGAAGAGCTAAAAGGCCGGATCATCGGTCGCGAAGGCCGAAACATCCGCGCTTTTGAACAAATAACCGGCGTTGACATCATCGTTGACGATACGCCAGAGACAGTTGCTCTCTCGTGCCACGATCCGGTTCGCCGCGAGGTTGCCCGGCTGGCACTAACGAAACTCCTCAAAGATGGGCGGATTCATCCCGCGCGCATTGAAGAGGTGGTCGAGAAGACCCGGCAGGAAACAGAGACGGTTATTCGAGAGGAAGGCGAGCGAGTCGCGTTTGAGGCCGGTGTACAAGGCCTTCATCCCGACTTGGTCAAAATCCTCGGTCGGTTGAAATATCGCACCAGCTATGGCCAGAACGTGCTTCAGCACTCGCTTGAGTGCGCGCTGCTGGCTGGGACGATGGCAAGCGAGCTGGGCGCGAACGTCCAGGTCGCGAAAACCGCCGCCTTGCTCCATGACATCGGTAAAGCCGTCGATCATGAGGTGCAGGGCCCCCACGCGTTGATCGGTGCGGACATCGCCCGGCGGCTGGGCCGCTCAGGAGCGATCGTTCATGCCATCGCCGCGCATCATTTTGAAGAAGAGCCGCTGACCGTGGAGGCGTTCATCGTCGCCGCCGCCGACGCGATGTCGGGCGGGCGGCCGGGAGCGCGCCGCGAGACGCTGGATTTGTATATCAAACGCTTGGAAGCTTTAGAAACCGTGGCGACGTCGTTTCCAGGCGTGCAGCGGGCATTTGCCATTCAGGCCGGCCGCGAGGTCCGCGTGATGGTGCAGCCCGATACCATCGACGATCTTGGCAGCATAACGCTGGCTCGCAACGTCGCGAAAAAGATCGAAGAAAGTCTCCAGTACCCTGGTCAAATTAAAGTCACCGTGATTCGAGAAACGCGGGCAGTGGACTACGCGCGGTAACGCATGGGCCGAGGAGCATCCGTAGCGTAGTAGTCCTTGGAACACCAACTCTCGAAGTCCTCGGAAGGAGGAAGGCTCCTATGGATTCTAGCTACGACAACTTCAGGCTGGATGAGCTTGCGGCAGGCTCGTCCAGTTCCCGGCCGGAGCGCGGTAATGAGCGCACAGGGTACCAAGAGCAGTCGGGTAACGTCGGAGGTCAAGGATCACACCCCCACTCCAACGCCGAAGTCCTCAAAGTCTCTACACGCTCACGACCAAGCGCAGTTGCTGGCGCGATTGCAGGCGTCATTCGCGAGAGCGGCGTGGCGGAGGTTCAGTCCATTGGTGCCGGCGCGACCAATCAAGCGATCAAAGCCGTTGCGATTGCTCGATCGTATCTCAGCGAGGAAGGCGTGGACATCTTCTGTGTACCGTCGTTTATCGATGTTGCCATCGACGAGGAAGAGCGTACCGCCATCCGCCTGCTCATTCAGCGCCGCGACAAAATCTAGTGACAGTACAACAGCCCGAAGCGAAGTAGCTCCGGGCTGTTGTGCTTAAGTATGCTCCGCTAGAGCAATGTGCGTCTCGATTGCTCCTCCGGTAAGGGCATATTTCGATACGCGCTGAGCGCGGCACGTCCCTGCACGTCGACTCATCTGACCGCCTACAGGGCGGCTTTTTTATTTTTTGCGTGGTGTGTCGTCGTACTCGCCGCGCAGCCACTGAATGTAGCGCGTGCCGTACTGGACCCAGGAGATCGCGAACGGGATCAGCATCAGGTTCAGCATACGCCGGCCCCAGGGCTGCGCGTCCAGGATGTACAGCAGCAGCACGATCGTCAGGAGCACGGTGGTGACCTTGCCCGCATAGATCGAGGTGGTGATATGCGTGGACTTGCGGAAGATCAGCGTCGCGCCCAGCAGAATTCCGACATCGCGGGCTAGCAGCAGATTGGTCACCCACCACGGAAAGTTATGCTTCAGGCTCAGCGCCACGGCCACGCCGTCCAGCGTCAGCTTATCGGCGATCGGATCGATTAGCTTGCCCAGCTCGGAGACCTCGTTGCGGTGCCGGGCGACCGGGCCATCCAGCGCATCCGTGGCCATGCCCAGGACGATCACCGTCAGCGCTTTATTCGCGCCGTCCTCCTGCAAGAGATAATAGACGGTAGGACCGACGAGCGCGAGCCGGATCAAGGACAGGATATTGGCTGGATAGATAAACTCAATCGGTTCGAACGACTCACGTATCTTCGCCGGCACTCTGCCCTCCATAGCCTGCATACAACATCTGCTCACGTTGTAGGCGCATAGTCCAAACAATCGTTGGGAATAGCATACCTATCAGCAACACCAGTGCCAGCGGTGGCAGCCAGAACATGAGTAGCGCGACCGGGATCAGCAGCGCGTTTTTCAGCGTTTCAAGAAACAGCAAGATCAGCGCGCCGCGCGTGATCGCTACGTGCTCACGTACCCAGGCCGTCAGCCAGTAGCATGCCGTTGCGCTGCTGAAGCCCAGGACCGCCGCCATCCAATCCTCCAGCGGCAGCGGCAGCGCAGCCACCAGCACTGCGGCGAGCAGCGGGCGGAAGAACGACTGTACCCGCGCGTGCAGATACGCGTTTTCCGTCCGCTGCGGGCGAAGATAGATCCGATCCTTAACCGTGATCGGTAGGAAGTACAGATCTGCGAGCAGCTGCACGGCCAGCAACATGAGCATGATGCCGAGCGTCCACGGCGAGCCGATCCACGCAGACTCCGGCCGGATTGCGACCAGGCCATTCAAGACGGCGATGCTGAGCGCACACGCCGCCAGTGGCGCGTTGAGTCCTGCGATGATAATCAGCACCAGGGCGACAACACTCATCCAAACCATGCCCGCTCCTTCAGTATCCCACTCTCAGAACTATACCATGCTTGGCGGCGTGGGCACTCCTCCCGTAGACTGGCGATGCGCCTGCGCGTACCAGTGCGCGACTACCAGCTGCATATAGAACGACAGCGGAATAAACAGGATCGAGCCGAAGCCCAGGGTGCAGAAATTGAGCGCGACGGCCAGAATGCCGATGCCGATCACGACGGCCAGGATTGTGAACCACGGCCGCATGTTGCTGCGCACTTCGCGAATGACCGGGCCGGGCATCGCCTCGCTGAACTGGTTGGTGATCGCAAAGCGCGTATTTGCCGCCATGATGAAGGGCGCCAGCACCAGCCCCACTACCATCAGCAGGATCGGCCCGCAGGCGACCGCTGCGCTGCCGACGCCGCTAAGCTGACCGGTATCGGCATCAACCGAGCCGGCGAGAATAAAGGCGAATGGGCAGACCAGCACCAGCAGCGGCAGCGACCAGATGAACTGAATGATGACGGCGAGCAGGCCACGAATAAACTGGCCGCCAAAGTCGTTCCACTCGGGCAGCGGCGTTTCCTGGCCGTTGTTGACGTTGCGCGTCACGTCGAGCGCGTAGCCGACCCCGACGAAGTTGAGGATCGGGACGAGTGAGATCAAGGTGCCGATCAAGACTTTAACGATCCACTGCGGGTCGAGCGTTGGAAAAGTCAGACCACGTTTCAGATCCATGCGTTCCTCCAAAATAGTAAGCGCACTTTCTACGTGCGATCGTGGTGTTGTGTTTCAGCCGCTGACTCGTGCGCGAAACGCCTCGAACTTGCGGCGCTGAATCTCGCGCGCTGCGGCATCGTAGAGCTGCACCACGACCAGTCGCGCATAAAACAGCGTCGAGAGCGTGAGCCACAGGAGCACCAGCGTGAGCCAGCCCGACACGTCGATCGTTTGCAGCGTGACGATCAGCAGCGCCAGCGGCACCAGATATAGCGGCAGCGATTGCAGACGGGTCTGGAAATAGACCGACCGCGACTCGCGCTCAAGCGCCAGGCGCAGCGGTTTGGTCGAGAGCGCCGAGACTGGCTGGCCTTCGCCGACATACAGCCGCTTGGCAACCGGCGAAATGCTACTCAGCCAGGCGACGCAGATCCACAGCCCGATCGCTGCGACGGCGGCGGTGCCAAAGATTTGCAGGCCTATGCCTTCAACGCCGGCCACTCCCAGCACCAGCCCGCTGCACATCAGGAACATGCCGCCGAGCAGAACGGGAAAAACGAAGAAGAAGAAATCGATCACAAACACGAACAGGCCCTGTACCGCCTTGGTACCAAAATCATTCCAGCGCGGCAGCGGGCTGGGATAGCCGTTGTTCGTGTTCTCCATGCTTTCGATCTGGAAGCCCTCAACGAAGGGATAGCCTACGACCGTCAGCCACAGCGCGCCGCCGATCAGGGATTTTTGCCACCATTGGCGGTCGCGATGAACATTCGAAAGTGCAGTTTTTAGTGATGGCATGCGCTTATAGCCGAATTAATGCCAGAGTGGCGGTGTTTTCCAGGCGAACGCTACGCCTGCTCTGACGCTTCCAATGCCGAGTTGGGCGCGATCGATTCGAGCCAGCGCCGCAGAAGCTCAAGCGCGGCTGTGGCCACAAAATCGCTGGCCTGCGGCAGGCCCCAGTCGAAGCCGCGCGCCAGGTAGCGGATCTGTGTACTGCGGGTGTTGCCCAGCGCGAAATGTACGGTTTTGAAGCTGTCTTGGCCGGGCTCGATCAGCAGCACCAGCCGTGCATCGGCGCCAAGCGCGGCGGCATCGGCGGCCAGCGATCGTGCTAGCTCCGCGTAGTCGGCGCCGCTGGCAGCGAGCGAGGGCTGAAGTGTGACGTGGACCAGCGCCTGCTGTCCCGCCGAGGTCTGCGCCAGCGCACGATAAACCGGCGCGTTGAGATCGGTCTCGACCAGCGCCAGCTTGACGCCGCGCTCTGCCAGCAGTCGGGCAGTGCGCTGCTCGACGGTCTCCTCGCCCAGCAGATGCTCGTCGAAGCGCTGGCGGATCAGCTCGACCAGTGGCTCGATCAGCGCCTCGGCTGCTTCCCGGCCCATGGCTTTGGCGGCGATGCGGATTGTGTGCTGGCCGCGCTTGGCGGTGATCCCGACGACCGGATTCTCGCCCAGCATGATGTCGGCGATGCGCTCGCCGGCGTCGGCCTCGGTCAATCCCGAGACGCGCAGCTCACGCACGACGAGCACCTCATTCAGACCGTGCTCGTCGCGCAGATACGGCAGCAGCGCCTGCTCGGTCAGATAGATCAGCTCCTGGGGCACGCCTGGCAGCGCCGCGACCAGCCGGCCGGCTCCGGCTGCACCGCCCTCCGCCACGAAGGCGGGCGCGGTGCCGCGCGGATTGCGGATGATATGCGCGCCCTGCGGCACGTAGGCCTGCTGGCGATTCGACTCGCTCATCGTGCGCTTGAAGGCCGCAAAGCGCGCCGCGATGTCGTCGAGCAGCGTCTGGTGGAACTCTAGCGGCCGTCCCGTGGCCTGCGCGATCGCCTCGCGGGTCAGATCGTCGCCGGTGGGACCGAGGCCACCCGAGCAGATCACCAGCTCCACGCGGCGCAGCGCATCCTGGATCGTCGGCACGATCTCGGCCAGATCGTCGCGAACCAGGGTCACGCGCCGGATTGGAACGCCGATCGTGCCGAGCTGCTGAGCCAGATACGCGCTGTTTGTGTCGACGGTCACGCCGAGCAGCAGCTCTGTACCTATTGCAATAATTTCTGCTTCCATGAGTGGTTGTGCTTACCTTGCCGATGCGGCGCTGAGGAGAAACGTTGAGCGAAACGATGCGGCGCTCACGCGAGCAGTGCGGAGCGCCCGATCGAACCTGGAGAACAGAGAACAAAGGAACAAAGAACAAAGGAACAAACCATAACGTTAATGATTACGGTTCTTGGTTCTTGGTTCTTGGTTCTTCCTCGTTAGACGACAGTTGGTTCGAGCTTATCGCGGTCATCCAGCGGCAGACCGGCGGGAGCTTTGACCCGCGTGTTGAAATCTGCCCACAGCTCCTGCTCGCGCTCCCGCGCCACACGCTTGCCCAGCTCCAGCGCCTCGTTCCAGCGCTCACGCAGCGATTCCCGCGCTTCTTCGCCGGATTTGGGTGTGCTCAACATAATAATGCCAGCGCCAATTGCCGCGCCCAGCAGAGCGCCGCCAACGAAGCTGAAAACATCCTTCACTATGGCCTCCTTCGCGAAATCTACCGCGATTATAAAGCATATAGCGTGGCAACAAAAGGGCCATCAATTTTCGAAAGAACAAAGGAACAAGAGAACAAAGGAACAAAAGTAGGATTCTCTGTTCTTTGTTCTCTGTTCTTTGTTCTCGATCAAATCTCTTTGTCCTTCGAGCGCACCTTTTCCTGCACACGCGCCAGGAAATCCGCAACCGGCATCGGGCCGAGATTCTGGTTATTGCGCAGCCTCACCGCCACCTGTCCGGCCTCCTGCTCTTTGTCGCCGATGACGAGCATGTACGGGATCTTTTGCAGCTGCGCGTCGCGGATCTTGGCATTCATACGCGCATCGCCGAGATCCAGCTGCGTGCGGACGCCGGCCGCTTTGAGCGTGCGCTCGACTTCGCGCGCGTAGTCGATGTTGCGATCCGTGATCGGGATGATCGACGCCTGGACCGGCGAGAGCCAGACCGGAAACGCGCCCGCGTAGTGCTCGATCAGCACGCCGTAGAAGCGCTCCCAGGAGCCCGTCACCGCGCGGTGCATCACAACCGGCGTGTGGCGCTGCCCATCCTCGGCCACATACTCGCAGCCCAGCCGCGACGGCTGAATGAAGTCGACCTGGATCGTCGAAAGCTGCCACTCGCGGTCGAGCACGTCGCGGGCGATAAAGTCTGCCTTGGGACCGTAGAACGCCGCCTCGCCCTCGGCCGTCACATACTGGACGTTGTTAGCGTCCAGCGCGGCCTTGAGCGCCGCCGTGGCGCGATCCCACTTTTCATCGTCGGCCACGTACTTGCCCTCGCTGCCGCGCAGACTCAGCCGCACGTAGTAGTCGTAGAAGCCGTAAGCCTCGAAGACCTCGCGGATCAGCTGAAGCGCCAGGCTAAACTCGCTCTCGATCTGCTCCGGCGTGCAGAAAATATGGCAATCGTCCTGCGTTAGCGCGCGCACTCGCGTCATGCCGTTCAACTCGCCGGCCTTCTCGAAGCGGTAAAGCGTGCAGAACTCCGCGAAGCGCAGCGGAAACTCGCGATACGAGTGAACGCCCATCTCGTTGTACAGCGTCATATGCGACGGGCAGTTCATCGGCTTGAGGCGGTAGATCTGCCCATGCTCGGCGTCCTCGATCATCGGCGGGTACATCGAGTCGCCGTAGTTTTCGAGGTGCCCCGACTTGGCGTAGAGCGACTCTTTGACCAGATTTCCCGTCCACACATGCTCGTAGCCGTAGCGCGTCTGCGTTTCGCGAACGTACTCCTCCATGATATGCCGCATCACTGCGCCCTTGGGCGTGAGCAGCGGAATGCCAGGGCCGACCTCCTCCGAGAAGTGGAACAGGCCCAGCTCGCGGCCCAGCTTGCGATGATCGCGCTTCTTGGCCTCTTCCAGCCGGTTGAGATACGCTTCCAGCTCTTTTTTGTTGGGCCAGACCGTCCCATAGATTCGCTGAAGCTGCGGCCGGTTCTCGTCGCCGCGCCAGTACGCGCCCGAGACGCGCAGCAGTTTGAAGGCGTCGGGCTTGATCTCGGACGTGCTGTCGACGTGCGGGCCACGGCACAGGTCCTCGAACGTATCGTGCTTGTACGTCGTGATCACCACGCGATCGCCTTCACGCTCAGCGCCCGCCGTGCCGATCTGTTTTTCGCCGTACTCGTCGGCGCCCTTTTGCAAGCCTTCGATCAGCTCCAGCTTGTAGGGCTGATCCTTGAACAGCTCGCGCGCCTCGTCGGCCGAAACCTCGCGCCCGGCAAACGTGTGCTTGCCCTGCACAATCCGGCGCATGCGCTTTTCGATGTCGGCCAGATCGTCGGGCGAGAGCGTGCGCGGCAGGTCGAAGTCGTAGTAGAAGCCGTTCTCCACCGGCGGGCCGATCGCGATCTTGCCCTCGGGGAAGATTTCCAGCACGGCCTGCGCCATCACGTGGGCCGTGGAGTGTCGTAGACGGTACAGAGGATCGTTTTCAGGCGTTACAACTGGCATTGTTTTTTTCCTTTCCTACGGATCAGATCCCGGTTATTCAATCGTAATAATCGCCACGTCTTGCTCGATCGTGATGTCGCGTACGCTCCGGCCCTGCGCCGCAAGCTCGGAGTTGATGCGCGATTGAAAGGCGCTGAACAGATCGTCCATCGATAGAATCAGGCCGAGCGGTGGGTCCAGCCGCTGCTCGGCGGCGACGATCTGCCCGTCGCGGACTTCGGGCCGGGCGTGCGCGGTGCTGCTGATGCCGCTAACCGTGATCACGGCCTGGACCTCGTCGGGCACGAAGCGCACCTCAAGCCCATCGATCCCGCTGAGCCGCTCGCGGTAGGCGGCCAGATAGCTGTTGGCCTGCTCCTCGGTCACGCGGATCTCGCCCGGCGGCACCGAAATACCGATCGGCACCTGCTCCAGGCTTTCGCGCAGCGCCTCGCCGGGGTTGGCGTCGGCCGGAACCTGCGGGTTGACCGACTCGGCGACCTGGCGGGTGACGTAGTTGCTGAGGTTGGGCCGCACATAGTAGCGCACGGCCAGAAAGCCCAGCACCAGCACCCAGATCAGCACTGTCAGGCTGATCAAGCAGCTTCTGCCGCGTCGGGGCGGCCGTTCCCGGTAGCGCTCGTACCGATAGCTCATGATTGCAGTTCCTCCCAATCGATAGACCAGCTTAGCGGCATTGGGCCGTCAAGCGGCGTGAGCGTGTGTATGACCAATTGTTGCAGCGCGGCGAAGCGCTGGCTTGCGCTGCCGGAGCAGGCGCGAGCCGCAAGCTCGGCGGCGGTCGCGTCCCAGGTTGCCAGATCCAGCAGTACCCGCTTGGGCTTGACCAGCCACCGGCGCTGGATGCGATACAAGGTATCGACCACGTCAGGCAGCATGCGCCCCATCAGATACATTGCGCGATCCGGATCGGCATGGAGCACATCCTCGATGTCGCGCAGGCCGTCGGCGGCGGTGTAGCGCGCCAGCCAGCGCCCGGTCGTGGAGAGCGGCGGCGGTCCTGCGAACCACTGCTCGCGCGCCTCGGCCTGAAGCTCGGCCATGACGCCCTGTGGATCGTAGAGAATCTGGCCGGTCGTCCACATATGTTGCTCAGCGCCGCGCCCGCAGGCTCGATCGTCGGCGAAGTAGCAGCGAACCTGAAACGGCGGGTTGAGAAACATCTCGACCTCTACGCCCTCGACCACGATGTTGCGGCGCTGGCGACGCGGCTGGTTGATCACCACCGGCAGATCGATGTCGCTGGTGTGATCGCCCTCGCCACGAATGCGCGAGCCGGTTGCCAGCACGCCCAACAGCTCAGCGCCGAATTCGGCTTGAAGCAGGTCCAGCACCTGGTGCAGAATCGCTGTGTCTTGCATGGCAACCTCACATAAACTTAAAACAAAAACGCCTCGTCCACACTGGGACGAAGCTCGGCTCCGTGGTTCCACCCGGTTTAAGACGCGCATCACCAGGGCTGCGCCCGGCGCTGTGGTCTCACTCGACGACCCGCTAACGGGGGTCAGGCGCATCCGCTTAGTTTCGCTACAGATTTCGCGGACGGGCTCGGAGATGGTGTTCGCTCTGCGTGCCATAAGCCGCTTTCAGTCGGTGGCGGCTTATCCCTGGATGGCGCGGATCACAGCTACTCTTCTCGTCAACGCCGATAGTGGACCGATTCTAACACGCTCCTGCCGCTGCGGCAAGCTAGACTTTGGCCTAATCCACCCGAATCACGCGATCGGACGATTCCTGGCACGCTCCGTGACATGATCGGCGGTACAGTATAATAATCCTCTCAAGCACTGACAACCGACACTGCCTCGCCAGTGGCTTGAACCACGCTTGGCTGGAGAATGATCGATGCGCTTAAACCACTCACGCAGGTTTCAAATCGCGATGGTGGGCCTGACGATTGTTTGCGCCCTGGTCGCCGGATATATTACCGCCGTGATTGCCGGCGGCGGTGTTGGTCAGAGTGACGGAGCTGCTGCCAGCTTGCCGACGCTTAATCCTGAAGTGATCACAGAGACCGAGACCGCCAGCCCGATCGCGCCGGCTCTGGCTGAGACTCCTGAGGCAACCGTCGCGCCCGAGCCCTCGCCGACACAGCGCCCAACGCCGACGACGCAGAGCACGCCCGAGCCGCAGCAGGCGCTGGTATTTATCGACGAAACGTTTGATGGCACTGCCGAGGGTTGGCCGACCGATCAGACCGAGACCTGGAGCGCGGGCCTGGTCGATGGACGCTACCAGCTCAAGCTCAACGGCCAGACCAGCATCGGCTTTACGACGCCCACGCCCGCCGACAACTACCGGCTCAGCGTCGATCTATCGGTCTCCCAGGGCGGCGCGGGACTGGTCTTCTTGTTTACCGAGCCCGCAACGTCGTATCGCATCATTATCTCGGAGGGCGCGTTCGCCATTGAGCGACAGGAAGGCAACGCGACCACGCAGGAAAACGTGATCACCAAAATCGTGGATTGGACCGAGAGCCAGGCGCTGCAAAACGAGCCGGGCGCGGTCAATCGCCTGACGATCGAACGCCGGGGCGAGCAGGTGTACTTCTTCGCCAACGACCAGCCGCTGAGCGAGTTTGCGGTGCCGCCGGGGCCGTTCGTTAATCGCTACGGCTTTGTGCTGACCTCGCGCAGTGGCCAGGGCGAGGCCACCTTCGATAATCTGCGCGGCGAGGAGCTGCCAAACTCCTAGCTGTAGCTCCGATGTATGTCGGTGGTGACTTATCACGCCGGAAAGCCATTACTTTAGTCCTGTTGTGGGAGTAGCTACCAGTACCTGCCGTATCGCTGGCAAATCTGAGGCGTTCTACATAATACACAGCCCACCGCTTTGCGTGGATTCTATTCGCTCTCGCCGTGGAGATACTTATGTTGACATCGTACTACACCACTCCTCAACACCTCCCAGTAGTTCAGTATGTCGGCGATACCGAAACAGGCGTGGTTCATCGTGTCGGAAGCGGCTGCGAAGTGATCATGATGGAAGTTTTTTTGGATGTACGAACCGCGATTGTTCGTGGCTACCAGATCTGTAGCTGCTGTCGTACAAACAAATAACACCAATATCAGCGCAAACATCGATTCTTGTAGCCAAATTCGGCTACTATTCCCGTATCGTTGGAAGATTATTGGTCGTTAGTATTAACTGAGAGATGATCATCTCGCTTATCCGACTGCACCCGAGTTGACGCACACTTGGGTGCAGTTGGTATTTGCTTTAACATTCTACGAAAATGACTAGTAAGGCCGCATACGATCTGATTAGTGGGTGCGATTCGGTCGTCGTGCTGAAAGTCCGGCTCTCGCGACGTCAATTCTCGGCACTGTTTTGGCTAGAGAGCCGTCTCAGCGGTGAATGATTGGTATCAACGCCGTATCTGAATTGGCAGCATTTTGTGTTCAGGCTGGAGCGTCGGATTATTCGAATGCATTGCAGTCATCGTCGTAACTATCAGGTGAGCCAGTAGATGCGGCTAACTTATGTTGGAGAGCGCTATGATCGACTCGATACTGATTGCCGATGACAACCCTTCAATACGTTCCCTGCTGGTCAGGTTGATTCGCCGAACCACTCCTCACGCGCTGATTATGGACGTGGAGACCGGGCAGGCGGCGCTGGATACCTGGCAACGCCAGCACCCAGATCTGATCATTCTTGACTACGGTCTGCCCGACATCAACGGCTGCCAGGTGCTGCACCAGCTCAAAGCTCAGTGCCGCTCGATCTATGTGATTATTATTACGGGCGATCCTGAGGTCGAGGAGGAGGCGCTGGCCGAGGGCGCGAACGAGGTTTGGATCAAGCCTATGGATGTGCCGATGATGCTGCGGCAGCTAGGAAAGCTGCTGCCTACGGCCTAGCCGGGCAATGACGTTCTGCTGGATGCTCCCTCCTCTGATCGGTGTGTCTGAAATCACCCCTGGATTCCCTCTGTTTGCCGTTGACAAACCCGCATTGATAACGCCATAATACCCGCTGATCCTGCATCATCGCATCATTGCTATTTGGAGTAGAAATGACGTTCATCTTGTAAAGCCGTTGCGCGACCCTGCGCCTTCCTCATGCACTCTTGAACTCCTCTTAACAAACATTATCTATACTACCTACGCACATCCCTGCTATCCCTGCATCGCTGCGATAACACGCAGGTCGCACGTTGCAAGCGTGTCCAGCTTGGTAAGGAAAGGAAGCTCATGTTCGCTCCGCGTCCTTCTATCGGCCATCCATTTGTCCGCTTCTGTCTTGCGCTGACACTATTTCTGACAGCGCTAAGTGTTCCTGCTGCCACTCCCTCGGCAGTCGCCGCGTCTTCAACCGTCGTGATCAGCCAGGTCTACGGCGGCGGCAGCAACAGCGGCGCGACTTACACCCATGATTTTATTGAGCTGTTCAATCGCGGCACTACCACCGTCTCGCTGAGCGGCTGGTCGATCCAGTACGGCAGCTCGGCCAACAATTTCTCGCTCAAAACCGATCTGCCGGCTGCTTCTCTGGCTGCTGGCCAGTACTTTCTGATCCGGCAGGACGGCGGCACTGTTGGCACGCCGCTGCCGACGCCGGACGCGACCGGCAGCATTGCGATGTCGGGTACGAACGGCAAAATTGCGCTGACGAACAGCACGACTCAGCTGACGTGTGGCGCTGCTGCTACGCCGTGTACGGGAGCGGCTGCCGCCACTATCGTCGATCTGGTCGGCTACGGGACCTCTACTGCTTCTGAAGGAGCGGCTACGCCGGCGCTGAGCGCCACAACCGCTGCGATCCGCAAGACCGGCGGCTGTACCGAGACCGACAACAACAACAACGACTTCTCAGTGACCACGCCCACGCCGCGCAATACCGGCACCACGCCAGCGCCCTGCGGCGGCAGCGGCAACGATCCGGTCACGCCGACCTGCGGCGGCACGCTGACGACCGAGACCGGCACGGCCGCAACCCGCAATGTGACCGCCACCGATGCCAACGGCACGGTTGTTTCGGCGACAGTGACTAACGTCACGCCGACGCCGGGCGCAGGCTCGATCTCGATCACGTCGTCGGCGCCGGCTGCCGGTCCCGGCGGCACGCTCCAGGCTACGCTGACGGTCAGCGCCTCGGTTCCGGCCGGTAGCTACAGCGCGACGATTACCTTTGCCAACAACGACGAGACGCCGCAGACTGCGACCTGCACCATCACAATCCAGGTGACCGATCCTGCCGTCGCCTGCCCGGGCGGCGTTACGCTCACGGCGATCCCCGCGATCCAGGGCAGCGGCGATGCCAGCCCGATCGCCAATAGCACGGTCACGCTTCAGGGTCTCGTCACGGGCGACTTCCAGGGCAACGCGTTGCTGGGCGGCTTTTATGTGCAAGACCCGACCGGCGACGGCGCGGTTTCGACCTCGGACGGTGTTTTTGTCTATGTGCCGGACGCCAACTCGCAGTCCAGCGTCGATGTGAACGTCGGCGATCTGGTGCGGGTGACCGGCCAGGTTAAAGAGTTCAACACGCTGACTGAGATCGACAGTGTGACAGCCGTGACGGTGTGCAGCGCTGAGACGCCAATCACGCCGACGATTGTGGATCTGCCGGTGGCGACATTCAGCGACCTGGAGCACTACGAGGGCATGCTGATCACGATTCCTGAGACGATGACGGTCAGCCAGAACTTCTTCCAGGGTCGCTACGGCCAGGTGCATCTGTCGGCGGAAGGCCGCATGTACACGCCGACCAACGATCAGGGCAACAGCACCGACTACAATCTGCGCCGCAGCCTCGTGCTGGATGACGGCCGCACCAGCCAGAATCCGAATCCGATCCCGTACATCGGCGCGGACAACACGCTGCGCGCAGGCGATACCACCACGGGGCTGACCGGCCTTGTGCACTACGGGCCGATCAACAGTGATACCAGCATTCGCGGCTACACGCTCCATCCGACGATCACGCCGACCTTTGCGCGCACCAATCCGCGCACGGCGGGACCGCCAGCGGTGGGCGGCGAGCTCAAGGTCGCCAGCTTCAACGTGCTGAACTACTTCACCACGATCGATCAGTCGGGCGCGTCGTGCTTCCCGAGCGGCACTCGCAGCGATTGCCGTGGCGCCGACAGCGCGGCCGAGTTCACCCGCCAACGCGATAAGATCATCGCGGCGCTCGTGGCGATCGACGCCGACGTGGTTGGCCTGATCGAGATCGAGAACAACGGCGCCACTGCGATCAATAACCTGGTGAGCGGCCTGAACGCGGCGACGGCTCCCGGCACCTACGCGGCAGTCGCGGACCCGGCCGAGATCGGCGACGATGCGATCAAGGTTGCGCTGATCTACAAGCCGGCCCGGCTTTCGCTGGTGGGCACGGCTGAGAGCGACGAAGCTTCGATCCACGATCGGCCGCCGGTTGCGCAGACCTTCCAGGATGTGACCTCGGGCGAGAAGTTTACAGTGATCGTCAATCACTTCAAGTCCAAGGGCAGCTGCCCATCCGATCCAAGCGATCCCAACGCAGACCAGGGCGATGGCCAGGGCTGCTGGAACGTTAAACGCGTCGAGCAGGCTGAGGCGCTGCTGGGCTTCATCAACGAGCGCATCACGGCTACCGGCGATACCGATGTGCTGGTGATCGGCGACTTGAACGCGTACGGTCAGGAAGATCCGATCGATACGCTGGTCACGGGCGGCCTGGTCAATCAGGTTGCGCTGCGCGTGCCGCTGACGGAGCGCTACTCGTACGTCTTCGACGGCCAGTCGGGCTATCTGGATCACGGCCTGTCCACGCAAAGCTTGAGCAGCCAGGTCACGGGCGTAACCTACTGGCACATCAACGCGGACGAGCCGTCCGTGATCGACTACAACACCGAGTTCAAGCCGCAGGATCTGTACGCGTCGAACCCCTATCGCTCATCGGATCATGATCCGGTGATCATCGGGCTCAACCTCGGCAACACCTACGAGGTGTATCTGCCGATGGTCTCGAACTAAGCTCAGCTTAATTCTTCGGCTCAGCGGCCTCTGCTCGGTTTTCGGGCAGGGGTTGCTGTTTTAAAAGGGAACAAAAGAACAAAAGAACAAAGCATCTTCGGTATAGCTTTTTGTTCCCCGGTTCCTTTGTTTGCCCGCAGGGCGGTGATGAGGGCCTGCTCAAGAACCACAAATCAGGAATTGATCGACAGCGTATACTGTTACCTAAGGAGGCAGTTATGCGAGACGATCGCTTGTTAGTTGAAGCTCAACCGTCAGAGCAGGATCTGGAGTTTCTGGAAGATCAGATCAATCGCTATAACATGGACCAGGTAGGAGCCTTTGATGCGCGGCGGCTGGCGATCTTTGTGCGCGACGAGCAGCAGGCGATTGTGGCGGGCATCTCCGGCTACACCTGGGCCGGGATGTGTGAAATCCAGTTTTTGTGGGTCGCTGAGGAGCTTCGCGGACAGGGCTATGGCGAGCGTCTGCTCCAGGCGGCGGAGCAGGAAGCGCGGGAGCGTCACTGCCGGATCATCGTTTTGAGCAGCTATAGCTTCCAGGCACCGGGCTTTTATCAGCAGCGCGGCTATAGCCTGGTAGGCACGATCGAGGGCTGTCCGCCCAAGCATACCAACTCTTATTTCAAGAAGATCCTGCGCGCTGATGAGTGAAGCTCATGACGATCGCAATGCTGGTGCAGGTTGCGTAGCTGCAACAACTGCGACCGTGGCGAGGTCAAATCCAGGCGCTCTTTGGGCAAACAAAAAAACTCCTCGCTTTGAGGAGTTTGGGTGGTGGGCGATACAAGATTCGAACTTGTGACCTCTACGATGTCAACGTAGCGCTCTAACCAACTGAGCTAATCGCCCTCACAACGGCGAGGATTGTAGCATACTTCCCGCTGTTGTGCAAGGCGGAAGGAGAAATCGATCGCATGTCTACACTTCTCATTATTGGGCTGGTGCTATGCGGCCTGATCCTGCTGGCGTCGTTGAGTCTTGGGCTGATCACGCTGTTGATCAAGCTGGGTGTGATCGTGCGTGAGGCGCAGAAGCCGCAGCATCTCGATGCGGGCGACTACCGCATCGATCAGGGCCGCGAAGTTCGTACCGAGGATCGGCGGCAGTAAGCGCCAGGACAGGCGCTAGCCGGTATAGGATCGGCCCTTCCAGGTGACGCCCTGGCCGCGCAAGATGCTCCAGAACGCCTGTCCCGCCAGCATGAAGTAGCACAGCGTCCCAAAGGGGTAGAGCAGCGCCCAGATCGGGCTGAGGCCGTGCAGCCGATGGACGACATAGCCCCAGTAGCTCAGGGTCAGGATCAGCAGACCAGCGCCGCAGATCAGCAGCGCGGCGCTCTCGGGGCGTCCAAGCACGCTGAGCAGTAGCCCGGTCGCGATCAGAAGCAGCGGCCCAAACGCCAGCAGCGCCTGACGCGCGCCGCCCACACCGGAGCGCAGCGTCCCGCCTGCACGATAGCCGGCCAGCGCATTTTTGCGCAAGCCCTCGGCCACTTCGCTAAAGCGCGTGTACATCCGCACGCGCATCAGCTCAGGCCCGCCGACGGCCACCATGCGGTAGCCCGCGCCTTTGATCGTCTGGGCCAGCCGCACGTCTTCCAGCACCGAATCGTGGACGGCGCGGTGTCCATCGACTGCGAAGTAGGCCGCGCGCCGCACCAGGATGCACTGACCGTTCGCCAGCGCCAGCGATGAGCGCGGATCGTTGACGCGATCGATCGGATAGATCGCCTGGATCAGCCCAACGAATGGCGGCATCAGCACTCGCTCCCACCAGCTGCCCAGCTCCAGCAGCGGTAGCAGCGTCAGCAGATCGAGACGATGGCTGTGCGCATAGCCCAGCAGCGTGGTCAGCATACCCGGCAGCGGCGCGGTGTCGGCGTCTAGAAACAGCAGCCACTCGGCGTTGCTGGCCTGAGCGGCCTGCCAGCAGGCCCAGCATTTCCCGGCCCAGCCGCTGGGCAGCGCCGCTCCTGAGACCACTCGCAGCCCCGGCAATTGCGCGCCGAACGAGCGAACAACCTCGGCGGTGTTATCGGTAGAGCTGTCGTCCAGCACCAGGATGTCGAGATCCGGCAGCTGTTGATCGGCGAGACCTTCCAGGCAGCGTCCGATGCGGCCGGCCTCGTTGCGGGCCGGAATAATCACTGTCAGCGACGGCAGTTGCTCCTGCTGCGATGTGACCGGCGCGAGCAGCGGCACTCGATTGGCGCTTTGCAGATCGCGAAAGATGATCGCTACAAACAGCAGGCTCAGCAGCACCAGCGCGACGATCAGCATTGGGCCAGCACCTCGCGGGCGCGATCCGCATCGCGCGCGATCTGCGCTTTCAGCTCGTCAATGCCGCTAAACTTTTGCTCGCCGCGCAGTCGCTCCAGAAACATCACCCGCAATCGCTGATCGTACAGATCGCCGCTCCAGTCCAGCAGATGCGCCTCCACGGTTCGATTCAGCACGCCGAAGGTTGGGCGTACGCCGACGTTGGTGACGGCGTTCTGCACGCTACCATCGGGCAGGATCACGCGGCAGGCATAGACACCATCGGCGGGCAGCACATCATGGCCGCCGACTGCCACATTCGCGGTCGGAAAGCCGATCGTTCGGCCGCGCTGATCGCCGCGCACCACAGCTCCAGCCACCGTAAACGGCCGTCCCAGCAGCCGGGGCACAGCGGCAACCTGGCCCGCCTGAAGCAGCTCTCGGACACGAGTCGCGCTGGCCGGGCTGCCGTCGATCATCAGCGGCGCGATCGGATGAACGCTGTAGCCCAGTCGTGTGCCGATCTCCGCCAGCACCGCGATCGTTCCCTGCGCGCGGTAGCCCAGCCGAAAATCCTGTCCGACCCACAGCTCGCGCAGGCGAACATGGTCGCAGATCCGCGTCATGAACTGCTCGGCGGTCAGGCTCATCAGCTCTTGATCGAAGGCCAGCACAATCAGATCATCGATGCCGGATGCCGCCAGCAGCTGGCGGCGCTCGTCCTCGGACGCGAGATAGACGCGCTCGTGCTGCGGCTGAAGTACCAGTGTCGGGTGCGGATCGAAGGTCAGCGCAATGCTGCGTCCGCCCAGCTCACGCGCTCGTGCGACGACCTGGTTCAGCAGATAGTGGTGGCCCTGGTGCATGCCGTTGAACTTGCCGATGGTGAGCACGCTCGGCTCGGCGATATGAAGCTGTTCCAGCGAATCGTGTATTTGCATAGCGTTCCAGACTCAATAAGCTGAATGTGTTTATTGTACGCGATCCGGCGTGCTGCCCGCATCATTCGATCGGTTTAGCGTATGCAACTTTTGGCCCAGCCGAGTCGTGGCTTAATCCTTGCAAGATTTCTTGTATGAAACGTCCTTTACCCGAAAGAACACCCGATGGTCGCTACATTGTCGTCGATGGACGGCGCTGGCGTGCAAGCGATCCGTCGCTGACTCCTGAGCGTCGCCAGGAGCTGGTCAACGAGCTGATGCAGGCTCGCCGCGATGTTGGCCGCGCCAAACGTCTGCGCGATACGGAGCTTGAGCGCGATGCTCGGCGGCGGGTCCATGCCGCCAAGGTTGCGCTGGGTGAGCGAGGAATACCGTGGTGGGAGCGTGACTCGGCTTCCGGATCGCCCAAGGATCAGTAGCCTTCAAAATCAGGATGTTTGCGCTATCGACTCAGGATGGCTTGAGGTGTTCAATCATCTATACATGCCGCAGGCTTCGTATTGTCTATTAAAGATCATCGCGATCGTTCACCCAGCAATGATCGTTCATTCGCCTAAGCGCTAGATTGTTCATTCCTATGAGTAGCTATGTTGTCCAGCACCAGCCGCCCGCGCCCGATCCGCATGTTTCTGCTCCGCAGACCGTCGGCGCGGTGATTGTGCACGGCTTTACCTCGGACCAGCGCGCTGTCGAGCCGCTGCGCCAAATCGCGCATCGCATGGGCTTTGCCACCGAAACGCCGCTGCTGCGTGGTCACGGCGGCCACTACCGCGATCTGCGTGGCGCGCGCTGGCAGCACTGGCTTGACGATATTGCGCAGGCGCGCTCGCGGCTGTCGGGGCGGGTTGAGCAGGTTGTGCTGATGGGCTTTTCGATGGGCGGCTTGCTCACGCTGGCGTCGGCGGCTCAGCAGCCAGACGGCATAGCCGCGATTGTGGCGCTGGCTCCGGCGATCCGCATTGCCCATCCGCTCGCGCCGATCGCCTGGATGGCGCGTGGTTGGATGCCGTATGTGCCGATGGGTAAGAGCGTGGCCTACAGCGATCCCAGGCTGGCCGCCAGCGATGATAGCTATCACCGGCTGGCCGTCGATGCGTTCTGCTCGTTCTACTACGCCACGCGGCGCGTTGAGCGGATGCTGCCTAACATCTCCGCGCCGATCTTTGTGGCGCACTCCCGCCGCGACCGCGTGATTCGTCCGCATTCCTCGCAGATCGTCCACGATCGCGTCAGATCGGCTGACAAGCAGCTGGTCTGGTTCGAGCGCTCCGGCCACGCGCTCCTCGACGACTGCGACTCGTCCGAGGTGCTGACGCATGTGCAGGGCTTTCTGCACTCGCGGCTGGGAATGGGGCAGCCTGCGGCGCGGTAGGATTTGGATAGAATGACGCCACTTGTCGATGTATGATCCTCGTGCTAGAGTTATATACAAGACTGAAGATAAGTTATCAAGGAAACAGATTATGACAGCGATTGAATTTCAAACTTATATCGATCGGGGTTTGATAGAGCTTCCTGAAGAATATCATGATCGTATCAAAGGTCATGCGCGTGTTATCATTCTTGCCGATGAGGTTGAAGATGATGACGATATGATCGACTTTTTGCTCGATCATCCATATCAGATCGACTCATTGGTGCCGCTTACGCGGGATGAGATTTATGAGCGCCACTAACGTATCTGTTGCGCCAGTGTTCATCGACACGAATATTTGGCTCTATGCATTCAACCAGAGCCAAGACAAACAGAAACATCAGCTTGCTAAAAGGCTGATCCGCCAAACGTCCCGTATTGTTGTTAGTAACCAAGTTGTTAACGAAGTTTCGGTCAATTTGCTTCGAAAGTTCCAAGCTAGTGAAGACGATGTGCGGAAGATCATTCGTTCGTTTTATCGGAAATACATTGTAATTGAACTCAACCGTAACATTGTGTTGCATGCATCCGATCTACGAACCTCGTACAACTTTTCGTTTTGGGATAGTGTACTCGTTGCAAGTGGTCTTGCGGCTGGAGCCACAATCCTTTATTCTGAGGATATGCAACACGGATTGATCGTTCAGAACCAGCTGAGCATCACTAATCCATTGAAAATTTAATTGCTTGAAGCTAACCTGTAGAGCCGGGATCGCATCAATTGCGAGTCCGGCTTTCTTGTTCTGCTCTCGTCCGCGCTACATCCCGCCGATCTCTTCGGCCTCGCGCGCCCTGATCGAAGGCTTGCGCTGGTCTTTCACGATCGCGCCAGGCTCGTCGCGCAGGGCATCCTGGATGCGCTCAAGATGCTTGGGCAGGATCTGTCGCTGCTCCAGCTCGTCGGGCGCGACCCACTCATGCTGGTCGGCCTCGTCGGAGGGCTGGAGCGAGCCGCCGGTCACGCGCGCCTCGAAGGTCAGGACGATCTCGTGCTTCTGCGGCTTGGAGTACAGCCCGATCAGCCGGCCGGCCTCGACCTCCAGGCCGGTCTCTTCGCGCACCTCGCGCACCAGCCCCTCGGGCGCGGACTCGTGGGGCTCGACGCCGCCGCCGGGCAGGTTGAACCAGCCGCTATCGACGCGCCGCGAGATCAACACTCGTCCCTGATCATCGCGAATGATGGCGAACGCGCCGACACGATGCGTCGGATCGTGGATTTTATCTGCCATGCCAGGCTCCTTTCGTATCAGCCGCTGATATCAAAGCCGAGAACATCGACGCGCGATCGTGAGACAGTAATCCAATCGCCCACGGCAAGCTGCGCCTTGCCCAGCTTTGCGGCCAGATTGTCGGCGGTCACATGCGTGCGCACACCGATCGTGCCGTTGCCGACCTCCAGCACCAGCTCCGTGTAGAGCGAGTCGTACGGAAGGTGGCCCTGCTCAACTTCCCAGCTTGGCACCGCCACAACTGATCCGTAGGCCTCGGGCATAGTCGTCATGCCGCTGCGATTGTGTGGCTCTGTGAAGATGCCTTGCCGGGAAGTGTGCGGCGGCTGTAGCTCGACGTTCGAAAGCAGAAAGACCAGCTGAGCTACGCCGGAGCGGCCTTCAAGCTCGGGGTCGACAATATGATGGCGGTCGACGACGCCGATCGAGATGCCGCTGGCGAGCTTGAAGATCAGCAGCGGCAGGTAGCGCCGGCCATCGGGATGCAAATTTCCCGGCACATAGCTGTCAAAGGTGACCGGCAGCGCGATGCGATCGAGGAGTGGAAATCGTGGCATACGCCTCCTAGTGTCCGAGCGCATCGACGCTGTTCTGGCGGCCGTGCCAGGTTGCGCGCCAGGCTGCGAGATATTTCAGCAGCTCATGGACGCGCTGAACACGCTGCTGCATCCGTGGCTCCTTGACCTTCCACTGGCCGGTGATCTGTTTGATCACAAGCTGCGAATCGCCGCGAATGTCGAGATACACATAGCCCGGATCGCGAGATCGCAGCAAAATCGCCTCCAGCGCCGCGATCAGCGTATCGTACTCGGCCTCATTGTTGGTATAGTTAGGGCCGAACTGAAGCCGTTTGGGCTCCTCGGCTCTGCCCTCTACCGTCAGCTGGTACGAGCCGTAGCCGTCGCCGGGATTGCCGACGCTGCCGCCGTCGAAGATCAGCAGGATCGGGATCGCGCCCGGCGGAAGATTTGGCTGCTGCTCCTGCTGGGGCGCAGGCGCGGCAGGCGCCGGCTTGACGTATAGATCGTCGGTCAAGGGAAAGGTTTCGCTGCAACATGGGCAGCGCACAAGCGGTGCTTTTGATTGTTTCATACGCGTATTGTACCGCAGCTACAAGCCAGAGCAGCAGCCGCTCGTACGGTCGCGCCGCCTGGCGTCTGTCGGCGCATATTCAAGCTGTGGTTATCCTACGGCTAAGTAGTTGTCGGTATCTGGCGGCTGTGGTACCATCGGCTCAGGCTGGCTGGTAGCTAGCCCTGCGTGCGAGTGGTAAGCTACACAGCTATCCGCTGTTTCCTCTGATCGTAATCAAGTTTATCTACTGTTGGCCTTCGTGGATGCGCCTGCTCCTGGAGCGAGCCGCAACGAATTCTACCTGCTGCCCAGACAAGCGCTCTCGACGGATAAGATCATTCAGTAAGAGAGAGGAGCTCTGGATTGGATAATCAAGCACCACCCGCCAGTGATCCACGGATCGCTGCGATTCTTGGAACCCTTTCCCAAATTCGAGCTGGCGACTGGTCGGCTCGTGCGGCCGGGACCGGACAAGGCGATCCGCTGGATCAGATCATCGATCAGCTGAATCAGCTTGCCGAGGCGCTGGCTTCTCAGCACATGCTGTGGGCTGAGAACGAGCGGCGCTTTGAAGAGCTGCTGGATGTGATCAGCGGCATGGCGGCGCTCGATTTTACCCGCAAAGCCTCGGTGGGCGAAGAAGGCTCGATCATGGATGCGATCGCCTTTGGGCTCAATGAGCTGAACAATGAGCTGGCGGTGTCCACGGTCTCGCGCGAGTATGTCGACAACATCATCGAGTCCATGCTCGACGCGCTGATCGTCGTCGATGAGCGCGGGATCATCAGGACCATTAATCGCGCGGCGCTGCGTCTCTTTGGCTACAAGGAGCAGGCGTTTATCGCTCAGCCGATCACTATGCTGTTTGCGGACGCGCAAGGCACCGCCAATGTGCTGAACACGATCACCGGCCAGGCCGAGGCTCGCACGATAGAGACGACCTGCCGTACTGCCGATGGCCGCGTTTTTCCAGTGGCGCTCTCCGCCTCCGCCATGCGCTCCGCCGACAAGGTGCAGGGAGCCGTCTGCACGGTGCGCGATATTACCGAGCGTAGAAAGGCCGAGGAGGCGCTGCGCCGGAGCATTGTGCAGGAAGAAACAATCCGCGCACAGGCGGCGATCCTGGCCGAGCTATCGACGCCGCTGATCCCAATCAGCGATCAGGTGGTGGTTATGCCGCTGATCGGCAGTGTGGATTCGCAGCGCGCTCAGCAGGTGCTGGAATCCCTGCTTCAGGGTATCGCCTCCATGCGGGCGGAGATTGCGATCCTGGATATTACGGGTGTGCCCGTCGTCGATACGCAGGTGGCCAACGCGCTGATCCAGGCGGCGCAGGCGGTGAAGCTGCTGGGCGCGCAGGTGATCCTGACCGGCATTCGGCCCGAGGTTGCCCAAACGTTGGTGGGCCTGGACATCAATCTGCGCGACATCATGACGCACAGCACGCTCCAGAGCGGGATCGCTGCCGTGCTGGGGAACGAGCGATAGTCCGAGCCAGGGCGCCGGGATGGCGCAGTGCCCGGCTTGGATTTCTTCCCTTTGAGACAGGTAAGATCGACATGAAAACGCAAGAAATAGTTACCCGAACTTCCAGGGTAGGCATGGAAGCCGACATGGTGGCGTGGGTTACCATCTTCCCCGACGCGCAGCAGACTCTGGCGGATGCCAAAGAAAATATACAGGCGCTTGAGGAGCTATCACAGGGAAGGCCGTTCAGGGCGCTGGCTGATATTCGTCAGATGGCGTCGCAGGCGCGCGAGGCGCGCGAGTTTTATAGCGAGCCGAGCCACACACAAAGGCTGGTCACGGTCGACGAGAATGGCGACCGTAAGCCGGCTGATCGGCAATTTCTTTATGGGCTTCAATAAATCGAGCACGCCGACGCGGCTCTTCACCTCGGAGGCTGACACCATCGCGTGGTTGAAAGAGTTTCCGCTTTCCAGCGGCGACCAGAACTATTAGCGCAGCAGGAGCAGGCTATTCATGGAAAGCGAAGAAATCCTTACGCGGACGGCACGGATTCGGATGGAAGCTGGCAGGATGATACGTGTTACGGCTTTGCCGGATGTGGTGCAGACTCTGGCGGATGCCCAGACCGATGCAGGTGTTTTTGACAAGCTCGGTCAGCGAAAGCCGTTTACCGTGCTGCTCGACCTTCGGAAGCTCAAGTCGCAGGAGCGCGAGGCGCGCGAATTTTACAGCCAGCCAGGGCACACGCCGGGCCTGGTTGCGGTCGCGATCTTGATTGGCTCGCCGATGAGCCGGGTGATCGGGAATTTCTTTATGGGCTTCAATAAATCCAACATCCCGGCGCGTCTTTTCACCTCGGAGGCCGACGCTATCGGCTGGCTGAAAGAGCTCCCGCTTTCCAGCGACGATCAGAACCATTAGCGCGGCAGGAGTAGCCGATTCATGGAAACGCAAGAGTTTGTTACGCGGACTTCGACAATCTGTCTGGAGTCGAATAGCCTGGTTCGAGTTACGATCCTGCCCGGCGCGCATCAGGCCCTGGATGATGCCAGAGAAAATGGCATGATCATGCGGAACATCATGCAGGGCCGGGAATACCGAGCGCTGGTCGATCTGCGGCAGATGAAATCGCAGGATCGTGAGGCGCGCGAGTATTACACACAGCCGGGCCATACGCCGGGCCTGGTCGCGATCGCGCTGCTGATCGGCTCGCCGATGAGCCGGGTGATCGGTAATCTGTATATGGGCTTCAGTAAATCCGACATCCCGACGCGCCTGTTTACCTCAGAGGCCGAGGCGCTGCGGTGGCTGGAAACGTTTCCCATCTCAGAGGCCCAGCCGCAGGTAGGCTGACGGCGCCCAGAGCACAGCAGGTGTCTTCTAGAGAGCCAAAGCGCAGCGCATCCATATAGTTGGGTGCGCTGCGCTTCTGTGATCGCCGGCTCAACCGTGATCTGCTACGGCTCCAGACCAATGATCACTCGCTTGTTGGTTGCGCCTTTGGAGCGGGTTTTCACCAGCTTGACCTCGCCTATCTCCTCGGTGTTGCCGACATGTGTACCGCCGTCGGCCTGCCGGTCCAGCCCCGCGATCTCGACGATGCGCACCTCGGCGACGCCTTCCGGCACGAGGTTGGTTTTGGTGCGAATCAGATCCGGCAGCTGGAATGCCTCGTCGCGGGGCAGGAAGTACACGCTGATCTCGCGATCCTGCGCGATCTCGTGATTGACTTTGCGGATCATCTCCTGGGCCAGCTCGGGCGTGAAGTTCCGGATCTCGAAGTCGAGATGTCCCTCGCCGGGTGTCATGTTGCCGCCGGTGACGCTCGCGCCGTAGTCGCGGTAGCCGACCGCGCTCAGCACATGCAGCGCGCTGTGGGTGCGCATCAGCAGGTAGCGCCGCTCCCAGTCCAGCTTGCCCCAAACCTGCTGCACCACGCTGGGCGGCTCCGCGCCCTCAAGTGTATGCCAGACGTACTGGTCATCTTTGCGCACCGCCGTCACATTCCAGCGCTGGCCCTCTGATTCCAGCGTGCCCGTGTCGGCGGGCTGACCACCGCCGCCAGGATAGAATGGGGTCTCGTCGAGGGCAACTTCATTCCCTTCGACGGCCAGCACGGTCGCCGAACATTCGCGGATCGAGCTGTCGATCGCATAGAGCGTCTTTGTCTGCATGGCTTCTCCTTGCCGCTCAAGCCGGCTGAATCGTAGCACAGGTGTCAACGCGGCGGCAGCGCGCCGACATAGATCTTGCCGTCGTCGATCTCCACACACGCGAGCTGTGCTCCATCCGGCGACCATGACGGCGACGTGAAAAACTGCTCCTCGTCGGCATCCGTGAGCCGCAGGCGGGGTTCCTGGCCGCGCCAATCGACGAGATGAATATCGCGATCCAGAAACTCCAGCCCGGCGCTGGTTCCGGCATACGCCAGCCGCGTGCCGTCCGGCGACCACGCCGGGAGATCGCCGGGGCCGAGATCGAAGCGCTCGCCGCCGTCGCGGCTGCTGGTGACGATTCGCCCCTCGATGCTGGTCAGCGCCAGCCTGCTGCCATCCCGTGACCAGCGCGGTAGCCACAGCCCTTCGTCGGCGCTGCTCAGCGGCGTGATCGTCACGCGATCGGCTGCGCGCGCGCCGGTGATATGCACCAGCAGCGTCGAGATCGATTCGAGATTCGGCACCACCGGATTGATCGCGACGGTCAGTCCGTCCTCGGTCTGTGGCGCGGGCGCGGTGATCAGCGCCGGAATCGGCAGCGGAACGTCCTGTCTGGTCGGCTGGCTCAACACGGACAGCTGCTCAGCGGTAGAAAACGCTACCACGCCGCCGCCGGTGCCGATCGCTCTCAAAGGCGGCGCGTTGGTCACCAGCGGATCGGATTTCGTGCCCTGCTCAGTCAGTGTTACCCGCACCAACTGATCGCCGTCGCCGGCGGTGCGATGAACCAGCAGTGTCGTCGCGTCGAGCCAGACCGGCTCCAGCACAAAGGTATCGGTCACGATTGCGCGGACCTCGCCGCTGCTGACGTTGATCGCGTCCAGCCCAGGGCCATCCTGCGGCGTGGCGGCGATCCAATCTGCGCCGGGACTCCACAGCGCGATCCGGTACTTGCGCGAGCCGTCGGTCAGAGCGCGCATATTCCGCAGCGGACGATCGACGATCTCGGTGTTTTGCAGCGGCTGCGGCGCTGCCAGCGTCACGGTCTCGGTGATCAGCGGCAGCGTGGTGGTCAGCGGCGCTGGCTCGGAGGTGGCTTCGGTCGTCGCCTCGATGGTAGCCTCGCTCGTCGCTTCGGTGGTCGCTTCAATCGACGGCGCGGGCGGCAGCGATGGGCTGGCACTGGCGGCGATCGCTGTTTGCTGGCTGGTCTCGGCGGGCGGTTGACTGCTGCATGCGCTCAGCAGCGCAAGGATCAACAGCAGTGCTGGATAGCTGCGCCGCCGTATTCGTGCGCACTTGAAATCGGATGGAGTGCTCAATATTCCTCAATATCTACGAATCATGCAATACCGCCGCGTATGATACTCCACGCATCCGAGGCTGCCAAATCTAAAAGTGTTCGCTTCAATAAACGTTTGCCTGCGCCTGGCGCTCTAGAGTACGATAAACGGCGGGATTTTAGGAGGCGAATGGACATAGCTATGCAGATCGAACGGCTTGACCATCTTGTGCTGACGGTGCAGGACATCGAACGAACCTGCGAGTTTTACCGGCGCGTGCTGGGCATGGACGTGGTTAGCTTTGGCGGTGGTCGTCGGGCGCTGCGATTCGGCGCGCAGAAGATCAATCTTCATCAGGTCGGGCATGAGTTCGAGCCCAGCGCGCTGCATCCAACCGCAGGCTCCGGCGATCTTTGCTTCATTACGGCCACGCCGCTGGCTGATGTGATCGCCCATCTTCAGTCGTGCGGCGTGACGATCGAGGAAGGCCCGGTTGCGCGAACCGGCGCGCTCGGCCCGATCCGCTCGGTTTATCTGCGCGATCCCGACGACAATCTGATCGAGATCGCCAATCAGGAAGGAGACGCTAATGCTGAGTTTTGAGGCGATTGGAACGGTGCGCTCGCCGGTCAGCGAGGGCGTCGACGAAAACTGGGGCGATGTGATCGCCGAGATTCATCTGGCCGAGCATCTCGCGCCGGGTCTGCAAGGTCTCGATCAGTTCTCGCATGTGCTGGTCGTCTTCTGGATGCACCAGTCCTCGTTCGACGCCGCCTCAGATCTGGTTCGCCGCCCGCGTGGCCGCGCCGATATGCCGCCAGTGGGTATTTTTGCGCAGCGGGCCAAACATCGCCCTAATCCGATCGGCATCACGGCGGCTGAGCTGGTCGGCGTCAGCGGCGCGCTGCTCACCCTGCGCGGCCTGGATGCGATCGACGGCACGCCGGTGCTCGACATCAAGCCCTACGTTCCAGCCTTTGATCATGTAAGCGGCGCGTCTGTGCCGGAGTGGATCGAGCGGCTGATGGAAGGCTATTTCTAGCAGCGCCGCAGATACAACTTAAGTCCGGCTTGTGCTTTTCGATCTATTTCGATACACTTCTAATTAGATGAATATCTAAATAGGAGTGTATTATGGATGTTCAAGATGTAAGCACGCCGCTCCAGCTGCTCAAAGTGCTGGCTCACGAAAGCCGTCTCAAGCTGCTGGGTATTCTGGCGAATCAGGAGGCCAGCGTTGGTGAGCTGGCGGCCATGCTCAAGCTCAAAGAGCCGACCGTCTCGCATCATCTGGCAAAGCTCAAGGAGATCGGTCTGGTGGGTATGCGCGCCGAGGGTAACACGCATCTCTACTGGCTCGACAACGAGTCGCTGCAAGGCTTGACGCAGAGGCTGTTTACCTTGGAAAAGATCGCGGCGCAGCCAAGCAATATCGCGGAGGACGCCTGGGAGCAGAAGATTCTCAAGACTTTTCTTGACGGCGAGCGGCTGCGCGATATTCCGACTCTCCCGAAGAAGCGGATGGTGATCCTCAAGTGGCTGTTGAACAAGTTTGAGCCGGATCGGCAGTACACCGAGCGCGAGGTCAACGAGATCCTCAAGCGTCATCACCCGGACTGCGCCACGCTGCGCCGTGAGTTTATTATCAATCAGCTGATGGAGCGCGACCACGGCGTCTACTGGCGTGTGCCGGCTCCGACGCAGGAGTAAAGCAAATCTATGCCGCTACAACTACTCAACATCGGTGGGCTGTGGCCGCTCGACGCCGACGGCTATCTGCTCAGCGATGCCAGCCCCGATAAGATCTTGCCGCCCTATCAAGCCGCTGTCGCCGCTGCGGTTACGGCGTATCGCGAGCACCTGGGAGCGCAGCTCTCGGGCGTGTACGTTCGTGGAACCGTGCCGCGTGGCCAGTCGGTGCCCGGCGTGTCGGATCTTGATTGCTTTGCGGTGGTCTCCGGCGATCCCGAGGCTGTCGACGACACATGGCTCAAAGCCGCCGGAGCCGAGATCGCGCGGCTGCATCCGATCGTCTCCGATGTACAGCTTGAGATCTGGCCGCTGGCCGAGGTGCTGGTGACGGATCGCTTTACCGAAATGGGCTTTCTGCTCAAGACGCAGAGCGCCTGCGTGTGGGGCGATGATCTCGCGCCGCAGCTGCCGGGCTTCAAGCCGGACGCGATCGTCGCCAACAACGACATCAGCCAGATTCAGCCCGACATCGAGGAGGCGATCGCTGCGCTGCACGCCGACGGCTCAGCGCCCAGAGTGCTCTACTGGTGTCGCCGGATCATGAAGAACATTCTGCGCGCCGGCTTTTCGCTGGTGATGCTGGAAGAAGGCGTGTTTACCCGCGATCTGAAGCTCTGCTACGAGTTTTTCGCCAGACACTATCCAGCGCAGGAGCAGGCGATGCGCCGTGTGCTGGAGCTGGCGATCCAGCCGTCGACCGATCGCGAGGTTGTGCTGGAGCTGCTGACCACCTTTGGCGCCTGGATGATCGCGCGGGCCGACGAGTGGCTGGCGCGGCACAACCCGTCTAAGGTCGTCGAGATGCCGATCGTCTTGATGTAGCTCTTGTCGCTTGGTTTCCGCTTTTCGCGAAAGCTGCCCATACAGCGCTTCCTTTTGGCGTATCCTGTCTGTAATTCCTGTGTAATCTTTACTAAACAAGCTGGTGTAGAACTTGCTACATACCTGGTTGCGACAAATTCTTTCCGGCGATACAGCCAGATCATTGTCGATCTCAGGTTGGTGTGAGCGCATCTTAGCAGCGATCCGCACACGCTCGTTCCCGGCACAATCGTTGGAAAGCAGGCTTACCTGAAGCGCGCAAGATTCACGTATTCCCTGATCGAACCCAGCGTGTAATCCGCCACTTAGCCCTGGTCGCACCAACACGCCAGGCGCTTCGCCACAGGACGAACTATGGATGCGCCAAAACTAACTTTAGTGCTTCTCGACGAGATTTTGACGATCTATCGTCTGGATCGGGATGCTCCGATCCCGGAGTGGGCGTTGCGCGGCGGCTTTGTGTCGATCACGCGCACAGCGGATGAGCTATCGGTTGTTTGCTCGCGGCCTGAGCGACAGCCTGACGTGCCGCATGAGCCGGACTGGCGCTGCTTTCAGGTGGCAGGTCCGCTCTCGTTCTCGCTGACGGGCATTCTGGCGGCGCTCACCAAACCCCTGGCCGACGCCGGGATCAGCATTTTTGCGGTCTCGACCTTCGACACAGATTATCTGCTGGTCAAGGCTGAGGATATTTCCCGTGCGATCGTTGAGCTGACCCTGGCGGGTCATACGGTGCAGGGCTAGCTATGCGTGGTGTTGAGCAGCAGCCAGATTTATACGATGGCGTTGTGGGCCGGCTCGGCGCGGGCAAGCTGGGCACGTGGCGGCGGCAGATCTTCGCCTCGCTGTCCGGCGATATTCTTGAGCTAGGCGTGGGCACCGGCCTGAATCTGCCGGCCTATGGCTCCGGCGCGCGAGTGATCGGCGTCGATGTTGAGCTGGATCTGCTCCGTCGGGCGCTCAGCCGAGGTGCTCAGACGATCGTCGGCGATGGCGAGCGGCTGCCCTTTCCCGACGCAACCTTCGACTATGTGACCTCGGCATTGGTCTTTTGCTCGATTCCCGATCCCGATCTGGCGCTGCGCGAGGTGGCGCGGGTGCTGCGTCCTGGCGGGCGCTTGATTCAGCTAGAGCACACGCGCACCAATCATGCGCTGCCCGACGCCATGCTGGATCTGATCACGCCGCTCTGGGCAACGATCGCGGGCGGCTGCCATCCCAACCGTGATACTCCGGCGCTGCTTGAGCGCTCCGGCTGGCTGCTGCTGCGGCACGATCGCCATCTGGGCGGGCTGATCCGGCTGCTCGAAGCACTGCCGCCTGCCGGGGACTAGCCACACATTGCCAAACGGCTGCGCGGTGATAGGAGCCGCCAGGCAGCGCTCGTCGCTCCAGAGCCTGCATAAAGCCGGTACAGTGTGGGCATGACCTCGATCTCGCGTGACATGCCGCGCTCACTGAAGCTGGCTTATTTTTCTGTGCTGGTGTTGATCGGCGTGGTTATCGTTCTTGTGCTGCGTCCAGCACAGCAGCCGGCCGCGCTGCGCGCCGCAGAGCAGCTCTGGCAGGCCGGCCGCGTGACCGAAGCGCTGCGCAGCTACCGGGCGCTGCGCTCTTCCGATTCTGTGCCCGCGCTGGTCGATATTCGGCTTGCCACGATCATGCTTCTGCGCGGTGATTGCGCTCAGGCACAGATGTATGCGGCTACGGCGCTGGGCAAGCCGCTTCGCCGCGACGAGGCCGCTCAGGCGCATCTGATCGTTGGGCAGTGCGCGGCCCAGCGCGGCGCTTTCGATCGCGCGCAGGCTGAGTGGCTATCCGTTGATCCACAGTCGCCATATCAAGCGCTGGTCGATGTGCTCTCCGGCGAGCTGGCGCTGCACGGTGGGCTGCGTTCCAGCGCCATCGACGACTACACCGCCGCGCTGGACGGATCGCTGGCTGAGCCCTGGCGCGGCTTTGCTCGGCTGCGGCTGGCGCTGGCGCTGGCGCCCCACGCTCCCGAAACTGCGCTCAGGCATCTCCAGTTGATCCCCGAAACACTGCCCGACCCGGCGCCTGAAACACGACCGCTGCTGCCGCTCACATCCGGCGCGATCGTTGGGCAGGCGCGGCAGCTTGAGGCGATTCTGGCCGCGCCTCAGGAGCAGCAAAGGCAGCTGATCGGCCAGCAGCTGCTCGATCTGGATCTGCTGCGCCTGGCGATCGCGACCTTTGAGCAGGTGACGGTCGACGCTCCCCGCGAGCCGCTTGCCGAGGCGCACGCCGCCTATGCGCGCTGGCAGCTGGGCCAGACATCCGCCGCCACGACACAGCTCCGCGAGCTGGTGACACAATATCCCCACGAGCCGCTGATCGCCACGTTGTACGCGACAATTGCGATCAATGCCGGCAATCTCGACGAGGCGTCGGCTGTGCTGGATGCCGCCGAGGCGCGCGCGCCGCTCGATCCGGCGATCGTGCTGGTGCGCTCGGATCTGCTGGTCGCCCGCCGCC
>DASWTW010000151.1:0-8852 GCA_036401895.1 Herpetosiphonaceae bacterium | reverse complement strand
CCGACGTGCCGCCGTCGATCATGCCGCTGCCGAGCAGATAGGCGATCGAGGCCAGAATATGCTGCGGGCCAAAGGTCGGGCAGACGATCGAGCTATTGGCCAGGCCGTCGATCATGTTCTGGATACCGAACTGTGGCATCTGAAGGCAGTTGACCCAGGCGTTCTCGGTGGGCATGGCGTTGAAGAACGACAGCAGCGGATACAGCACATTGTCGTTCTCGTTCTGCGCGACGGCGTGCAGATCGGCGAGCCAGTCGGTGTAGGGCTGGATCGTGATCGGGTAGCCCATGTTGCGCAGCGTCTGCGCCAGCGCGCGGAAGTCGGTCCACTCGGGGTTGAGCACGTGGAAGGTCTGGCCGATCGTTTCGCGCTGGAGCGACAGATGTACGATCGTCTGGGCGACGAAATCGACGGGCGCGAAGTTCTCGACCATGTTGATCTCGGGAGCGCTGCCCATCTGGAGCCAGCCCATCAGCAGCCGCGAGATGAAATCGTCGGTGTTGCACGCGCCGGTCACGCTGTGGCCGGTGATGCGTCCGGGCCGGTAGATCGAGACCGGCAGGCCGCGCTCTTTAGCGGCCATCACCAGATGCTCGGCCACCCACTTGGTCTGCACATAGCCGCTGTCGATGCTATCGATCGCGCCGAGCGTTGCGTTTTCGTTGACGATGCCGGCGCGGCTGCGCTGGGCGGTCGTGGCGGTCGCGATCGTCGAAACATAGTGCAGCGGCTTCATTTTGCCCTGACAGGCCAGCCGGATCACTTCCTGCGTGCCCACGACGTTGGCGGCTTTGAGCGCCGCGTAGGGATAGATGAAGCTGACCAGTGCACCGCTGTGGTAGATGCCGTGGATCTTGTTGGCCAGCGCCGCGAAGTCGCTCTCGGAAAGGCCCAGGTGGCAGCGGCTGAGGTCGCCGAGCACCGGCACGATCCGCTCGCTCATCGCCTCGTCCCACAGCTGATACTGCTCAAGCACCGTGCGCAGCCGCCGCATACCCTGCTCGCCGGTCTTGGCGCGCACCAGGCAGTAGATGTCGGCGTTGGTAACTTGAAGCAGCTCGTGGAGCATGAACGCGCCCAGGAAGCCGGTTGCGCCGGTCAGGAAGAGCGCCTTGGGAGCGGCTGTAAACCAGTCCTCGCGCGGCATCGGGCGGATCGAGAAGTCCAGCGCGGTATCGGCGATCATGTCGATCAGCGGGTCGCAGGCCTCGATGGTGCAGCGCCGCTGAGCCGCCTCGATCGCCTGCGCACAGCCCGCGACTGTCGGCGATGAGAAAAGGTCGCGCAGCGGCAGATCCAGACCAAAGGCCGCTTTGATCTGCGCGGTCAGGCGGATTGCCAGCAGCGAGTGGCCACCCAGGGCGAAGAAGTGGTCGTCGGTGCTGACGCGGTCGAGGCCAAACAGATCGGCCCAGAGCGAGGCCAGCTGCGCCTCAAGCTGCGTGCGCGGCTCGACGATCGTGCGTTTGGTCTCGCGGTCGGTCGACGTGGGAGCAGGCAGCGCCCGGCGATCGACTTTGCTGTTGGGCGTGAGCGGCATCGCATGGAGCATCACCAGCGCCGACGGGACCATGTACTCGGGCAGCTTATCGCGCAGGAACTCAAGCAGATCGGCGCTGGTGACATCGGCGTGATGCGCGGCCACAACATAGGCCACCACGCGCTTGTCGCCGGGCTTGTCCTCGCGCACAATCACCACACACTCGCCAACGCCGTGGTGCTGCTGGAGCGTGGTCTCGATCTCGCCGAGCTCGATGCGGAAGCCGCGCACCTTGACCTGGTGGTCGATGCGGCCCATGAACGCGATGTCGCCGTTGGCCAGGTAGCGGGCCAGGTCGCCGGTCTTGTAGAGGCGCGCGCCGGGAGTAGCGCTGAAGGGATCGGCGATAAACTTCTCGGCGGTCAGCTCAGGGCGATTCAGGTAGCCACGCGCCACGCAGTCGCCGCCGATGTACAGCTCGCCTGGAATACCGACCGGTGTCGGGCAAAGGTGCTGATCCAGCACATACATCTGCGAGTTATGGATCGGGCGGCCGATCGGCGGCAGTGCAGCCCAGGCGGCGGGATTGCCGACCAGATCGTGAGCCGTGACGACGTGGGTCTCGGAGGGGCCGTAGTGGTTGTGCAGCGTGCAGTTGCCCAGGCGCTCAATCATCCGCACAATCGCGGGCGTCATCTGAAGCTGCTCGCCGGCGGTGATAATCTCGCGCAGACGGCTCGGCAGCGTCTCCTGCTGCTCGGCGGCCTCGGCCAGGAATTGCAGCGCGACAAACGGCAAGAAGATGCGCTCGACGCCTTCGCGCTCCATGGTCTGCAACAGCTGCACGCTGTCCTGGCGGGTCTCAGCCGAGATAAGCACCAGCGAACCGCCGGAGCACCAGGTTGAGAACAGCTCCTGGAATGATACATCGAAGCTCAGCGAGGCGAATTGCAGCGTAGTCGTCTGCTGCTCGGGGCTCCACTGCTGAAGCTGCCAGTTGATCAGGTTGATCAGCGGCCGCTGCGGCATCGCGACGCCCTTGGGCCGGCCGGTCGAGCCCGAAGTGTAGATCAGATAGGCCAGGTTGTCGGCGCTGGCGGCGTTGGTCGTCGGCCAGGTCGGCTCGTAGCTGATGCGGTCCCACTCGGTGTCGAGGCAGATCACGTGCGCGCTGTGCGACGGCAGCGTTGCCAGCAGGCGCTCCTGAGTCAACAGCACCGGAGCCTGCGTATCTGCCAGCATGAACGTCAGGCGCTCCTGCGGATAGGCCGGGTCCAGCGGCAGATACGCGCCGCCCGCTTTCAGCACCGCCAGCACCGCGATCGCCATCTCAAGCGAGCGCTCGATGCAGATACCGACCGCGACATCCGGGCCGACGCCCAGCCGCTGAAGGTGATGCGCCAGCTGATTGGCGCAGCTGTTCAGCTCGGCGTAGCTCAGCTGCTGGCCGTCAAAGCTCACCGCCGTCGCGTGCGGCGTGCGTGCAACCTGCGCCTCGACCATCTCATGCAGCCGCAGCTCCTCGGCGTAGGTCGCCTGCGTCGCGTTCCAGTCGATCACCAGCTGGCGCTGCTCGCAGGCGGGCAGCATCGGCAGCGACGAAACGCGGCGATCGGGGTTGTTGCAAACGCTTTCAAGCAAGGTCTGAAAATGACCCAGCATGCGGGCGATGGTGGCAGCGTCGAAAAGGTCGGTGTTGTACTCGAACGAGGTCAGCAGACCGTTGGGCACCTGGATCATTTCGAGGAAAAGATCGAACTGAGCGGTGACGCCGGTATGCTGAGTAACCTCGACCTCCAGGCTCTCAAGGTAGAGCGATTCGCGAGGAGCGTTCTGGAGCGCAAACATCACCTGGAACAGCGGGTTGCGGCTCGGGTCGCGCTCGGGCTGCGCCAGCTCCACCACCTGCTCGAACGGCAGGTCCTGGTTGACGAACGCGCCCAGCGCCGTGCCGCGTACGCGCTTCAGCAGCTCGCGGAAGGAGAGCGCCGGGGCAACGTCGGCACGCAGCGCCAGCGTGTTGATAAAGAAGCCGATCAGATCTTCGAACTCGCGGCGGCGGCGGTTGGCGATCGGCGTGCCGATCACGAAATCGGACTGACCGCTGTAGCGCTGAAGCAGCACCTGGAACGTAGCCAGCAACGTCATAAACAGTGTCGCGCCTTCACGTTGAGCCAGGGTATTCAGTGCACAGGCCAGGGATTTCGGCAGAACAATCGTCTCACGAGCGCCGCAGAAAGTCTGCTTGGCAGGACGCGGGCGGTCCGTCGGCAGGTTCAGGATCGAGGCGCAGCCGCGCAGCTGCTGCTGCCAGTAGGTGGTCTGCTCATTCAGCACCGCCCCGGAAAGCCACTCGCGCTGCCAGATTGCCGCGTCGGGGTAGTGCAGGCTCAGCTCCTTGAGCGGCGCGGCCTGCCCGGTGACATGTGAGCGATACAGCGCGCTCAGCTCGCGCCAGAAGATCGAGAGCGACCAGTCGTCGATCACGATGTGATGCATGGTCAGGAGCAGAATATGCTCTTCCGCGCCCAGCCGGAGCAGCGTCGTGCGCAGCAGCGGGCCGCGCTCAAGGTCGAAGGGGCGGCGCGCATCCATGTCGGCCAGCGTTTGCACGCCCAGCTCTTGCTCAGCGCGGTCCAGCGCTTCCAGATCGATCAGCGGCAGCGCGATCGACAGCGAGGGCAGAACCACCTGCACCGCCTGGTCGTCGATCATGCGAAACACCGTGCGCAGCGACTCGTGACGCCGGATCAGCTCGTTGAAGCTCTGCTCAAGCGCCTCGATATTCAGCGCGCCGGTCAGGCGAACCGCCTGCGGGACCAGATACGAAAGATTGCCGGGATCGAAGCGCTCGATCAACCACAGGCGCTGCTGCGCGAACGAGAGCGGCAGCTTGCCCGAGGCCGGTCGCTCGACATCCAGGCCCAGCTCCGGCGCCTCCATCGTGTCATGCAGCTCACAGTTGAACGTCTTGCGGTCGAGGTACATCTGCGCCTGGTAGTCGACAGTTGCCTCATCGCTGCCCTCAGCGATCGCGGCGACAAGCTCGGCGATCGTCGGCTGCTCAAAAACCATCTGCATCGACACATGCTCGCCGAAGGCTTCACGCAAGCGGACCAGCACCTGACCGGCCAGCAGTGAGTGACCGCCCAGCACGAAGAAGCTATCGTTGACGCCAATCGGCGAAACGCTCAGCACCTCAGTCCAGATCGCGGCAATCGCGGACTCGGCGGCGGTTCGCGGCGCAACAAAATCCGCTCCAGCGGCTCGGGTCAGCTCAGGAGCGGGCAATGCACGGCGATCGACTTTACCGTTGGGAGTGAGGGGCAGCGCATCCAGCGTAATGACAGCCCAGGGAACCATGTATTCCGGCAGCTCGGCAGCGGCATGAGCGCGCAGCGTCGTTTCGAGATCCGCCGTTCCAGCGCTCTGGAGCCCTTTGTTCTCCACCACATACGCGACCAGCTGCTTGACGCCGGGCTGATCCTCACGAGCGATCACGATCGCCTCGCGCACCGCCTCATGCGCCATCAGCACGGTCGCGATCTCATTCGGCTCGATGCGGAAGCCGCGCACCTTGACCTGGTCATCGACGCGACCGATGAAATCGATATTGCCATCCGCCAGGTAGCGCGCCAGATCGCCAGTCTTGTAGAGCCGCGCGCCAGGAGTAGCGCTAAATGGATTCGGAACAAAGCGATCTGCGGAAAGATCGGGACGATTGCGATAGCCCTGCGCTAGGCCGATACCGCCGACATACAGCTCGCCGGCGCGGCCGGGCAGCACCGGCTGCATCTGCTCGTCGAGAATATAGCACTGCGTATTGAGGATCTCGCGGCCAATATGCGGCTGCGAGTCATCGGCAACACAGCGCGACGTCGTCGCCCAGATCGTCGTTTCGGTCGGCCCGTACGCATTGAAGAACATGCGCTGCGCGCCCCACCGCGCAACCAGTGCGCTTGAGCACGCTTCGCCTGCAACAATCACAACGTTCAGCGCAGGAAGATCGGCGTTCGGGAGAGCGGCCAGCGAGGAGGGCGGGATGGTGATGTGCGTAATCGACTGTTCGCGTAACAGGCGAACCAGCTCCGGGCCCGGCAGCAGCGTCGTGCGTGGGGCGAGGTACAGCGTAGCGCCCACACCAAGGGCCATCACAATTTCAAAGATCGAGGCATCAAAGCTGATCGAGGCAAACTGAAGGATTCGGCTCTGGGGGCCTAGCTGAAACAGCTGGATCTGCGTGTTAACCACATTGCTCAATCCGCGATGGGGAACGAGCACGCCCTTGGGCTTTCCGGTCGAGCCTGAGGTATAGATCACATAGGCCAGATTCTCGGCGCTATTTCGGCAAGCCGGAGCCACATCATGTTCTTGCGCAATCGAGCGCCAGTCGGCATCGAGCGTGACCACACGCAGCTTCTCGATATTGATCTCCAGCAGCTGATGGCAGAGCCGCTCCTGTGTCAGCAGCACGGGCGCCTGCGAATCGTCCAGCATGTACTGGAGCCGATCCTGAGGATACGCGGGATCGAGTGGCACATACACGCCCCCCGCCTTGAGTACACCAAGCAGCGCGACGATCAGCTCAAGCGAGCGCTCCATGTACACCGCAACGCATACTTCTGAGCCGACACCCATCGTGCGCAGCAGATGGGCAAGTTGGTTGGCGCGGCGATCCAGCTCGGCATAGGTCAGCGATTGCTGCTCGAATACCACAGCGCAGGCATGCGGATTCTTGGCTGCTTGCGCTTCAAATACGTGATGTATACATGGGTGGTCCTCAGATGTTGAGGACAACGACCATAAGTCGAGCATGGAATTCTGCTTCTGGGCAGTAGGGGGTGAAAGAAGCGCGTCCTGGCGCTTCTCGACATGCATATACACAGCTATGCTCCTGTTGACGACTTTGTAAAGAATGTTGACTAGGCAATGATCCAGGCGTAAGGCGTGTGAGAAGAACGTTTGGATTAGCCTTACCTCGTGGTGAATTCGATCGAGCTACAACATGGTTTCACGATCGCTTGGACGAGCAAATCAGCCTAGGCAGCCGCTTCACACGGTGGTAGTGGTCCTACGCCCTACCAACCCAAGTATCGCTTTTGTATCGTTTCAAACTCACCAGATGAGGCGCTTGGTAGAACGTGTCGTTCAATGCTGGAGCAACCGAGACCCCGTCGTTACGGTTGCAAACCGTGGGGTGGTCGGCGGCGACATGAACGCTCACAAAAACGCGGTGAGCGGACATATCGGAGCCCATACCATACGAGTGCCGAATCTGCGAATGCGTTGTCCACCAACTTGTTGGGCAAGTCTTCGAGCCTCCTTTAGTAGAAATACGGCTCAGAAAAACAGTGGGAGCAGGCCGGGCACTGAACAGTACCAGTGCGTCAGGGCATGTATTCATCGAGAGTGTGATACTTGTTTCCATTATTTCTGTATATTGCTAGCGTGAAGGTTAGCTTCGCCTTATGCTTAAATGCCGTCCGCTACGTAACTTGATTGTGGCTTCTATGTAATCAAGGTGCTTACTCAGTACTCAGCTACCTTATTGACAGAGTACCACTCTCGCCTTATCGCGTACCTTACCGGATTCAAGGCAAACTCTTATATGTTTTTTAAGGTTCTCACAGAGTAGCACCAGGTATTCGTTCGGCGTTACTCTTGCGGATCGCTATCCACGACCCACTGACTTAAGCCTTGATCGACTTCTAGACAGATCAACGCTTAAAAAGACTATACAGTTACGAGAAGATCTTTGGAAGAGGCAATTCCTACCAAAATATGCTCATTTCTGACACGCCACACCGGGTACGGTACACGATTCGTCGTCGTTGACACGTGTCGAAACATACTTTGGCAACGCTCACCGGCAATAAACATGAAAATGTTTCATGATGCCCGTAATCAGATCCCGTGACGAGAATGCGTGTACGCAAATACCAGCAGCTAGGAGTACGATCGAGACCTGAAGTTGCGTGTGTATATTCTATATTCAAGTTCGGTTCTTGTCCACTTGGGCCAGAACGGGTAAATCAGGTACCCTGAAGTACTATATTCGGCGTCAGGACCACATGTTATACCTACAAGCAGGCGCCGAGCGTTGAGCTTACCCGGAAGGGTGACCATAGACTGTACTTCTGGTGGGAAAAGACAGGACCATCAGGCGTTTAGCTCAACCGGGCGATTTGTTAATCTGTATGCTATCCGCAGCTTGTCGCTAGCCATCCCCCCAACCATCTTCTCGGCAGCGATTGTGTTGGTGTTGGAACGTCAAAACCTTGAACTACATCCCGATTCACGACGGTCTTAACATGCCGCTGTGCTTGTCTACTTCTTAGCCGGGGTTGATCAACTCTGTCCTGGTTTAGCAAGATCGTTGTTGCAGCGATCGTATGTAGGAACGTGTTAGCTCTTCATCATGCGACAAAAGGAGCCGCCATCATGACGACCAGCGTTGTGGACCCCAGAGAAGCAGTCGTATTGCTTGTCGAGGATAACCCTGATAATCTTTTTATTTTTTGTGATATTCTACGTGGCGACGTAGGCGTCAAATATTGCAACGCACGCGCCTCAGGCCGTCAGCTCTTCAAGCTGCTCAACGACAATGCCCTGCGCCGTCCAGACCTGATCCTGCTCGACATCTCGATCCCACACGAGGATGGCTTCACCGTTCACCGCAAGCTGCGCACCTTCTTTGAAGAAATGAGCTTCGATACCGAGCCGATGGTGGTGGCGATCACAGCCAACTGCATGCCGGAGACGGTTGAGCGCGCCCGCCGAGAAGGCTTTGACGGCTTTATCGGTAAGCCGATCGAGCGATCCCGGTTTATCCAGCAGATCAACCGTATTCTCCAGGGCGAGGCAGTCTGGGAGCCACACTAGGCGTATCTGCTCCCCTGGCCGGAGCCTAAAATCGTTTCGCGATTAAAAATTATCTGGACGCATCACCACCGCACCGATCGTGGCCGGAGATATAAGGAGCTTCACAATGTCCATCGCTTCTGGATACACCACGCCTACCGTTTCTGGGTACACCATATCTGAGCAGGTGCATTTAGGCGCGGCCAGTCTGGTGTATCGCGCAACGCGCAACTCAGACGGGAAGCCGGTTGTTTTGAAATTGCTGAATAATGACTATCCGTCTCCCGCCGAGCTGGTGAAGTTCCGCCGCCAGTACGATATCGTCAAAGATATTAAGCTTCCCGGTGTGGTGCAGGTGTATGCGCTGGAGCATTGCAACAACACGCTGGCGCTGATCATGGAGGACTTCGGCGGTGCATCGCTCAAGCATGTGAGCGGCCCGAACGCCGTCGATATTACAACCTTTCTCAACATCGCGATCCAGCTGGCAGACATTCTCGGTGCGGTCCAT
>DASWTW010000150.1:0-56997 GCA_036401895.1 Herpetosiphonaceae bacterium | reverse complement strand
GGTCTTGCGACCGGTATAGAAGCAGGTACCCTCTGCTTCCGGCTGATCAAACGGAATGACGCGTACCGTGGCCTTGGTCTCGGCTTTGATCCGATCCTCGTCGTTGCCGTCGCCGTCGAAGTAGACCCGCACGAAGCCCTGCTCGACCCGCGTCTTGAACTCGTCGTAGGTGCCGGCGTCAAAGGTGTGCTCGCGCTGGAAGGCGAGCGCGCGCTCAAAGAGCGCGATCTGGATCTCGTCGAGCAGCTGCGTGACATGCTCGGTGAGTCCAGCCTGCTCCACAAACGCCTTGCCCTCGCGGCCCGGTTGATCGCGCCGTGAGACAGCGACCGTACCCTTCTGTACATCTTTGGGTCCAACTTCGACGCGAACCGGCACGCCTTTGACTTCCCACTCGTTGAATTTGAAGCCCGGCGAAAGGTTGTCGCGGTCGTCGATCTTGAAGCGGAAGCGGCCCTTCCAATCGGCGGTGATGCGATCGACGGCCTCCATCACGGCGCTGCGCTCGGTGTCGTTCTTGAAGATCGGCACCACAACCACCTGCGTCGGCGCGACCTTGGGCGGCAGTACCAGGCCGTCGTCGTCGCTGTGCGCCATGATCAGAGCGCCGACCAGCCGTGTGGAGGTGCCCCAGGATGTGGTCCAGCAATATTCCTCGCGGTTGTCGGCGGTGGTGTACTTGATGTCGAACGAGCGCGCAAAGTTCTGGCCCAGGTTGTGGCTGGTGCCGGCCTGAAGCGCCTTACCGTCCTGCATCAGCGCCTCGATCGCGTAGGTCCGCAGCGCTCCCGCGAACTTCTCGCGGTCGGTCTTGAGTCCACGCAGCACCGGGATCGCCATGACGTTCTCGACGACATCGGCGTAGACGTCGTGCAGAATCAGCAGCGTCTCGCGCTCGGCCTCTTCCTCGGTGGCGTGGGCAGTGTGGCCCTCCTGCCACAAAAACTCGGCCGTGCGCAAAAAGGGCCGCGTGCGCAGCTCCCAGCGCATGACGTTGGCCCACTGGTTGATCAGCACCGGCAGATCGCGCCACGACCGAATCCACTTGGCATAGGTCGAGCCGATGATCGTCTCGGATGTCGGGCGAATAACATAGGTCTCGGTCAACTCCTCGCCGCCGGCACGTGTCACCTCGGCGACCTCGGGCGCGAAGCCCTCGACGTGCTCGGCCTCCTTCATCAGAAAGCTTTTCGGGATCAGCAGCGGGAAGTAGGCGTTGACATGGCCGGTCGCTTTGATGCGCTCGTCCATCGCGTCACGGATCGCCTCCCAGATCGCGTAGCCGTGGGGCTTGATCACCATACAGCCGCGCACGCCCGAGTTTTCCGACAGATCGGCCTTGTCCACGATGTCGAGATACCACTGCGAGTAGTCTTTATCGCGCGCCGTTATTCCTTCTTTAGCCATAGTGTTCCTTCCTCCTAAGTTTAACTCGATTTGTCAATGTTGGGGTAGGCCCTCATCCCTCGGACCTGTGGGGAACAAAGGGTTTCGATAATCGCTTTTTGTTCGTTCGCCCAAAGGGCACCCGCTTTGAGCTTTTGTTCAATTCCGGTTCTTGGTTCTTTCGGCATATCGTCTCCGATCGCTAAATGTTGTCGATCACAATCAAAAAGCCCGTCCTGAGCAGTTTGCTCAAGGACGGGCCGTTAAAGGCTCGCGGTACCACCTTGCTTGGAACGCGCACGCATTCCCGCTTACTCCTACGGCGATTCCAGATAGAAGCTGATCGCGATAGGCTGTCCCGATCACGGAGGACGTACCGGCTCACGTTAAAGCGCATCGCGGGATGCCGCTTGTTCGGTGGCGACTCTGGGGCGGGTTCGGCGTGCATCGCTTGGCCGGACTTACACCAATCTCCGGCTCGCTGGGCGGCGAGGAAACGCTTACTATTCCCCTTCAACGTCTTTGCTGTTCAGTTGTGGTGAGACTATACCATTGGTTGTATTGAGAGTCAATGCGACCTTGGACGAAATGTCACGTGTGCGATCGCCGGGATGACAAGCCTAGTCGCGCTCACTCTGCGCAACGCAGCAGGCCGATAAGACGCAGAATGTGGACAGGCTGATCATGAGTACGAGAAGCGTTAGCAAGGCGCTGCTCCTTTGGCTAGGCCATGCGCGGAAGAAACGATCGCTGGAAGCATGGTATAACCTCAGTATAGAAACACTCAATGTAGGCCGGGTTAAGGATAGATAAACCTATGGTTAACGAATCGCGACTTGCCGCGTTGAACGCGCGGCTCGACGAGTGCAGCGCCTGCGCGACGATCAGCCGGGGCTACCGGCATGTTCCCGGCGGCGGATGTAGCTTCCAGCCGACGCTGATGCTGGTCTTTATCAATCCTACAGTGCGCAACATGACCGCTCACGCAAGCTGGCCGGGTCCGCGCTTTCCCTTCGCCGGCAAGCCCAAGCTATGGGAAATTCTGGCCACGTCTGGTTTTGTACGCCCGGATCTGCCACAGCGGATCGCAGAGATGGGCCGCACGCCCGAGATGGTCGAGATGCTGATGGAGGAGACGCGCCGCCAAAGATTATACATTACAAATGCTGTCAAGTGCGTCGACGATAGCTCGAACCTGCCGACTGCCGCACGCGTGGCGGCTGGCTGGCCGCTGCTTGCATCCGAGATCGCCCTGGTGCAGCCGCGCTACATCGTGGCGTTTGGCCTGATCCCGTTTCGCGCGCTGACCGGCTTGAACGTTCGTCTTGCCGATCAACTGTGGAATGCTCAGCACGGCCGCTGTGAATTTTTTTCCTCGCATACCATTGACGGACGAACCTATCCAGTCTTTCCCTGCTACTTTCCCACAGGTCGCGGCAATCCCATAGCGGCGACCAAGATGTTGAGCGCGCTGCATCAACATCTCGGGTCTGAGTTGAGCCGCGCTGTTACAGCTTAATCCTTTATCCTCAGCAGGGACAAGCCTTCAAACTTCGCTCAGTTAAACAGCGCCGGGGATGCAGCCGTAGCCGCATCCCCGGTCTGGATCTGGATTTTCGCCGAGCTATGGCTTGGTTACCGTGATCGCCGTGCCGTTGCTGTCGGACTCGGGATCGTGGTTGCTCGACGACTGGTAGGTGTACGACGACTGGCTAACATTCGTCACGGTGAACGTTGTGCTGGCCTTATTGGTCTGCATGGTGGCGCTGAGCCCGCTGCACTGGCCCGCGCTGTTGGTGGTGCAGGTGCCGGTGCCGGTGGAGCCGCCGCTCCAGGTGCCGGTGACGGTTGCGCCAGCAACTGCGCCGTGGGTATCGTTATGGACGGTCGCGGTGACGGTGGCCTGCCAGCGGTTGCCGACCATCGCCTTGGTGCCGTCGAGGTCGCCGATGTGCATCGCCGGGGGCGGTGGCGGCACTGTGAGCGCGCCGCCGTCGACGACCAGCGCGAAGGGCTGCGGGCCGTTGGGCACGTTGAACGCGCTGACGGTGATCGTCCAGGTGCCGGTCGCCGCCGACTGGACGTAGATGTTCTCGACGTTGTTGGTGCGATCCGCCGTACCGCCGGTTGTCGACCAGCCGCCGCTAAACACGTTGCCGCGATAGACCGTGCCCGTGGGTGAGGTCAGCGTGACGTCGAGATCGTTGACCAGATTCTTGGTCGCGGTCTCGGTCGAGGCGTAGTCGCTCCAGACCAGGCTGAGCTTGAGCGGGCCAGCCGTGCTGACGTTCGCCTGGTAGGTCGCCGTGGCGTTGGTGCTCAGGCCGGTCGTGCGATCCACGAACTGGAGGCTGCCGCTGGTGGCTTTGACCAGGTTGATGCGGCCCCAGCCCTCGTGGACGTTCGGGATCGGGAAGTCGTTGTCGTTGGCGCCGTCGTTGTTCTCGTCCTGAAGATCGACGGCCGAGTTGATCAGCGTGGCCTTGGTCAGCGCCGAGCTGGCGTTGACGCTGTGGGCCTTCTGGTAGTAGTCGCGCACAACTGCCGCGCCGCCGGCTGCCAGCGGGTTCGACATCGACGTGCCGCCGAAGTACTTGTACTGGCTGCTGGCCGGCATACCCCAGCCGTCGGACTGGAACGCGCCGTTCTGCGGATTGGTTGCGGTGCCGTAGCCTTCCTGGAACTTGCCCGAGTAGCTCGAAAGAATCCAGGTGCCGGGCGCCACGACGTCGGGCTTGATGCGTCCGTCATCGGTCGGGCCGCGCGACGAGAAGGCCGCCATCTGCTCCTGGTTGCCGCCGCTCAGGTCGCTGGCGATCGGGTTGGCCGGGTAATCGGCGCCCCAGCGCTGGCCGTAGGTGCCCAGCAGGTTCTGGCCGCCCATGCTGGCACAGGTCTGGCCCGACTGATACGTCGTGTCGCGCGAGGTGTAGGTCAGGCTGGTGTCGCACTCGAAGTGACCCTGGCGATCGTTCTCGCTCGCGCCGATCGTAATCACGTTCTTGGCCGTCGCGGGAGAGCCGGTCGAGTCGTTGTCGATCACGCCGTTGGCGTTGGCATCGATGCCCTCGTTGCCCGCCGAGAAGGTGATCGTCATGTCGCGATTGTTCCAGATGAAGTCGTCGGCGTTGGCGCTGTTGGCGGTGTAATCGCCGGCCGCCGCGCTGCCCCACGAGTTCGCATGGATGCGCGCGCCCGCGCTGTACGCCTGCTGGAAGAGCTGGCGCAGATCGAGCGGAAGACCCGTCAGGTAGTAATCGTCGAGGTAGCCGTAGAAGTTCTTGCAGAGCGACGAGGTGCGCACCCAGTTTTCGGTCGCCTGGAAGACCAGTTTGGCCGCGGGAGCCGTGCCCTTGTTGTTGCCGCTGGCGTCGCCGTCGCTCAGCACCGAGCCCGCAACGTGCGTGCCGTGGCCGCTGTCGACGTCCTGCGCTCCGTCGTCGACGATCGTCTGGAAGCACGAGTCGGTCGTGCCGGGCCAGTTGTAGACCGCCGTGACCCGCGCCGATGGAATGTCGGGATGCGCTGTCGCCGCTGTGCCGCCGCCGATGCCGGTATCAGCCACCGCCACGGTCTGCGTCGAGCCGTCGTAGCCCAGCGCGTTGGCGGTATTCGAGCCCATGATCGCGCCCGCGCCGTACTGGTTGTGCTTCTCGGGCAGCAAGAAGTTCTCGACCCAGGCCACATCCACAACCTGCGCCAGCGCGTCAAGCTGCGCCGAGTCCGCGCCGACGAGCAGATAGTTGCCCTGGCGTCCCAGCACCTGCGCGTTGGTCCGCGCGATCGCTGCGGCGGCCAGTCCGGCATCCGCGCCACGCTCGACGCGAACCGCGTACAGGTTCGGGCTGTTGCGCTTCAGATCCGGGCTGAGCTTGTAGGCCGGCTGGAAGACGCCAACCCAGGCCACGCTGCCCAGTTGCTCGACGCGCCGCGCCTGCGCCGGGTTCATCCGCACCTTGAAGGCGAAGTCGGGAATGTAATCCAGCAGCTCTCCACCGGCCGCGCTGACCTGATCTTTCCAGGCCTGCTCGACAGGAGCGCCAAACTGCACGATGTAGTAGCCACGCTCGCCCTCGGCGTATCCGGCGCGTGCCAGACCAGGAGGGATCGCGGGCGCTTCGCCACGAGCGGGGCGGAATGTGGCAGCTTTGAGACGGATCGCAGCGTCGGGAGCTTGCTGCGCCGGGCTGGCTTGACCGATAGCGGTCGTGAACAGGGCGGACGTGAGGAGGGCTACGGTGACCAATAGATAACGGGGGGAACGCATCCAATTGTCTCCTTGGTGAGCGTCTTCGGCGACGCACGCAAACCGAACGGACAGTCTCAGGATCTGGACACAGGATTTTGGGTACAGCACGACACAGATGCTGTTAAGCTTGAGCAACTATACCTACAGCAATGCACGGATGCCGTAGACTTCAGCAGCTATTCCAACAGAACGTTTGGCTTGAGGTGAAGCTCGACTTCGGAGGAAAGGTGAACATAATTCGAAATCGAGTGGCGCGAATTATACGGAGTTTGCGCGCAAAGAGCAAGGGATTCGATGAATCGATCTGCTATACAACGTGTGTAGCGCTGCACAGCAGAATCGGCTTAAATAAAGAGTGGCGTAAGCGCCTGAAACGCCTACGCCACAAAAACCTATGTGCTGCCTCGCTAAAACATTTCGACCGCCAGCGCGACGGCCTCACCGCCACCCAGGCACAGCGTCGCGATGCCGCGCTGCCCGCCGCGATCCTGGAGCGCATGCAGCAGCGTCACCAGCACGCGCGCGCCCGAAGCACCGATCGGATGGCCCAGCGCGATCGCGCCGCCGTTGACGTTGAGCCGCTCCTGGTCCAGGTTCAGCGCTTTGACGTTCGCCAGCGCCTGCGCCGCAAAGGCCTCGTTGACCTCGAAGAGATCGTAGTCGTCGATCTGCGTGTTGGTCTTTTCGAGCAGACGCTGGACAGCGTAGGGCGGCGCGGTGAACAGCTCCAGCGGCTTGACGGCGGCCTGCGCGTAGCCCATGACTTTGGCCAGCGGCGTCAGGCCCAGCTCACGGGCTTTGGCCGCGCTCATCACGACCAGCGCCGCCGCGCCGTCGGTGATGCCGGGGGCGTTGCCGGCCGTGACCGTGCCGCCGTCCTGCTTGAACGCCAGCCGCAGACCCGCCAGCGTTTTGGCGTCGGTATCGCGGCGAACCGGCTCGTCGGTATCGATGCGCGTAACCTGGCCTTTCTTGCCCGGAATCTCGATCGCGACGATCTCACGGTCGAACTTGCCGCTCTCCTGTGCCGCCGCCGCCCGCTGATGTGAGCGCAGCGCAAACGCGTCTTGCTGCTCGCGGCTCACGCCAAACTCCTGCGCCACCCACTCGGCGCTCATGCCCATGTGATGGCACTCGACGGCGCACCACAGGCCGTCATGCACCGTCGAGTCGATGATCTCGCCGTTGCCAAGCCGGTAGCCGAAGCGCGCCTGTGGCAGCAGATACGGCGCGTTGCTCATGTTCTCCATGCCGCCCGCAACCACAACCTCGGCATCGCCCGCGCGGATCATCGCCGACGCCAGCATCACCGCCTTCAGGCCGGAGCCGCAGACTTTATTGATCGTCAGGGCGCCCGTGCTGTTGGGCAGGCCGCCCTTGAGCGCCGCCTGCCGGGCCGGAGCCTGGCCTTCGCCCGCCTGAAGCACATTGCCCATGATCACTTCGTCGACCAGCGACGGATCGACGCCGGCGCGCTCGATCGCCGCCTTGATTGCATAGCCGCCAAGCTCGGGAGCGGGAATCGCCGCCAGACCGCCGCCGAAGCGCCCGATCGGCGTGCGCGCGCCCGCAACGATCACCGTATCACGATCATTCAGAGTAGCCACTGTTGCCTCCAGAACATAAAACGCCCAGACTCCGACCGGAAGCTGGGGCGTGAATGCCTCAGCACGTCGCTGTGCTGCTGCGATAGTATCTTTGATTACCAGTGTAACATGGCTCGAAATATCGCGCTAGAAGCAGCTAATACCGCGAGTCGATCCTGTGTTTATAACAGATCACATAGCGAAAATACCGCACAGCAAGGGCAGCGTCATAAAGCTCAGTATCCAGAGAATGTACAGGTGACGGTAATTGGCGCGCAAGGCGTCATAGATTGGATCGCTGGCGGGATCGCTGGAGAAGAGGACAGCCGAAACCCTGCGGAAGAAGCTCTGGCGGAATATGGTTGGCGTGGTCGCTCGTTTGAAGGTATCCGGGTGATGCTTTTGTAGATAGGCCAGCAGTCGTCCGTCCTCGAACATCATCGATGCAAACACGGTGCCGCATACAATCAGCCCATACATGAATACGAAAAACAACCGAAACTGGTCGGTGCATGAAGGAGCGCGGTGAAGCGCAGAAAGATCATACAGACCAGGAAGATGATCCACACAGGCCAGTACCAGAAGAGATAGGAGTTGTTCGGCTTGTCGCGCACGATGGAGTGCCTTTTGTCTGGATGTTGCGTAGATGCGTAGCATAGATCTCGGCGATCTGGCCGGCAATAGCGCGCGAGTCCCTCGCAAGCTTCGCAAAAGCGTGAATGCCGGTGTGAACAAACGGCTGGCCGGATCAAGCGAATCACAAAGGCTAGATTGTTGATCCGAATTGTAGAGAAATAATGCTTCGTTCAACGCCGACCTGATTTTGAAGGGATTGTTTCAGATCTTCGTGCTGCCGTCACAGTTTCAGAACCATCTTTATTTTTCTGGAAAACCTGTGGATAGTGTGCAAAAGTCTCGTGCGTATGTCGCGCGAAGTCCGTGCTTTTTTCGCGAATTCTACGCTTCGATCATCGATTCAAGTCCCTCCAATCACCAGATCGACTTGGGTGCTACTACGACATGCAGCAATGCTGCATGTCGGGCTGCTGGTTGCACGACTGTTGCTACAACGATCGTATGCTACAGATTCTCAGCGGCATGATCCAAAGCTGAAGCAGCGATCGATCAAGATTGGATGGTGTCCATGGCTTATCTACCAATTACCGAGTATGGACTAATCGGCGATCTGCATACGGCGGCGCTGGTCGGTGGCGACGGACGGCTGGTCTGGCTGCCATGGCCGCGCTTCGACTCGCCCAGCCTGTTTTCGGCGCTGCTCGACGATCGACGCGGCGGCGACTGGCTGCTGGCTCCCACGCAGATCGTCTCATGGCGGCAGGCATACGACGGCGAGACCGCGATTCTGGTAACGACCTTCGAGACGTCCACCGGAACCGCCGAGCTATGGGACTGGATGTCGCCCTGGGATGGCGTGGCCGCCGGGCACGATCTGTGTCGGATGCTGCGCTGTACCGCTGGCGAAGTCGAGGTCGAGTGCCGCTTCGCGCCGCGGCCGGATTATGCACGCAGCACGCCCGAGCTTTCGATCCAGGATGATCATCTTACGCTGGAGGCCCATGATCTGACGCTGCATCTGGCATGCCGGCAGGAGTGGCAGATCGCCGACGGCAGCGCGACATTCCAGACGCGTCTGCGGCAGAACGAGGAGATCGGCTGTGTGCTCAGCTCGGGCGCGCAGATTGTGCAGGTTACAGCGCTCGCCGCCGACCTTGAGGCGACCCGGCGCTTCTGGCAAAACTGGATCAGCAGCTGTACCTACACCGGGCGCTGGTCGGATGCGGTCAGGCGCTCGGCGATAACGCTCAAGCTGCTGACCTACGCGCCCAGCGGAGCGATCATCGCCGCGCCGACTACATCGCTGCCCGAGTGGATCGGCGGGCCGCGCAACTGGGACTATCGCTACACCTGGCTGCGCGACGCCTCGTTCACGCTTGACGCGCTGTGCGAGCTGGGCTATCACGAGGAAGAGGCGAATTTCTTCAGCTGGCTGGATCTGCTTGCCAAGAAGTTTGCCTCGCCGCTGCAAATCATGTATGGCGTCGGCGGAGAAACCGAGCTCACCGAGGAGGAGCTGGATCATCTGGAAGGCTATCGCGGCTCCCGGCCGGTGCGGATCGGCAACGCGGCTTTCTCGCAGCGCCAGCTCGACGCATACGGCGGCGTGATCGACGCGGCCTATGCGTTCTCGCGTCATCGCAACGTGCTCTCCGAGCATGAATGGTCAAGCCTGCGCGACGAGATCGATTATGTCTGCTCCCACTGGTCAGAGCCCGACCAGGGCATCTGGGAGATGCGCGGACCGCCCGCCCAGCACACGTTCTCCAAGCTCATGTGCTGGGTCACGCTGGATCGCGGGGTGAAGCTAGCAGAAGCCGAAGGCTGGCAGAATATGGTCGATCGCTGGACGGAGACGCGCGACGAGATCCGGGAAAGTATCCTTGAGCACGCCTGGAAAGAAGACATCGGCGCGTTCACCATGACCTACGACTCCTCCGCCCTGGACGCCAGTCTGCTGGTTCTGCCGCGCACCGGCTTTCTCGCCGCCTCCGACAAGCGGATTCGCTCAACCGTCATGCGCATCAAAGACGACCTGAGTCGCGGCGCGCTGGTCTACCGCTACCGCACCGACGATAGTCTGCCGGGCGACGAGGGTGCGTTTCTGCTCTGCTCATTCTGGCTGGTAGAAGCCCTGGCCGCGATCGGGGAGGTCGACGAGGCTGTGCAGCGCTTCGAGACGCTGCTGTCGTATGCCAGCGCGCACGATCTGCTCTCGGAGGAAGTCGATCCGGCCACCGGCACCGCGCTGGGCAACTATCCGCAGGCGTTCAGCCACATCGGCCTGATCAACTGCGCGCTGAGCCTGAGCCAGAAGCTGCCGGAAGACGAGAGCCTAGAACCAAGAACCTAGAACCAGGAAGATCGAAGGAACAAAAGAACAAAGGAACAAAACAACACGGCAAATTGTGGGAAACGATTTACAATTCGAATGGATATATTGCTCCGTAGGGGCGTGATTTGTCACGCCCTGATAACTATATTGCCGGTTCTATTTTAGTGATCTCGCTAATCTTTACTGCTACACACTTCCCTTTTCGACTGCCGGGTGCCCCGTGGGCGTGGAGCGGGAAAGGGAGCCCGCGACGGCGGGGAAAGGGGGCGCGGGGGATGAGGGCCTGCTCTTCATCGCCAAGAATCACAAGAACCTAGAACATAGCTCTTTAGGTTCTAGGTTCTTAGTTCCAGGTTCTTCCGTTTACCCGAAGATCCGTACCAGCTCGGCCTGCTGCTCGGTCTTAACCAGCGCGATAATCTTATCGCCCGCTTGAATCTTGGTATCGCCGCGTGGAATCAGCAGCTCACCACCGCGCAGAAGCGTCGCCAGCACGCACTCGCTGGGCAGCTTGAGCGAGTCGACGCTGCTCCCGATTACCCGCGACTCGGCTGGAACCGTCACCTCGGCCAGCGAGATCTGTCCGCCCTCCAGCTTGAGCAGCGGCACCAGATCGCCCATGCCCAGCTCTTCATGGATCATACGTGCCAGCAGCGACGAGTGAGAGATCGCGATGTCCACGCCCATCTTGGGAGTGAAGAGCCACTCATTCTTGGTGTTGTTCACGCGCGCGATCACACGATTGACGCGATACTCGTGCTTAGCAAGCTTGGCGACCACCAGATTATCCTCGTCGTCGCCGGTCACCGCTACCACCGCGTCCATGCCTTCGACGCCGGCCTCGCGCAGCGACAGCGGGTTACAGCCGTCGGCGCAGATCAGGCGAGCCTGCGTGACCGTGCGCTGGAGCTTGGTAAAGATCGTGTCGCTGATCTCAATGAGAGTAACGTTATGCCCCTGGCTACTCAGCACGTTGACGAGATTCGTGCCAACCTTGCCGCCGCCCACAATCAAAATATCCATGCTTACCTCCAGGGGGGAACGCTGCTAGCGCATCGAATGCGCTACTGCCTTGATCGAGTTTAGCCCTTTTCGTACGGCTTGCCAACCGCCGCCGGTGGCCGTGCTCGCCCGATGATACCTGCCAGCACAACCAGCGTCACAATATACGGCAGCATCTGCAAAAACTGGCGCGGCAGGCCAAAGTTAAAGCCCTGGATCTTGATCTGGAGCGCGTCGGCGGAGGAGAAAAGCAGCGCGCCGCCAAACGCACCCATCGGCGTCCACTTGCCGAAGATCATCGCCGCCAGCGCGATAAAGCCACGACCGTTCGTCATCACATCGTCGAAGCGAAAGGTTGCTTCCAGCGAAAACCACGCGCCCGCCAGACCCGAGATCAGACCGCTGGCTACCACATTCCAGAAGCGCAGCCGGTTCACGCCGATGCCGACCGTATCCGCCGCTTTAGGCTGCTCGCCGACAGCGCGCGTGCGCAGGCCCCAGACCGTGCGGAACAGCAGAATGTTGACCGCAAAGACCAAAATCAGCATCAGATAGGTGATCGGCTGGTGCGAGAAAAAGATCGGGCCGAGCACCGGGATCTGTGCCAGACCCGGAATCCGCAGCGTCGGCAGCTGGCGCGCGATGATATCGGCGCCGTTGCGCTGCTCGTAGGGCACGATAAACGCGCCGCGCAGATAGCCCGTCGTGCCGACCGCCAGCAGGTTAAGCACCGTGCCGCTGATGATCTGATCGACCTTGAAGTTGACCGAGAGCAGCGCGTGCAGCGCCGAGATGATGCAGCCGGTCAGCATCGCCGCCAGCGTGCCGAGCCAGGCCGAGCCGCTGAGGATCGCCGCAATGTAGCCCATGCACGCCGAGAAAAGCATCGTGCCCTCGATGCCGATGTTGACCACGCCCGAGCGCTCGCAGATCAGGCCTGCCAGCGCACCCAGCGTGATTGGCGTCGCCAGCCGAATCACACGCGCCAGCACATCCACCAGATCCACGCTCGATCCGGCCACCGCCCACAGCAGGATCGTGAAGAACGCAAAGCCGATCACCGCGCTGACATACGGCGCAATCCAGCGCGCCGGCTGGCGGAGCGCGATAAAGATCCCGCCCACTGCCAGCAGCGCCTGGATCACAATCACCGTGGGCACGGTCGGCAGCGGAATACGCGCCAGCGGAACCGTGATGCGCTGGCCTTCTCGCGGCGGGCTAGGAATCGTCAGCGTCGAGGTGGCGTCAGTCGCGACGGCGCGCAGAACCGCAATCGTCAGCAGGATCGCCACGATCAGACCAAGCCCGCCCACGATCCGTGCCCGTGTGACGTTGCCTCGCGGAGCGGTGGTAGTAGTCGTCTGCGGCTGTGAAAGCGTTTGCTGCATCTTATTTGCCCCATCCACGCGAGAAGATCACCCGGTCGCCGTCGGACTCGCGCAGCCGGAAGATCCAGCGCACAATCTGATCGGCGGCGACAAAGATAATCGCCAGCGCCTGCACAATGCGGATCAGATCGCTGGAGATGCCGGCCTGCGCCTGCATCAAGCCCTTGCCGTTGTTGAGCGCGCCCCAGAAGATCGCGGCCGGAATAATCGCCACCGGATTACTCTTCGCCAGCAGCGCGATCGCGATACTATCGAAGCCGTAGCCGCTTGAGAAGAGCGACTTGATATTGCGCTCCAGGCCCAGCGCCTGACCGGTTCCCGCCAGCCCGGCCAGCGCGCCCGAGACCGCCATCGCCAGCACAAAATTCTTGGTGATGCTCATCCCGGCATAGCGCGCCGCCTCAGGATTCGACCCGACCGTGCGAATCTCGAAGCCGGTCGTGGTGCGATTCAGCAGCCACCAGATCACCCAGACCGCCAGCAGCGCGATCAAAAAGCCCAGGTGCAGCCGCAGATTCCAGGCCGGATCGCTGCTCACGATCAGCGGGCGATACTCCTGTCCTCCTGTGAGGCTGGCCGGCTCAAGCGGGCCGATGAAGCGCGGCAGCGCCGCCGTGGACTGAATAAACGGCGTGCGCTGAAGCGAGGCCGTCGGATCGCGCAGTGGACCGCTGACGATCAGATAGTCCGACAGCCGGAAGGCGATAAAGTTCAACATGATCGTCGTGATGACTTCGTGCGCGCCGGTTTTAGCCCGGAGATAGCCCGGGATCGCGCCCCACAGGCCGCCCGCCAGCGCGCCAGCCAGCAGCGCCAGCGGCAGATGAATGATCGTCGGCAGCCCGGTGATCGCAAAGCCGACCGTGACCGCGCCCAGCGCGCCGATGAAGAGCTGGCCCTCCGCGCCGATGTTGAACAATCCGCACTTGAAGGCAAACGCCACCGCCAGGCCCGCCAGAATATAGGGCGTGGCCTCGACCAGCGTGTTGGCGATCGCGATCCGTGAGCCGAACGCTCCCAGGAACAGCCCGCGATAGGCCGCGATTACCACATCCAGGCGGCTGCCACGATCCGAGGGCGCCGAAAACCAGATGATGATCGCGCCAATGATTAGCGCCGTAAGAATCGCCAGCAGCGGGACCACCGCGCCACGTACAAACGCGGCAGCCCAATTGCGCCGAGGGGCTAGCGGGGCGTTAATCTGGACGGCCATCTGGATTCTCCTGTGTGATACCGGCCATCAGCAGACCAAGACGTTCGCGTGTCGCCTCGGCCCGTGGCAGCAGGGCAAGAATAGTTCCTTTGTACATCACGGCGATCCGATCCGACAGCGCCAGCACCTCGTCAAGCTCCGCCGAGACCAGCAGCACCGCCACGCCCTCGTCGCGCTGTTGAATAATCGAGCGGTGGATAAACTCGATCGATCCGACATCGATACCGCGTGTCGGCTGCGAGGCGACCAGCAGCTTAATCGGGCGGCTGAACTCGCGCGCGACGATGATCTTTTGCTGGTTGCCGCCCGAGAGCGAGCCCGCCGAGGTCCAGATCGACGGCGTGCGAATATCAAACTGCTTGACCAGCTTGCGGGCCTGCTCCTCGATCTGCGAGCCTATGATGCGAATGCCGCGTGCGAATGGAGAGCGGTAGTAGGTCGACAGCACCAGGTTGTCGGCGATCGGATACGACAGCACCAGCCCGGTGCCTTTGCGATCTTCGGGGATGTAGGCCACGCCCATCTCGGTGATCTGGCGCGGAGTCGACGCTGTGATCGTCCGGCTTTCGAGCTCGATCGAGCCGCTGACGATCTCGCGCAGCCCGTTGATCGCCTCCACCAGCTCGGTCTGACCGTTGCCCTGCACACCCGCGATACCCAGCACCTCGCCCGCGCAAACCTCAAGCGACACGTTATTCACCGCCACCTGCGCCCGGTCGTCCAGCACCACCAGATCGTTGATATGCAGCACCGGCTTGCCCGGCTGCGCGGCGGTCTTCTCGACGGTCAGCACCACATCACGCCCGACCATCATCGATGCCAGCGAAACCTCGGTCGCCTGCTCGGGCAGCGCATCGCCCACGACTTTGCCGCGCCGCAACACCGTGATGCGGTCCGCGATGCTGAGGACCTCTTTGAGCTTGTGCGAGATAAAAATAATCGACTTGCCGGACTCGACCAGCGATCGCATCACGCGAAACAGATCTTCGGCCTCCTGCGGCGTCAGCACGGCCGTCGGCTCGTCCAGGATCAGAATGTCGGCCTTGCGGTAGAGCGCCTTGAGGATCTCGACACGCTGCTGCACACCAACCGGCAGATCGTGTACCAGCGCGTCGGGCGGCACATGCAGGCCGTACTCCTGGGCCAGCCGGCTGATCCGCTCATTGGCGGCGCGCTCATCCAGCAGCGGCCCGCTGACGATCTCGGTGCCGAGCATAATGTTCTCGGCGGCGGTCAGCGTCTCGACCAGCGCGTATTCCTGGTGGACCATGCCCAGCCCCAGCCGGATCGCATCGGCTGAGTTGCGAATCGTCACGGGCTGGCCATTGATCAGGATCTCGCCCTCGTCCGGCGCGTACAGCCCATACAGAATATTCATCAGTGTGGACTTGCCGGCGCCATTTTCTCCGAGGAATGCATGGATCTCGCCTTTTTCGAGGGTGAACGAAATATGATCGTTGGCGAGCACGCCTGGAAACTGTTTGGTGATATTGCGAACTTCGAGTGCGGGTGGCTGTTGCACGTATGGCTCCCCTCAGCGGCACACGGTTGCGTAGCCTTTATTGTAGCTTAAGTTGCGTATCGTGCGTAAACAAAAAAGGACGTTTGCACGCCCTTTTTTGCTTGGTTATGGTGAAACTGAATTACTGGACTTCGACGTTGGTCTGGATCGTGCCATCGGCCAGGCCCTTCTTGACCTCGTCGACTTTGGCCTTGATCTCAGCCGTCACGGCGCTGGATGCGTCGTGGGCCTCGGCGTAGTCAACGCCGCCGTTGGCCGCATCGCCGACGTACTGCTCGCTGCTGAAGTTGCCGTCGACGATCGACTTGATCGTGTCGAACACGGCGTTATCCACACGCTTGATCGCGCTGGTGACCAGCCGGTCGGCACCCTCGCCGGAGCCCTGGCGGAAGGTGGTGTTGTACTCGTCCTGGTCCACGCCGATCACATACGCGCCTTCCTGCGCCGCCGCCTGGATCGCGCCCGAGCCGGTCTGACCGCCGGCGCCGAAGATTACGTCAGCACCCTCGGCGATCTGCGAGCGAGCGGCCTCGCCGCCGGCTGCCGGATCGGTGAAGCTGGGCAGGTACACCTGGCGCACGTTGATGTCGGCCTTCTGAGCCTTCGCACCGGCCTCATAGCCCTTGACGAAGCGCTGCACCGCCGGAACCTGCTCCACACCGCCGACCACGCCGATCGTGTTGGTCTGCGACAGCAGCGCGGCCATCGTGCCGACGATATAGCCGGCCTGGTCTTCCTTGAAGAGCAGCGGCTTCACGTTGGTCGGCGCGCCCTCAGGAGCGGCGTCGACGATCGCGAAGTTGACATCCGGGTAGCGCGTAGCAATCGCCTTGATCGCATCGCCCATCAAGAAGCCGACGCCGATCACCAGATCGTAGTCCTGCGAGGCGAACTGATCCAGGTTCTTCTCGTAGTCGGTCGGCTGCTGCGTCTCGATGTAGTCGATCTGCACACCTAGCTCGGTCTCGGCGCGCTGCAAGCCTTCGAAGGCAAACTGGTTGAAGGTGCCGTCGTTGATCTTGCCCACGTCCGTCACGAGCGCAACGCGAATGTTGCCGGCGTCGCCGGTCGCCGTGCCCTCTGCACCGGGGCTGGCTTCCGCAGCGGTTGTCGCCGTCTCAGCGGCAGCTGTTGCTGTCTCCGCGGGCGTTGATGCCGCCGGAGATGCGCTTTCTGTAACAATCGGTGAGGGGCTTGCATCAGTGCCGGCCGGGGAAGCCGAAGCCGCCGGAGAGCTGGTCGTAGTGGTGCCGGTGCCAGCGGTGCCGCCGCACGCCGCCAGGATTGGAAGCAGCAGGACTAGCATCAGGATGCTGTACAGCGATTTACGCATACAATGAACCTCCGTAGAGATATTCAGGGCTGAACGGGTTCCAGCCTCGGTCATTATAGCATAAAGGTTTTGGACGATTCTGGACAGGCGGGCTATTATCCACGCGTCAAGCTAGCGAATCAGCGATTCGATCTTGTCGACCGCATCCGTCGCTACACTCATGTGGATAATGTCGCCTTCCTCTAAGGTTGTTCCCTGGCCGGGCACAAAGGCGCGGCCGGCGCGCACTACCGCGAAGACGTTGATTGAGCCGCTGTAGAGCAGATCCCGCACCGGCCGTCCCGCGATCGGGCCGGTGACGCGCGCCTGCATCACCTGGACCTCGCCGTTGCCCAGCTCTTCTGTACCGTGCAGATCGCTGTTGAGCAGCATACGCTTAATCTTGTGCGCGCCCCAGGCGGTCGAGCTGATCGTGCGAATGCCGAGCCGCCGGTAGATCTGCTCACGCTGCGGATCGTAGATGCGCGCGATCACGATCGGTACGCGAAACGTGTCACGGGCGACAGTTGCGGCGATAAAGTTGGAGTTGTCGCCGCTGGTGACGGCCGCAAAGCCATCGGCGCGCTCGATGCCGGCCTCGCGCAGCACATCGCGATCAAAGCCGATGCCCGGAACCGTACGGCCGCGAAAGCCGCTGCCCAGCTTTCGAAACGCCGTCGGATTTTTGTCGATCACTGTGACTTGATGTCCATCGTGCTCTAGCAGATGCGCCAGCAGCACGCCGACGCGACCACACCCAACAATAATCGATTGCATGTGCGTCCCCTCATTCCCGCTGAAGCCTGATCGATACCTACGCTGCTCGGCAAGATGGGTAGCCGTTGGGAGGTGCTAGCGGCCCGGAGCAGCGCCACAGTCAGCACTGCTCCGGGAGACGCTCACGGCTTACGATCAGCTCTTGTTAGCCGATTGGATATTGCGCAGCGGTTGGCCCGTGCTCGTGACCGGCTGCGGCTTGAAGATCGGGTCGAGCCGCTGGCGAACCATTTCCAGACCGGCCACAAGCGCGGTGCCGCCCAGCGCCGCAACCCAGCCCCAGCTCGGAATCGTTGTCAGCGCGATGTATGCGTGCGCGGTCGGCCAGATGATGCAGGCGACCAGAATCGCGAATGATAGCCCAACCAGACCCAGCAGCAGCAGCAGCGGCCGCCGGTCGTTGGGCGCTGCCGAGCGACGGATCAGCGCGGCTCCCAGCAGCGCGGCGATGCTCATCACAGCGTACAGGCTGGTCGTGATCAGACCATGCCGTCCCGCCTCGTCGTTGACGCGCTGGTCGTAGGGCAGCAGGTTGCTGGTCACCAGATCGTTGAGCGTGTACGAATCCGCCTGGCTGGTGATATACACAATACTGGCGGCCAGCGCTAGCACAGCGGCCAGCGTGCCAAACCAGCCGTAGCCCAGTACATAGACTTTGCGCGCCAGCAGCGGCCGGCCGCTGGACCTCGGCGGTCGCAGCATCAGCCGTGGGTCGGGCCGGCCCGCGCCGATCGCCAGACCAGGCAGTAGACCCGCCAGCACGTCGATCAGGAGCTGCTGGCCGACCGTGAGCAGCAGCGGTAAGCCAAACAGCAGCGCCGCGATCAGCGCCACCAGCTTCACAACCGTAATGCCCAGATTCAAGGCCACCAGACGGCGCACCCGCTGCTCCACGGCGCGGCCCTCGGCGATCGTCTCGGCGATCGTCGCAAAGTTATCGTCGAGCAGAATCAGGTCAGCTGCCTGGCACGCCGCCGGGCTGCCGTTCGCGCCCATCGCGATGCCGGTATAGGCAGCCTTGAGCGCGGGAACGTCGCTGGCCGCGCCGCCTGTGACCAGCACAACCTCGCCCATGGCCTCCAGCGCCTCAACCACACGTACCTTGTGCTCAGGCGAGAGTCGCGCCAGCACCATATCGCCGCTGCGCAGATGCTCCTGAAGTGTCGGCTGATCCATCGGCTCGATCTCTTGCCCGCTCAGGACGTTGGAGCGCGCACTGCGCACAAGCGTACAGCGCCGCGCGATCGAGGTAGCGCTGAGCGTGTCGTCGCCGGTGAGCATAATTGTGCGAATCTTGGCGTTATGGCAAGCCTCGATCGCCTCGGCGACTTCCTGGCGCGGCGGATCGACGACCGCGATCACGCCGAGCAGCACCAGGTTGTAAGCGACATCGTCGATGCGGGTCGCGCGTGGATCGTCGCTGGTGAGTTGGCGGCGGGCAAATGCGATCGTGCGCATGGCCTCGCGCTGGTAGCGCTGAAGCGCCTTTTTGAGCGCCTGTCGATCACGATCGGTGATCGCACGGTCGCCGCTTTCGGTCGCGATCATCGTGCAGCGTGCCAGCAGATCCAGCGGCAAACCTTTGACGTAGGCCAGGGTCTGGCTCTGCTCCTGAACGATCACGCCGTCCAGCGCGGTATGGCGATCGCTGTTGAGCACGGCCAGCTGCGGCGTGTTCTCATATACGTCGACAGCTTTGATATGGGCTTTCTTGGCCGCAACGATCATCGCCGCCTCGACGGGATCGCCAAGGATATGCCAGTGAGGGCGCAGCGTATCCGGCGGCAGCAGCCGAGCTGTGCTGGTCAGTACCGCCGCGCGCAGCAGCCGCCCGACGCCTTTGTTGCTCGTGGCAGGATCGATCGCGCGCTCCTCGGCCATGAATTCGCCCTGGGGCAGGTAGCCTACGCCCGTGATCGAGACCATGCTGTCGGCGGTCCAGATCTCGCGCGCCGTCATCTCGTTTTGCGTCAACGTGCCGGTTTTATCGGCGCAGATGACGGTCGTCGCGCCGAGCGTTTCGACATTCGACAGGCGGCGGAAGATGGCTTTGTGCTGCTGTAGCCGTCGCGCGCCCTCGATCAGCGTGAGTGTGATGCCGGGCATCAGGCCGGTGGGCACCGCAGCCACCAAGAACAGCACCGCAATGCCCAAGCTTTGGTCGACCGCCAGCCCCAGCTGCGTGTAGGCATAGAAAAAGCCCAGCAGCGCGCCCACTACACCGACAAACAGCACCACGCCGCCGAGCCGGGCAAAGGCGCGCAGCAGCGGGCTCGGCTCCTCGTGTGCTCGCTGCGTCAGCGCCGCGATCTTGCCGAATGCGGTTCGGCCGCCGGTTGCAAAGACGACCGCCGTACCGTGGCCCCTGACAACCCGTCCGCCGGCGTAGATGATGTTCGGCAGCTGCTCGCCGCTGGGATAGTCCTCGAAGACCGAATCGGCGATGCGATGAGTCACGGTGTCGTCGGCCTGAAGCACGCTGTTGACAGTATGCAGGTTGTCGGCTTCGATCAGCCGGGCATCGGCGGGAATATGATCGTTTGGCCGCAGCAGGAGCACATCGCCGGGAACCAGCATCGCGGTCATGATGTGCTGCTCCTGGCCGTCGCGCATGACCCGCGCGTAGGCCGGCAGAATATCGCCCAGCGCGGCGGCGGCGCGCTCGACTTTACGCTCCTGGATCGCAGCGACGATCGTATTGAGCGTGGCGATCAGCAGCAGCGCCTGGCCCATGAAGGCACGATCGATCGCAAAGGCGATAATCGCGCCGATCCACAAGGGCAGCAGCAGCGGACGTACCAGCACCGCCAGGATACGCAGCAGGCTGCGCCAGCGACGACCGCCCGAAAGATCGTTCGGCCCGATTACATTCCAGCGAATTGTTGCTTCCTGGCTGGTGAGGCCGTGATGGTCGGTCTTGAGCTCGCTGAGAACGTCCTCGGGAGTGAGCGGCGCGATCGAAGCAGCGTCGATCGTTTGCCACTTTGTAGTTAGCTCATCCAATGATGACTCTGTGATAGCCATACCTTAATCTCATAGTGAACCATATATAGCATATAGCACGAACATTGTAGCGCGTTCATTGCGTTTGTACAGACCTCAACAATGACAAAGGGATGAGCAGGACTCATCCCTTCGGCTGGGTTTGTAGGCTATGCCCGAACGCATCATTCAAAAAATCAGTCATGATACGTTCCTGTCTTGCTAAGGAAGTACGTTACTTCCGCGCTCGCGGTTTAACGACGGCGAACACGATTGTGACGAACACGAACCGGATCTGGTTGCAGCTTGCGCTCTCCGTCGTGGGACACGATGATCGAAGCCATACAAAGAGCGGCGAGTACCAGTGCGCAGATCAACAACACCACCATACCAATGTCTCCTTATGTTGCGCTTTGAGCTGCGACGTGTACGGCCCTACTCCGCTCATTGTTACAGCTCTGACCCAATAGTTCTCAAGATATACCTTCTAAATGCATAAAATATGCCAACATTCCAGAGCAGCAAGAACAGCTAAACAAAGAACAGGGTATTAGCTAAGATGATCATGCTCCTGTATTCTTTATTCTTTGACAGACCCTCACCCCTGCCTCGCTTCGCTCGGCATCCCCTTTCCCACCGTCGCGGGTCCCGTTCCCGCTCCTGTGCGATAGGCGAGAAGATTTTTGGTATTGCTTTGTTCTCTGTTCCGGGTGCCCTCTGGGCGTCTTTGTTCTCTTGTTCTCTTGTTCCTTTGTTCCTTATTCGGTCAGCGCCTCGCCACACAGCGCACAGGTCACTGGCGATCCGCTCGACGGCTGCCCCACGACCCACAAATTGCAGTTTTCGCAGTGATAGGCGCGGATCTGCGGCGCGTCCAGTTTCGGCGCAACCGGCGCGGCGTCCAGGGCCTGGTGCAGCGTATCGATCTCACGGGCGGCGAGCAGCTTTGCGCTGTCGACACGATCACCTGAGCAGAGCAGCTCAAGCAGCATCTCCGGCGCGATCGTATGGCGATTGGTGATGTTGTCGAGCGCTTTTTCGTCGATGGTCAGCGTTTCTTCTTCGCCTTGGGGCCAGGGCGTGGCCGACAGTGTGACGGTATCGCCGCCGAAAAATCCGCCGAAGTTGTGAACTTCCGTCACCCAGATCATCCGTGTATCACTCATCGGTTGTTTCCTCTACAACTGTTGCTAGCGGCAGGCCCAGCAGATCATGAAAGATCGCGTGGTCGCGCAGAGACAGGCTCAGCGTCACCTGCTCGATTCCCGTTTCGTCAAGGGTTTGTTGCAGCGCGATCAATTGGGCCGCGCCCATGACGTAGCGCGGTAGCTTTTTGGGCACTGGTGGCAGCACATGCTGATCCGTGCGCGTGCCGATCGCAGGCATGACCAGATGTTTGACGCCCAGCGCCGCCGCCTCAAGCAGCGCGCTCCTGGTCGCAGCCGCGACATTCAGCGGCGTGGCCCGCTCCAGCCGCTCGGGCTGGCCCTCGGACTGCGGCGTCTGCGAGAAGGTGACCGCCCAGATCGCGTGGCGAAACGGATGCGTTGTCGATTCCAGCCGAAAGCCGATCGCCGTGCCGATCGCAAATGGACCGCCATGCCGAGCCAGCGCATCCTCACGGCGTCGGCGCAGACCGTCGTCTAAGCCGTCGATTGTCGCCGCCAGCCCACGCAGGCCGCTCAGCCGGCCGCTGTCCTCGACCATGATCGCGTCGGCCGGCACATTCATTGCCTCCACCGTCGATAACCTGACCCGCCGATCCAGCATACGCGCCTCCTCCCGCTCATTATGAGCAGCCAGCGCCGTAAACGTCAAGTTTTCGTAGAAATGTACTAAAAATTGGCAGGACCTACGGGGACTGCCGATCTACGACAGAAGCAGGTACGATACACCAATCTAGAAATGTGAGGTCGCCATGCAGCTCGAAGGATTTTTATCTCGCTTTGCTCTGCGGGAGCTGCTGGAGCTTAGTATCATCAGTTTAGTGACTGGTGCGATCGAGGTTGAAGCGCCAGCGGGAACACACCGGATCTTCTTTGTCGAAGGTCGCTGTGTCCATGCGTCGGCTCCCGACGCGCAAGGCTTTGATGCGCTCTGGCCGCTCTTCGAACTCAAAGATGCTCCGTTTCGGTTCGTGGCCGGCCACACCACCGCCGCGCGAACGATCAACGAGCCGACGCCCAGCATGATCGATCAGGCGCAGGCGCTGGCCCGCCAGTGGTCGACGATCCGGCCTCATATTCCGCATCTCGATATTATCCCCGAGCTGGTCACGCCGGCCAACGGCGAGCAGGTTCGCATCTACGAGGAAGACTGGCCGATCCTTTCCGGCGTCGACGGCTCGCGCACGATCGAGGAAGTCGCCAATCACGCGGTGCTCGATCCGCTTGAGGTGTGTACCGGCCTGATGCGGCTGAAAGAGCGCGGCCTGCTCAAGCTTTCGCGACGACGAGTAGCATCCGAGCCGGTCAAGAGCGAGCCTACGCTGCTGCCGCCCGCGCCGCGAGCACTTTCCAGGCTCAAACCCGCCAGCGCTCCGGCGAAACAACAGTCGAGCTTCTTCGCCAACCTGCTGGTCTCGGTGCCTCAGGATGCGCTGCGGCCGGTTGAGATGCCGACGCCGGTCGCCGATCCAGCTGCGCCTGCTGCGCCAGAGCCGATCGCGGAGGTCGCTCCCGACCCCGAGCAAGCTGAGTACGACGATATTCTGCGTCTGCTGCGCGCCTCGTAACGGTACGATCAAAAGCTGTTGAATCGAAAAGGCGGGAAGTACTCCCGCCTTTTTTGTTTTGCCTCCGGGTCGGTGATCAGGCTGCGGGCTCAAGAATCACGTTGTCTATCAGACGCGTGGTGCCGAAGCGTACCGCCAGCGAGACCAGCGCTCCCTCGGCGATCGGCCCGTCGATCTCCTGCAAGCCGACCAGATCGGCGATGCTCACGTACTCGACCTGTGCCAGCGGCTCTTGTGCCAGCTCGTTTTCAAGCGCCGCGCGCAGCATCGGCGCATTGCGCTCGCCGCGCTCGTACAGCGTCACCACTTGCTGCAAGCCACGATAAAGCACGGGAGCCGCCGCGCGCTGCTCCGGGTCGAGGTAGACGTTGCGGCTCGACATCGCCAGCCCGTCGGCCTCGCGCACCGTGGGCACAATCACGATCTCGGTCGGCATTGCCAGGTCGCGCACCATCCGGCGAATCACCACGGTCTGCTGCGCGTCTTTTTGCCCGAAGTAGGCCCGCTGCGCCTGCGCGATGTTGAAGAGCTTGCAGACCACAGTTGCAACGCCGCGAAAATGGCCGGGACGGCGCACGCCTTCCAGCACGGCGTTCATGCCTTCGACCTCGACGTAGGTGCTGTAGCCTGGCGGATAGATCTCGTCTACGTGCGGCAGGAGAACCAGATCGACGCCCTCCGCACGCAGCAGCTCAAGGTCGCGGGGCACGTCGCGCGGGTAGCGTCCCAGATCTTCATTCGGGCCGAACTGTGTTGGGTTGACAAAAATGCTGACCGCGACATACTCGCACTCGGCGCGGGCGCGGCGCACCAGCTCTAGATGGCCGGCATGAAGATAGCCCATGGTCGGGACAAGCCCCAGCGTTCCGCTTAGAGCCGCATGTGCCTCGCGGAACGCCTGGATCGTTTCAAGAATCTGCATAGTGATCATGTTCGCGGCACGATCATGATCGATCGCGCCGCCTGATGCTAGACGTTGTTGATCTGCGCCAGCGCTTCCTGAAGCACCGACTCGTTCATCTTGGAGCTATGGCTATCGGTCGGGAAGGAGCCCGCGCGAACCTCGGCGGCATACTCGCCGGCAGCGCCGCGAATCTCGTCGGCCAGACTGCGGTAGCGCTTGGCATGGCGCGGCACGAAGTCGGTGTACAGGCCGAGCATATCGTGAATCACCTGCACCTGTCCATCGCAGCCGGCACCTGCGCCGATCCCGATCGTCGGGACGCGCAGCCGCTCGCTCAGTACCTGCGCCAGCGGAGCCGGTATCAGCTCAAGCACGATCGCGAACGCGCCCGCCTGCTCCAGCAGCAGCGCATCCTCGATCAGCTGACGGGCGGCGTCGGCGGTTTTACCCTGCACGCGCTTGCCCAGCACATTCTCCGATTGCGGCGTAAAGCCGAGGTGGCCCATGACAGGAATGCCGGCCTGCGTAAGCCGCTGCACGGTCGGCGCAACCACCGCGCCGCCTTCCAGCTTCACCGCCTGACAGCCGGACTCCTGCAATAGTCGCCCAGCGTTGTGCAGCGCCTGATCCGGGCTGGTGTAGGTCAGAAACGGCAGATCGCCTACCACGAGCGCGCGCTTGGCTCCACGCACAACCGCCTTGATATGATGCAGCATATCCTCGATCGTGACCGGCACCGTCGAGTCGTAGCCCAGCACCACCATGCCCAGCGTATCGCCGACCAGAATCATGGGAATCTCGGCCGCGTCGATCATCTGAGCCGTTGTGTAGTCGTACGCGGTCAGCATCGGAATGCGCTCGCCGCGTTTCTTCATCGCCTGTATGTCTTGAATCGTCACTCGCATGATCGTCCTCCATCCACTGTTTATGCGATCGCAGCCCTGTCGATCGATGTAGCCAATCCGCCTAGACTTCGTGCTCCAACGTCAGCTCGCTCGGCAGCGTGATCGTGTCCTGAAGCTGGCCCACAAGCTCCGCCGAAAGGCCGCGCTGCTGCGCAAGTGGAAGCGCTCCATGCGCCAGGCAGCGGTACAGCGAGCCGACGTGCGGGATTGTGTGGTCAAGCGCATGAATATGCCGGCGCACCGTGCCGACATCGCCGCGAACCAGCGGTCCGGTCAGCGCGGTCGGCAAGCCCTGACGCTCAAGATTGTCGAGCGTGGTGCGCATCAGCGGCAGGAGCGCCTGCAAGCCCTGCTCGGGTGTCGTGCCCAGCTGCTCGAAGATCTGCGTCGCCAGTGCGGCCAGCGCGATCGTGTAGTTGGAGGCGATCACGGCGGCGGCATGGTAGAGCGTTTTGTCTTCGGGGGCGAGGCTGAGCACGTGACCGTCCAGCGCGTGTGCCAGATCGGCCAGGGTTTCGTGGAGCGGTGGCGGCGCCTCGATCGCAAAGGTGATGCCGGGCAGCAAGCACGCGTCGTAGGTGGCAAACGCGGCCAGCGGATGAAACGCGCCGATTGTCGCGCCATACTCGGCGGCAGGCTCCAGCGCGCTCGCCGGTGATGCGCCGCTGGCATGCACAACCGACTGTCCTGGCCGCCAGGCTCCGGCAGCGCCCAGCTCACGCGCAACCGCCGTAATCGCGTCGTCGGACACGGTCAGCAGCACTAGGTCGGCGCTTTGGGCAGCTTCGACGGCGTTCAGCGGCTCGGCGCCAAATGCCAGGGCTGCCGCCTGCGCTTTCTCCGAGCTGCGGCTTGACACTGCGCGGATCGTGTAGCCGGCGGCTGTGATCGCCCGGCCAAGCGCCGTGCCGACGCGGCCAAGTCCAATGATCGCGATCGTCAGGCGTGCCTCAGGTGATGGAGGAGGTTCTGCGTTCGTGGAAGGTCGCAGCGTTGACGACAATGTCATGTGGTACCATCCCAGTCGATAAACCGATCCAGGTGGGTTAGCGTGGATCGAGAAAATAAGCGCTCCCCGCCCGCAGGTCGAGGGCAATTTTATTCTAGCATGTGGCATGGCGATTGACAACGTGCGCGGCAAGCGGTACAATGTCGGGCGGTCGATGGGGTATCGTCTAATGGTAGGACGCCTGACTCTGGATCAGGTAGTTGGGGTTCGAATCCCTGTACCCCAGCCACATGCAGCCGGTGCAAACGCACTGGCTGTTGTATTTTAAGGCAAACAAGGGAACAAGCGAACAAAAGAACAAACGATCCCCTGCTTGGTGTTCTCTTGTTCCTTGGTTCCTTTGTTCGTTTAGCCGGCCCTCACCCCCGCCTCGCAGCGCTCGGCACCCCCTGCCCCGCCGTCGCGGACCCCTTTCCCGCTCCTGTGCGGCAGGCGAGGGGAGTCTGATCGGTGCTTCCTTTTGTTCTTTGTTCTTTGTTCTTCGTCTCCCCCGGTTCTAGGTTCTGGGTTCTAGGTTCTCGACTCATGCTATACTCGCAGCCATGAACACTTCGGCTCCAATTGGCGTATTCGACTCGGGCGTGGGTGGCCTGTCGGTGTTGCACGACATTCGCGCCGCGCTGCCGAATGAAGATCTGATCTATGTGGCAGACTCTGGCCACGTGCCCTACGGCAGCAAGTCGCAGGAGTATATCCAGGAGCGGTCGAGCGTGCTCTCGCGGTTTTTGATCGAGCAGGGATCGAAGGCGATTGTGGTGGCTTGCAATACCGCGACAGCGGCTGCGGCGTCCCGGCTGCGATCGACGTTCGCGCTGCCGATTGTGGCGATGGAGCCTGCCGTCAAGCCCGCCGCTGCCGCCACACGCTCCGGTGTGATCGGAGTGCTGGCGACGGTCGGCACGATCAAAAGCGCGCAGCTAGCCGCGCTGCTTGAGCGCTTCGGGCAAGGAATTGAGGTTGTGACGCAGCCATGCCCCGGCCTTGTCGAGCAGGTGGAGGCTGGCGATCTCGACGGCCCTGAGACTCGTGCGCTGGTGGAGCGCTTCACCGCGCCGCTGGTGCAGCGCGGCGCCGATACGATTGTGCTGGGCTGTACGCATTATCCTTTTTTGCGCCCGCTGATTGCGGATGTCGTCGGCGCGGATGTGGCGCTGATCGATACCGGCGCGGCGGTTGCCCGACAGCTACAGCGCGTGCTGTCGAGCTATGATCTGCTCAATCCATCCGAGCGACGCGGCGGTGAGCTGTTTTGGACCAGCGGCGATCTCTATGACGCGCCGCGAGTCTTCTCGTGTCTCTGGGGACGAGCAGTAGAGGTTCGTCGCTTGCCTGAGACGTTTCTCTAGGCTGAGTACCGGCTCACGATCACAGCGCTGAGCAGCCCGAGCAGCCACAGCCAGCCCCAGCGGCCATGCAGCACCGCCGTGCCGCGTAGCACACGATTGAGCCGTACCGGATCATCAGTTGCAAAAGCTTCACGAACCAATCGCCAGGCCTGCGGCAGTGTAAGCAGCACCGGCAGCGCCGAAAGACCCAGCCGAAGATCGAGCGCCAGCAGCGGCACCAGCACGCTGTACGCGCCTAGCACCAGCAGCGCATACTCGCGCTGCGCGAAACGTCGACCGAAGCGCGCCGCCAGCGTGCGCTTGTTCTGCGTGCGATCGGTCTCGATGTCGCGTAGATTGTTGGCATGCATGATCGCCGCGACCAGCAGCCCGATCGGTGTGCCGGCCAGCAGCGGCGTCCAGCTCCAGCCCTGCGTCTGCACGCTGTACGCGCCTAGCACCATGCCCGGCCCCATCGCGATAAACACCGCGATCTCGCCCAGGCCGATGTAGGCCAGCGGCGCTGGTCCTGCCGTGTAGAGCACGCCGATCAGCACGCCGATCACACCCAGCAGCCAGATCAGCGGCCCGCCGTGTAGCGCCAGCGCAATGCCCAGCAGTGCCGCCAGCCCAAAGCAGCCCCCGCCGCCGATCAGCACAGCCCGTGGTGTGAGCAGGCCCTGCTGGATCACGCCGCTTGGACTGAGCGACGCGCTGCTGTCCACCTGGTTGCGATGATCGAAGTAGTCGTTGAGCAGGTTGGTTCCGGCTTGAAGCAGCAGCGCCGCGACCAGTGTCAGCAGCGCCCACAGCGGCGCGAATACGCTGTCCAGCGCCGCGCAGCCGATGCCGATCGCGACCGGCGTGAAGGTTGCGGTAAACGATTTGGGCCGGATCGCGCGCCACCAGATCGCGAGTGGTGTGGATGCGGCTTTGGGCACCACGCCCGCCGGTTTGATCTGCTCGTCCACCGCTAGCCCAGGCGCACGCCGTAATCTTTGGAAGCGTAGTCGTACATGACGTCTACAAACGGCGTGCCGCTCTTGAATCCCCGGTACTGCGGCTTCACTTCGGAAAGCTGGATCATGAAGCGCACATCGCCGAACGTGACGTGGCCATACAGCGACGATCGCTCTTCGCGCTCAAGCAGCGTAAAGTCCGAGATGAACTGCGGATACTCGCGCTTGATATGACCGTACGCCGCCTCAAGATGATCGACCACAAAGCCTATGTGATGGATGCGCGACGGGATGCCATCCGACAGCGGCGCGTTCGGATCGGCGTCGAACAAAAAGATCGCGGTGTTGCCCGTCGTCACAACCGTCAGATGCGAGTCGTCGCGCACGATCTGCATCTTCAGCGCTTTATGGAAGAAGTCGCGGGCCGACTCACGCGCGTTGGTCGCCAGCGCCAGATGATCGAAGCCGTAGTTCGTCCATTCGCCGGCGGCCTCGTCCAGCGGCGTTACCTCGACAGCCAGCCGCGCATCGCCGTAGTGATCGAAGATCTCGCCGACGAACATATCAGGGTAGATCAGCGTTCCATCGTCGCGGCGCACGCTCAGCCGCTGCGCGACCAGATGCTCAGGCGGCAGAATATGTTCCAGCGCCTGGTGGATGATCTGCGTTCGCTCGGCCTCGCCGCTAAACTCTTGGCCGGAAACAATAAACGTAACAGGCACGCGCTCACTCATAGCGCTGCTCCTTTCATGACTTTGTGAAATGCTCCACTAGTTGGAGTGTAGGTCGGATCGCCGGGGGAGTCAAGGAAGGACGGAGAACCGAGAACCGAGAACCAAGAACCTAGAACCAAACGAAGAACAAAGAACAAAGAACAAAAGGAAGTACCAAGAATCTAGAACCGGGGAGGAACTAAAAGAGCAAAGCAAGTACCTTCATTTCCCCTCGCCTGTGACGAAGGAAACGGGAGAGGGGGCGAGGGGGTGAGGGCCTGAACCAGGAACAAGGGAACAAGAAGAAGTTGGATCTTGTTCGTTTGTTTGCCTGCGGTGCCGGGGGATGAGGGCCATCCAAACCTCGCGGCGTTAATCTTGCAGACACTGCTATACTAGCTTTGAGAGAAACGAGATCGCTGCTATGCAGTTCACGAATCAACAGGTTGCGCTCGTCTTTCGCGACATCGCAGACTCGATGGAAGTCTTGGGCGAGAATCGCTTCAAGACCCAGGCGTATGCCCGCGCCGCAGAAACTATCGAGGAGCTGCCGACGAGCCTCTACGATCATCTTGCGGCGGGAACGCTCGACGATCTGCCCGGCGTGGGTCAGGCAATCACCGCCAAGATCACCGAGCTTCTCAACACGGGAACGCTCAAGTTCCGCGAGCGCCTGCGTGAACAGGTTCCCGACGGCGTGCTGACCATCATGCGCGTACCGGGCGTCGGTCCCAAGACGGCGCTGCGGCTCTACCGCGAGCTTGAGATCGCCGATGTCGAGGCGCTTGAGAGCGCGGCGCGTAACGGCGAGCTGCGCAAGGTTAAAGGCTTCGGCCCCAAGCTTGAGACCAAAATTCTGGAAGGATTGGCTGCCCAGGCTTCAGCTCCCGATCGCTTTTTGCTCGGCGAGATGCTGCCGCTCGGGCGTGAGCTTGTCGAAGGGCTGCGCGCCGCCTATCCGCAGTTGGCCGAGGCCACATTCGCCGGATCGCTGCGTCGGGCTGCGCCAACCATCGGTGATCTGGATCTGGTCGCGGCGGCAACAGAGCCCGAGGCCGTGCTCAAAGCATTTTCTCAGATGCCGCAGATCGCACATGCTGAACAAGTATCGGATCTGCGCGTCGACGGGCGGCTGCATAACGGCAAAAGCTGCTCGCTGCTGGTGGTTACGCCCGAGATCTGGGGCGCGGCACTGGCGCTGTGGACCGGTAGCGCCGCCCACCGATCGCGGCTGGTGACGCTGGCGACAGAGCGCGGGCTGGTTCTCGAAGAGCGCGGGCTGCGCCGTGGCGACGAGCTTATGCGCACGCCCACCGAAGAGGCGCTGTACGAGGCGCTGGGCCTGGCCTGGATTCCGCCCGAGCTGCGTGAAGATTGGGGCGAGATCGAGGCCGCGCAAAACGGCACGCTGCCGCGTCTGGTCGAGCTTAGCCAGATTCGCGCTGACATGCATACTCATAGCGAGTGGAGCGACGGTCGCGGCACAGTCGCGGAGGTTGCGGCGGCGGCGCGGGCGCACGGCTACGAGTACTATGTGATCACCGATCACAGCTTCTACATGGGCATGGTTAATGGCCTGGACGCCGAGCGGCTGAAGCAGCAGCGCGCCGAGATCGACGCGGTTAACGCCGAGATGCAGCGCCAGGGCATTAACTTCAAGCTGCTGCAAGGATCGGAAGTCGATATTCTGCCTGACGGCTCGCTCGCGCTGCCCGACGACGTCCTGGCGACACTGGATTGGGTCGTCGCCTCGCTGCACGTGAGCCTGCGCCAGGATCGCGAAACTGTGACGAAGCGGCTGCTCAACGCGATTCGCAACCCGCACGTCGATTGCATCGGCCACCCGACGGGACGGCTGCTGCTGCGGCGTCAGGGCGCGGATCTCGATATGGATGTCATTCTTGAGGCAGCCGCCGAGACCGGCAAGGTATTGGAGATCGACGGCTCGTATCCGCGTCTGGATCTAGATGCCGAGCACGCCAAACGTGCGATCGCGATGGGCATTCCGATCGCTGTCGACAGCGACGCGCACAGGACGAGTGAGCTGGCCGGGATCGAGTACGGCGTGATGACGGCTCGGCGCGCTTGGGCTAGAGCCGAAGATATTGTAAACTGCCATACGTGGGAAGAAGTTGTCGAGCGCTTTCGACGCTAGATCTTGATCAACCAAACCAGGAGCTATTGCACGGGAGTGACTATGGATTGCATTTTCTGCCGCATCATCGCAGGCGAGATCCCATCGCATAAAGTGTATGAAGACGACGCGACGCTGGCGTTTCTGGACATCAATCCAGCCTCAAATGGCCATGTGGTGGTGATTCCCAAGGAGCACGCCGCCGATCTGTTCAGCCTTTCGCCCGACGCGCTGTCGGCCGCCGCCAGAACCACGCAGACGGTCGCGCGGCTGCTTCAGCGCGGTGTGCGGCCTGAGGGCGTCAACATCTTGCAGAACAATGGTCCAGTAGCCGGGCAGTCAGTTTTTCACTACCATGTGCATGTGATTCCGCGCTGGTCCGGCGATCGGGCGCTGGGCATGTGGAAGCCCGGCGCGACTGATCACGCGGCTTTTGCTACGCTTGCGGCTCAGCTGCGTGGTGACGAAGGAGCATAAGCGATGCCTGAGGAGCGCTATACCGCCGAAGAACAAGCTCTCTTTGATCTTGAGTTTCAAAAGAAGCTGGCTTCTGAGCTGCCTAACGTGCGCGAAGAAGAGATCAAGGCTGCCGCACAGCGGGCGGCTGAACTTGAGCTGGAACAGCAGCGCGAGGCGATCAGTGAGCAGCTTGACTCGGAAGTGGCTAGCGCGACGATTGAAAGTGCTCGCGACGCGCGGGCTGAGGCCAATCGCGAGGCGCCGTCGAAGCTGGTTGTCGGCCTGGTGCTATTGCTGTTGCTACTGTTTCTGTGGGCGGTGATGCGAGGAGGGCTGCCGGGCTTAGGGCTGGGCAATCCCGGCGCGAACAGCACAACCAATAGCGCGGCGCAAAGCCTGACTCCGGTGCTGGACGGTCCGCGCGCCACGCCAATCGGCGGCGACGTGAATAGCATCAACACTGCCGGCGATCAGACGGGTCGAGGCTTGCCTAATGCCGGCGCTGAAGTTGTACCGACCGTCGCATCGGGCATCGATCCTAATGTCAGCCAGGTGTTCGCGCCCTTCTACTTGCAGCACGACGGTTTGCGCTTGTTCGGCAGGTCGATCAGCCCGCTGCTTGAGGTCAACGGGCGCCAGGTGCAGTGGTTCGAGCGCACACGGCTTGAGCACTGGCCCGAGTACGCCGGAACGCCGTATGAAGTGCAGTCCGGCCTGGTCGGTCTGGAATACACGGATGAGCGGGATTTTCCCAAGCAATCCTTCTTTATCAACCGGCCCGGCCTGTGGTTCTTCGGCGAAACCTCACACGGCGTGCGCGGTAAGTTCCTGGACTACTGGATGGCGCATGGCGGGCTGGATCTGCTGGGCTATCCCATCAGCGACGAGGTGGTGGAGATTCTACCGGAGACGCAGCGCTATCACACGGTTCAATATTTCCAGCGCGGCCGGCTTGAGCTGCATCCTGAGCACGCCGGAACCGAAGACGAGGTTCAGCTTGGCCTTCTGGGCCGTGCCTTGTACCTGAATGAGGAGAAATCCACGCCGGTCCAGCCGCTCGCGCCGACGCCGGTTCCACTGCCGTAGCTGGGCAGCCTTGTATACCTCGATGAGCGACTTGTACCGATCGTACAAGAATCGCTCATTTCTTTTTGTACGGATCGGCCATAGCTTTCTTTGGCAATCGTCGGTAGTCTTCTGCTGAAACCTCCGTGTGTCGCAAGCTGTGCATACAGAAAGGCTAAGCTCATGGGCTACACGAACGAACAAATTCTCGATTTGGTCAAAGAACAGCAGATCGATTTCCTCAATCTGCAATTTACGGATATTGTCGGCATCATCAAGAACATCACGATCCCGGTCACGCAGCTGAAAGATGCGCTTGACCACGGCGTGTGGTTCGACGGCTCGTCGATCGAAGGCTTTGCGCGCATCGCCGAGAGCGACATGTATCTTCAGCTCGATCTCGACACCTTCGCGCTGATTCCGTGGGAGAGCGAGGCCGATTTCAAGACCGCGCGCTTCATCTGCGACGTGTTCACGCCCAACGGCGATCCGTTCCCCGGCGATCCGCGCCGCGCTTTGAAGAATGTCCTGGCCGAAGCCGCCGACATGGGCTTTAAGTTCAACACCGGCCCCGAGCTGGAATTCTTCCTCTTCAAGCCCGGCCCCGATGGCTCGCTCCAGCCGATCCCGCACGACGCCGCCGGCTACTTCGACGTTTCGACCGACTACGCGACCCACATCCGTCGCCAGATGGTCAAGGCGCTGCAAGGCTTTGGTATCGTCGTGGAGGCCAGCCACCACGAGGTCGCGATCGGCCAGCACGAGATCGACTTCCAGTACGGCGACGCGCTGCGCACGGCGGATAACGCCGTCACGTTCCGCACGACGCTCAAGGCAATCGCTCAGAAGAACGGCCTCTACGCAACGTTTATGCCCAAGCCGATCGCGGGCATCAACGGCTCGGGCATGCATGTTCACCAGAGTCTTGCCGACATCAAGACCGGCAAGAACGCATTCTATGGCGAGGGCAAAGAGCGCGGCCTGTCGGATATTGCGCTGAGCTACGTTGCCGGCCTGCTCGATCATGCTCCGGCGATGTCGGCCGTGCTCGCGCCGCTGGTCAACTCCTACAAGCGCCTGGTTCCGGGCTACGAGGCGCCGGTGTACATCAGCTGGGGCCAGACCAATCGCTCGGCGCTGGTGCGCGTGCCGCGTATCACCAAGGGCCGCACGCAGGCAACCCGCATCGAGCTGCGCTGCCCCGATCCGTCGGCCAACCCGTATCTCGCCTTCGCGGTGATGCTCAAGTCGGGCCTGGACGGCATTCGCCGCAACCTGACGCCGCCCGCCGCCGCCGAGGAAGATCTGTACCACATCGACCCGCGATCACGAGCGCTCACCACGCTGCCCGGCTCGCTGGGCGAGGCGCTGGAGAAACTTCAGGGCGACGAGGTGATCCAGCAGGCGCTCGGCCCGCACATCTACGAGCGGTTCATCGAGGCCAAGCAGCAGGAGTGGGACGAGTACCGGCTGTATGTTTCGCAGTGGGAGCTGGATCGCTACCTGCCGATCTACTAAACTTCGCGAAGCAAACGATCAAGCGCCCGTGGAAAAAACCACGGGCGCTTTTGATTCATGTCGGAAGTTTGCTATAGCTTGTTCAAAGATCCGGCATATTCTGTGTTAATATCGAAAGTAGATTAGCGCCAGTCGGCTAGCTGCGAGTGGGAGTGCGACGTGTCGATCGGCGTGACTTTGCCGCTCTTGAGATCATAATGGGCCAGCGAATGCACGTCGTCGTGGGACTGGTGGAAGAGCAGCTGTTTGCCGTCGGCTGACCAGCGCGGATGTCCGGCCGGCATCGTTCCAGTATCCAGGATCGTCATCTCTTTGGATTCGCTATCGAGGATTGCGATTTGCTCCAGGTCGTTGAGCTTATGACCAAACGCAAGATACCGGCCATCCGGCGACCAATCCGGCCAGAAGTCGCCGTCAGACTGTGGGCGGCACTGGACGTTACCTAGATTAGTCATCTGACCGACATCGGCGGTTTGGACGTCGACGACGTAGATCTGCATACAGTTGGTGCCGGTGCTGCGCGCATGAAACGCAATCCGCGTGCCGTCCGGCGACCAGGTCGGGCCGCCTTCCCAGGAGGTCGTCGCTACGATCAGTCGTACAGCGCCCGTCTCCACATCGGCGATCGCCAGATCATTCTGGCGCATCTCGTTGCCCGGCGTCGCAGTCTCAAAGACGATCTGGCTGCTGTCGGGCGACCACTCAGGAGCGCGGCCGAACTGTCCGTCCGGCAGCAGCGGTCGCAGATTGCTGCCGTCAGTCTTGACGAGCCAGATTTGCTGATCGCCGTCTTTGGTCACAAGCGTAAACGCCACCTGTAAACCATCCGGCGAGATCGCGGGGAGTGCGGCGCTAATGCCCTGGGGAAAGGTCGTGAGCGCTTTAACCTCGTTGCCGACCTTGATATATAAGTTCTCGCTCCGCTCTGCCCACGGCACCGAGAAAACGATCTTCGACGAGGGCTTGTTGTTCAGCGGCTCGGCGATGGCGCTCGGCGCAAAAATGTCACGCGCAATGCCGGCGATCTGGGATTGCAGCAGATACGCACCGCCTCCAAGCGAGCCAAGCAGAATCGCCAGCAGCAGAATCAGCACGATGCCTCGGCCGGCGCCTCCGCCCTGTGGACGATTGGGAAGCTGGCGTGGGCTGGGCGACCAGAGCTGCCGACTGGTGATCGGCCCGGTGTTTTGCGATGTGCTCGGCTGCGCAACAATACGCGGCGCCGCGACGGTAACGGCCGGCATCGGTCGGGCGATTGCTGCATCCAGCGCGTTGCAAAACTCGTCGGCAGTCGCGACGCGCTGGTCGATCTCATAGGCGGTCGCTCGTGCGATCAGCGCCTCAAGCGACGGCGAGATGGTTGGATTGAGTGAGCGAGCGGGCGGCAGCGCAAACGGCGAGGATGCTGGATTATGTCCAGTCAGCATCTGGTGCAGCAGTACGCCAAGACTAAAAATATCCGAGCGCGGCTCGGTCTGGCCGCCGTACTGCTCCGGTGGCGCGTAGCCGGGCGTGCCAAACTGGGCCGTATCCGCGATTTTGCCGGGCGAGAACAGCCGCGCGATGCCAAAGTCGATCAGCTTGAGCTGGCCTTCGGGCGTGACCATCACGTTGCCGGGCTTAAGATCGCGGAAGACAACCGGCGGATGCTGCGTATGGAGATAGGTCAGCACCGAGCAGAGCTGCCGCGCATAGTTGAGCGCCTCGGCCTGTGGCAGCGGCCCGGCCACACGTCGCATCAGATCGCGCAACGTCTCGCCGGGAACATACTCCATCACGAGATACCACTCGTTATTCTGGTTGAAGTAGTCCCAGATGGCAGTCAGGCCGGGATGGCGCAGACGAGCCAACGTAAGCGCCTCGCTCTGGAAGAGCCGCGCCGCTTCTGCGGCTTCATGATCGGGGAGGCGCAGCGTGGAGCAGACTTTGATGGCAACAGGCCGGTGCAGACGCTCATCGGTCGCCAGGTACACGGCACCAAAGCCTCCACTGCCAAGCAGCCGGCCCATGTGATAACGTCCTGCAAGAAGCGTATCAGTTTGTGCCATCATCCTATCATCCTCGTCGCGGCTTTATTGTACATGACAGAGCTGTGTTTTGCTGTGAGCCAAATGATGTATCTTTACTTAAACGATCAAACTTCGAAAAAGGTTCCATATCGATTACGACTTTCTGACAATCTTCTGGAATCTTGCTCTCACGCACTATGTGATCACGCAACATCTGACTGTATAGCTCGTACAATCAAACATCAACGCCGGATTATAGCTATCAGCCAGGGAATAGACGTCGGCTACTAATTAATAATAAATGCCGATTACAAGCGAACATATCTGGTTAAGGGCTGATAGCTGGCTCTCAAAGAGCGAGCCGGTGTGCTATGATAATGTTCGTCGGACAGCAACTCAAGCAAAGGTGGTCAGGAGGAGCACGTGGTCGATCAACTGCCGGCCGGAACCGTCGTCGTGGGACAACAAGGGCAGTATGAGGTGCTTAACGTCGTTGGGCGCGGCGGAATGGGCGTAGTGTATCGGGTGCGGCGGCGAGAGGACGGTGCGATCTGGGCGCTCAAAGAGCAGCGTCCGGCTGAGCCGCTGAAGACGGAGGAGATCGCCGAGAGCAGGCAGCTTTTTGAGCAGGAAGCCCAAATGGTGCTGCGGCTGAAGCATCCCAATATCGTCAGCGGTCTTGAGTTGTTCGAGTGGCAGAGCCGACAATACTTTGTGATGGAGTTTGTCAACGGTGAGACGCTGGAGAAACGGCTGCGCGAGGCCAATGCTCCCGCGTTTGAGCAGGATGCGCTGCGCTGGACGATCCAGATGGCGCGCGTCTTCACCTACCTGCATAGCCAGAGGCCGCCGATCATCTACCGCGATCTGAAGCCGGCCAACGTGATCCTTTCACCTGACGGCACGATCAAATTTATCGATTTCGGTGTGGCGCGCACCTACAAGGACCGCAAGGCCAAAGATACCGTTGCGATCGGCACATTCGGCTACGCGCCGCCCGAGCAGTACGGCAAGGGCCAGACCGACGCTCGCTCCGACATCTATACCCTGGGCGCGACGCTCTACCATCTGCTGACGAATCTACCGCCGCGCCCGCTCTACACGCCGAAGCCGGGCGAGATCCAGGCGATCAATCCACCAGTTCAGAGCCGCACCGAGCAGATCGTGACGCGGGCCATGCAGCAGGATCGTGAGCAGCGCTTCGCGTCGGCGGTCGAGATGGAGCGCGCCATGCAGGCCTGCCTGTCGCAGCCGCTGCCGGAGCTACAGCCGGTTGTGCAGCAGGCGGCCGTGGATCTTGACGCAACTCAGCGCACTTCCGCGCCGGTAGTACCGCCGCGCTCACGAGTGCAGACGGCTCCGGCTGTCGGCCCAACGGTGCGCCAGGGGAAGCCGCAGCCAAGCGCTACCGACGGACAGCAGGTCTTTTGCGTCAACTGTGGTCGCGGCAACAAGGCAACCGCCCGCTTCTGTGCGGCGTGCGGCACGCCGCTTCAAGCCGCGCAGCCAGTGAGCAGTCCGGCAGTCGTCGCGCCGGTGCAGTCGGCGCGCACGCTAACACCCGCTCCCACCTCAGCGCCGACGCTGCCACCGGCGCTGTTTCGGGTCACAACGCCGCGCGGCAGCTGGGAATTTCCCCTGCTGACGCTGCCCTGCCGTATCGGGCGGCGCGACCCATCGCAGAATCACTACCCTGAGCTGGATCTTGCCGATTATGATCGTGGCCATGCCTCGCGCCGGCATGCTGTCGTGGAGCGGCGCGGCGATCAGTATGTGCTGACTGATGTCGGCAGCGTCAATGGCACGATTCTTAACGGCGTAAATCTGCCGGCGCATCGGCCGCAGCCGCTCCGCGAAGACGATCGAATCAGGATCGGCGATGTCGAGCTGCGCTTCGAGTGGGCCTGATCGCCTAGACTGTGCGCTCGCCGATGTCGGACAGAATCGTCTCGACAATATCCAGAGCGGCGCGCGGTCGTGCCACACGGTGAGCGCTCTCGCTCATGGCTTGCAGGCGGTGCGGATCGGCCAGCAGCTGCATGATCGAGAAAGGCACGTGCTGCGGCAGGCGAATGCTGATCGCGGCTCCCACCCCCGCCAGGTAGTCGGCGTTGCTTTCTTCCTGGCCCGGGATCGGATCGATAATGATCATCGGCCGTCCGCGCGCCAGTACCTCGGAGACCGTCAGGCCGCCCGCTTTGGTCACCACGATGTCGGATGCAACTACCAGATCGTCGACATAGTTGATAAAGCCCAGCTTGTGCAGCTCGGTTTTGCCGGTGCCTTCCAGATCGCCTAGCTCGGCCAGCAGCGAGCGGCTGCGACCCGCTACCACCACCAGCGTTCCATCCAGCCCTTGTTGCAGCAGCCCCTCGACGATCACGCGCACCCGGCCAGGCTCCAGGCCGCCGCCAAAGATCGTGATCAGCGGCCGATCGAGCGCGTATCCGCGCTCCTGGCGTGCCTCCGCCAGATTTTTGGCAGTGGTAATGCTCGGATCGACCGGAATACCATTGATCTGTATGGCGCCTGCCCGCACGCCACGCTCGATCAGCTGCATCTGGGTTTCTTCGGTCGCCACAAAATAGCGATCGACGTCGCGATAGGCCCAGAAGGCGTGTGCGGCGTAGTCGGTGACAACGCAGTAGAGCGGCTGACTTAGCCGCGCCCGGCCTTTGCGCTGGGCCAATACCTCGGCGGGCAAGAAATGCGTACACACGATTACACGCGGCGCATATTCCCGAATAAGTTTGCGCAGACCCCAGGCCCAGATCGCATCGACGAGGGTGCGTAGCTCGGTGGCGAAGCGGAAAAAATCGCGATCGGTCTGCTCGTAGACGTAGCCCCACAGTGCGGGCAGCTTATCGGTCAGGCGCAGGTACGAGTGTGAGTAGGCTTCGCGAAACAGCGGATTCGTGTAATCGAGCACATCCTCGACGCGCACCTGGCCCGGCGAGCGGCGCGTAAAGGCGTTGGCCAGCGCATCGGCGGCTCGTTTATGTCCGGCTCCAACGGAGGCATGAAGGATCAAAACACGCGCCATCAGTAACTCCTCAGTTTTTACAAGCTAGCTCAGCGCTCGGGCTCGATCCGCACAGGCTGCGGCGCTACCGGCCCGCCTGAGCCCAACGCGACCGCCTCAGTGTACCATGCTTCCCGGGTTGCCCCGCCCCTGCTCCGCTGCTATAATGCCGCCGTTTTACGGAGGAAACCCTTGAATCGATTATTCCGCGCACTTATGTTCCTGGTGATCATCGGCGGCGTGATCGTCGGTGGCGCCAGCGAGCTTCTGCGAAATGAGCTTTCTCGCACCGTCGATCCGAATAACCAGGAAGCCGTCGAGTTCACGATCGAGCCCGGCCAGGCTGTTGCCGATGTCGCGACGGCGCTCAAGTCGCAAGATCTGATTCGCCAGCCGATTCTTTTTCGGCTGCTGGTATCGCAGCAGAACGCCGCCGAGCGGCTCCAGGCTGGCACCTATCAGCTCAGCAAAAGCATGACGATGGGTCAGATCATCGCCGCGCTTCAGGCTGCGCCCTCGACTGAGGAGAAGGAGTTTACGATCATTCCCGGCATGCGCATGGAGGAAGTTGCCGAGGCGCTGGCGCGCGATGGCATTGTTCCGAGCGCCGAAGAGTTCCTGGCTGTCGCTCGCGATGCCGCGCCATTCAAAGAAACCCACTCGCGGCTTGAGTCGATCCCCGAGGGCCAGGGCCTCGAAGGCTATCTCTTCCCGGATACGTATCGCATCGAGGCGACGGCGACGATCAGCGAGGTGATCGAGAAGATGCTGACCGACGGCTTCGATCCCACGTTCGAAGAGTTCGAAACGCAGATCATCGCCGAGGGGCCCAACGGCGCGCCAAGCGTGCATGAGATCGTCACGATGGCGTCGATCGTGCAGCGTGAGGCGGCCAACGACGACGAGATGCCGCATCTGGCGTTTATCTTCTGGAACCGGCTCAAGGAGGAGAACGCCGCCGAGGTCGCGGGCCGCCTACAGGCCGATCCGACGCTTCAGTATGCGCTGGGTAAGGAGGGCGACTGGTGGCCGAAGCTGGATCAGCTGCCGATCGAAGAGATCAATAATAATCCTAGCCCGTACAACACACGTAATGTGCAGGGCTTGCCGCCCGGCCCGATCTCTAATCCCAGCGCGACGGCGCTGCGCTCGGCTGCGCGGCCCGGCGAGCTGCGTCCCGACAGCACCGACGGCAAGGACGATCTGTACTTCGTGGCCAAGTGCGGCGAGAAAGCGCATAACTTCGCGGCAAATCTGGAAGAGTTCCAGACGCTTGAGCAGGAATACCTGAACTGTCCCACTGAGTAACGGTTCGTGAGGGCGAAGAAGACAGCGGTAAAATAGTGCCGTTGTCTTCTTTTCATTAACAGGCAGGTTTGCGATGATGGGTTCTGTCGGTTTGATCGGCGATCCGGTTGGTCATAGTTTATCGCCCGCGCTGCAAAATGCGGCCTTCAGGTATCACGGCCTGCCCGACTCATACGTGCTCTGGCACACGCCGGAGGCCGAGCTGGGACAGCGCATCGCGATGCTGCGCGCCGAGGGGATGCGCGGTGCGAATGTGACGATTCCACATAAGACCGCCGTGGTGTCGCTGCTCGACGCGCTCGATCCAGTGGCAGAGGCGGTCGGCGCGGCCAATACGATTGTGCGTCTGCCCGACGGACGGCTGCACGGCTCGAACACGGATGTGCAGGGCTTTCAGCGGGCGCTCAGCTCTGTGACGTTCGATCCGACTGGTAAGAGCGTGGTGGTGCTGGGCGCGGGCGGCGCGGCGCGAGCGGTGGTGTATGGCCTGCTCCATGCCGAGGCTCGTGCGCTGACGCTCGTCAATCGCTCGGTGGAGCAGGCGGAGACGCTGCTCTCGGACTGTCTGGCAACGCTCGACAGCGATCCGTCGCTGCTGGCAATGCCGTTCGACGATCCCGAGCTGCGGCAGGTGATCGCCGAGGCCGATCTGCTGATCAACGCAACGCCGGTGGGATTGGACGGAACAGGCTCTCCGATCGCCGCCGAGCTGATCCACCCGGCGCTGCTGGTTGTGGATCTGATTTATCACACGACGCCGTTCTTGCAAGCGGCTGCTCAGCGCGGCGCGGCAACGCAGGACGGCCTGGAAATGTTGGTGCAGCAGGGCGCGCTCTCGTTCGAGGCGTGGACGGGCCTGGTGGCTCCGGTAGATGCGATGCGCGCTGCGGCACAACAGGCTTTGAAGGAACGAATGTGATTGCTGTAATTGCGCTGGCTGGTCTGATTCTGGGCACGCTGCTCAACCAGGTTATTACGCGGCAGCTTCGCGATTCCGAAACTGCCGAAGCAGTGCCGCCGTCGTCGCCGCTGCGCTGGATTCCCGTGGTCGGCTCGATCAAACAGCGTGCCTGGGTGTCGCTAGCGGTTGAGGTGCTGGCGGCTGTGATGGCAGTCGTGCTGTGGTGGCGCTATGGCTGGACGCCGCGCTTCTGGCTGCTGAGCGCCGCCACGCTGGTTCTGCTCGATACTGCCGCGATCGATTGGCAGGAGCGGATGATCGATACGCTGATCATGGTAATCGCGACGGTGGCGTGTGTGGCGCTTGGCTCGTGGATCAGCGGACACTGGCTGCTGTCGCTGCTGGGCGCGCTCGCGGCGGGGTTCGTGTTCGTGCTGTTTTTTGTGATCGCCAAGATCTTGTACCCCAGCCAGCAGGCGCCGTTCGGTCTGGGCGATGTGTATCTCGGGATGTTTATCGGCGCGCTGCTGGGCATGGTGCATGTTGGGAGCGCGCTGCTCTACGGCATGGGCATGGCCGGCCTGGCATCGGTCGGAATGATTGCTGCGCTGGGCTTCCAGCGAGCCCGGTACATCCCGATCTCGTACGGCTCGTTCCTGTGTCTGGGCGTGCTGCTACATCTGGCGATCTGGCCGCTTCCTCGCTAACCTCGGCGCAGCGGCCAGTTCCCTTAGCGCTTGCGCTGGTCCCACTTTTCCAGACAGACCGGGAACTGCTCGGTCAGGATAGCGCGTACAGCGTTGCCGTACTGCTGTGTTTCCCACTGCGCGTCCGGCTTGGTGCGCAGGTCTACCACATGCAGAAAGGCTTGCAGGCTGCCGGTCCAGATCCACTGGGTATAGATGCTCTGCGGCAAGACGACGCGTGCCTGCTCTTTGGCCGTGCCTAGCTCGCGCAAGCGCTGGTAGGCGCTGTAGGCTGCCTCCAACCCCTGCCGATATGCCTCTGCGGCTTCGGTCTGCTGCTCCAATAGCCCGGCGCTGCCCTGCTTGTTGCTGGGCGACTGTGCGCGCCAAACCTCGGGAACGTAGAACTCATCCTGTATCTGAACGTACCTTAATGAAGCCTCGTTCCAACCCGTGTCTTTAACGCCGCCACTGAAGCCCGTGAAGCGATCTTCGAGATCGAACTCGGGCGTGATGCCGACTATATGTTTCCCGCTTGCGTTGCGGCGTGCCCGTATCCGGCACACCTCTTATGGTTTCCCATAAGGCCAGACTATATCATCATCTTCGAGAGATGCCGCGCGCTTCGGTTCCACTTGGAGCCTACTCCCTGCCGGGATAGTCGTTGCACCTTCCGCCGCACAAGCAGCGGCTTGGCTCAGGATTGCCCTCGACTCGACGTTAGGGGTTTCCCTGAATTCACGCGGTTCTTCACCTTAGTGTTGCCACTAAGGGCTGCTATCTCGTAGTGTCAGGTTTTGTAGAACCTAGATCACTGACAACAGTTGCCGGGCTACGAAGAGTGGCGCTTTGAAGCGGAGCATCAGATGCGCGTGACGAAACGGGCTGGTATGCTCGTGCTCTGCCAGGTAGCGGATTAGCCGCGTCTCGCGCTCGCCCAGCTCGGTGGTGCCGTTGAGAAAGCTTACGCGCGCCGACTCGACGGTTGTAAGATCGGAGCCCATCTTATCCAGCAGCTCGACTGAGCCGCGATCAAGAACGTCGATCTTCATGCGTTGTCTCCCGATTGAAAAGCCGATAGCCCATCTTACCACGGGTTTTTCTCTCGATTGTATCTAAGCGAATTATGAGTGAAAGTAGTTTATAAAAAGTAAAAAATAACGCACGGCATGAACTATGCATACTCTCGGCGAATCAAAATAGCCGCTTCTGCGCTGACTCAACAGCTTGCTTACGTCCATCCCGCGATCTCTAACGTAGATACCATAGAGATCTGGTATTTTTTCGAGTATCATAGGAGACAGGCAGCTGGCTGAAAACGGAATACTCGTACAATCCAGAACGCAGCTGCCAGGAGATCGCAGCAGCTACAATGCTCTCGATGCATAGGAGTCTTACGGTATGGAACAGCGAACACTTGATATATTGGTCCCGGCGTTTCTCGACGATCTGGCGAGTAGCTCGCCTGCTCCCGGCGGCGGCGGGGCGGCGGCAGTAACCGGCGCGATGGGCGCGGCGCTCGTCAGCATGGTGTGCAATCTTACGATCGGGCGGCAGCGCTATGCTCAGGTTGAGGGCGAGATGCGCGAACTCCTCGATCGAGCGGAGTCGCTGCGGGCTGAGCTACAGCAGCTTGCCGAGGAAGATGTCGTGGCCTTCAATCGGTTGTCGGCGGCGTACAAGCTGCCACGTGTCACCGCATCGGATATTGCGATCCGCAAGGATGCGATCCAGGAGTCGTTGAAGCGCGCGACCGAGGTTCCGCTGCGTACCGCTCGCGCGGCGACAGCTATTTTGCCGCTCTGCCCACCGGTAGCGGAGCGCGGTAACCAGGCTGCTGTGAGCGATATCGGCGTTGCGGCGCTGCTGGCTCATGCGGCGGTGCGCAGCGCGCTGTTGAACGTCGAGATTAACTTGCGTACGATCGAGGACGCGCTGTATATCAATCAGGTCCGCTCTGAGGTCGCACGTCTCACAGAGAATCTGGATGCGGAGGCCGAGCAGGTTCAGCAGCTTGTGATGAGCAAGATCAAAGGCGACTAACGTCCAGCTATTGCTGAACGAACAGCGGGAGAACAAGCATCATCTGATAGCAGGTGATGCTTGTGGCACATGGTGTACGAGATCGGACTGAGGCTGGCTGAAGCTGGTTTGAAACAGCTGCTCGACTGGAATCCAGTGGAGCGCGTTGCTGGGGCAGGCGCTGATACAGGCGTGATCGTCGTAGCCGGAGCAGGCGTCGCATTTGTTGGCGCGCAGCATCGCCGGCTCGACGCGTCTGGTGTGACGAAGCAGCCACCCGAGCAGGGAATTGTTTTCGGGATAGACCGGCACCTGATTGATTGCGTCATAGGGACAGGCGGACACGCAATCGCCACAGCCGGTACAGCGATCCGTAACGACCAGATAGCCATCTTGGTTGAGACGAATCGCGTCTTCAGGACAGGCCTCGACGCACTCCGCGCCCCACCGGCAGTTATGGCAGGAATCGGCTGCCTCAAGCGCACCAAACATCTGGCCACTAAACCCAAGCCGCGGCAGCGTAAAGCGTTTGGCGCATGCGTCCTCACAGCGATGACACGAAGGATCGCATAGCTCGGTCTGCCGCGCCAGAACCAATTTTCCCCGAATAACCCCGGTTGCGACCATGCTCTCCATCACCGCAATATGCTCAGGCTGACGATCGTGCTGTTTACGCTGCTGAGCAAGCTGCTGCAAGCCCTCGGCCACATCCGAGCGCCGCGTGACCAGGTAGTCGAAGGTGCGGCGCGGCAGGATCAGCAGGTGGATCGGTGTGAGCGCCACGATCGATGCCTCGTGCGGCTCGTTGTCGAGCAGCGACATTTCGCCGAACACATCGCCCGGCTCCAGCACAGCGATACGCTGCTCATCGTGTACGACGACCGCCTGGCCTTCCGCGATGATATACAAGCCCTCGCTGACTCCACCAGCGCGAATAATCTCTACATTGCGCTCAAACCGCCGATCGTCCAGCTGCTGCGAGATGTCGAGACGCTCGACGGGCGTGAGCGGAGCCAGCAGTGAGACACGCGCCAGAGTGGTCTGGAGCAATCGTTCACGGAAGCGCATGCGGAGCGAGCTAAAGAAGTGCGTCAGGCGATCGGCGTGAGCTTGTAGATCAGAGACTTTGAACTGTAGGACCTGAGCGCGGGTTACGGTGTGAACTGAGGTGCGACGGTAACGTACGCCAAAGAGCACGCCTTCGCCAAAGAGATCGCCTGGACCGAGCGGGCTAAGCAGAATATCGTCGCCATCCTGGTCGCGCATCGTCTGCTTAAGAGCACCGCTGAGCAGCAGGAAAACATGCCGCGCTGAGTCGCCCTCGACGACGATTGTACTCTGCTGCTCAAACACTCGCAGTATTAGCAGTTCGGCCAGCAGCTCGATCTCATCCGGCGGCAGATCGCGCATAGAGTCGAGCTGTTGTAGCTCGGCGCTGCGACTTAGAGGAGGTTGGCTCGACGCGGAATGTTCGGCGGTCCTGGGCATGGCTCTATCCATCGTTTGGTGGCAGCTCCATTTTACCACGTTCGCTTTATGTTAATTCAAGTTTGAGCCTGCGAATACTGCGAGATCGTGTAAGATACACGGCGTAGTGAAAGAGGAGCTGCATGTCCTTAATTGTTCAACTCTTACTGATCGGTCTGGCGGCCGGGATCGCGGGCGGTATGTTTGGCATCGGCGGCGGCGCGATCATGGTGCCGGCGATGGTGCTAATCCTGGGTATGGGCCAGAAGTTCTCCACGGGAACGTCGCTCGCCGCGCAGATATTCCCCATCGGTATTCTAGGCGCGATCGTGTATTACCGTGAGGGAAATATGGATATTCGGCAGGCAGTATATTTAGCGATCGGCCTGATCGTCGGAAACCTGCTCGGCGCGCTGTTTGCGAACCAGCCCTATATCTCCAACGATACCATGAAGAAGCTGTACGGCGGGTTTTTGCTGGTCATCGGCGCGCGCTATTTGATCTGGGATTATGTCTATCAAGCATATGTCGCTTCGCGCTAAAGGATAGAGCTATGAGCTACGAGCGCAGTGATCGCTGGCGCTTCAATACGCGTCTGGTACATGAGGGCGAATATCTACCGGGCGAAGGCGTACGTCCAACCTCGATGCCTATCTTTGCTACGTCGACGTTTGTGCATCCGAGTGCTGAGGCGCTGGATCAAGCGTTCGACGAGAATGGTCTGGTGTACGCGCGCTATGGCAATCCAACAGTAGCCGGCTTCGAGCAGGGAGTCGCCTCGGTTGAAGGCGGCGTTGGAGCAGTGGCGTTCGGCTCGGGAATGGCGGCGACATATGTTTCGCTGCTGGCGGCCGGCACTCCACGCGGCGCGACTCAGCCGGAGCCCTGCGCGATTCTGGCGGCGCAGGATCTGTACGGCTCATCGCGAACGCTGCTGCTGCAATTCTTCCATGCTCAGGGCTGGCCTGTCACGTTCTGCGATATGACGGATCTCGATGCGGTAAGCGAGGCTATACGCGCTCGTCCGTCGGTGGTGTTTCTGGAGCCGATCTCGAATCCGCTGCTCAAGGTGTTTGACATCGAGCGGATTGTAGAGCTGGCACGCGGCGTGCGCGCGCGAGTCGTCGTGGATAACACGCTGGCCTCGCCGGTGCTGCTGCGTCCTCTCGAATACGGCGTCGATCTTGTAGTACACAGCGCGACCAAGTATCTCGGCGGTCATGGCGATGTCCTCGGTGGAGTGGTGACAGCACGGACCGATCTGCTGTTAGATACTGCTCGACGTTATGGTAAGTTGCTTGGGACCACACTCGGTCCGCAGGAGGCGCGGCTGCTTAGTCGTGGCTTGAAAACGCTTAGTCTGCGCGTACGTCAGCAATGTAGCAATGCCGGTACTGTTGCACAGTGGCTCACGACGCAGCCACAAGTAGGGCGGGTTTATTATCCCGGGCTTGCAGATCATCCTCAGCATGAGCTAGCGGCGCGTTTGTTCGGCGGCCTTTTTGGCGGAATGGTCTCCTTCGATCTGCTGCCGGCTGAGCGTCACGCGGCCTTTGCTTTCATGGACGCGCTCAAGATGGTACTGCCGGCGACAACCCTTGGCGATGTTTTCTCGCTGGTCTCGTACTCGGCGCAGTCTTCACATCGCGATGTACCGCCGGCAGAGCGGCAGGCGCAGGGCATCGGCGATGGTCTGTTGCGGCTGTCGATCGGTATTGAAGACGCCGAAGATATTATCGAAGATCTTGCTCAGGCATTGGCAGCCGTCTGATAGTGGGTTTTCGCAGGAACATCAAAAAGTGCTTGCGTTTTGTTCCTGGCTATGGTACTATCTTCGACGGCAAAGGCGGGTAGCTCAATTAGGCAGAGCAGCGGCCTCCAAATCCGCAGGTTGCAGGTTCGATTCCTGTCCCGCCTGCCAGTCTCGGGGCGTAGCGTAGCCTGGTAGCGCACTGCAATGGGGTTGCAGAGGTCGGAGGTTCAAATCCTCTCGCCCCGACCAATTGGATCTTAGATAGTCGTCGTTCAGGCGAACGGTTGATTTCTGAGACTCCAGGCCGAAGTGGCGGAATGGCAGACGCGACGGTCTCAAAAACCGTTGAGGGCAACCTCGTGTGGGTTCGACTCCCACCTTCGGCACCATAATTAGCGGATAGTTCGCATCTTTCCCGAAGAACTACCGCGATCATAATCATCGGGGCGTGGCTCAGCCTGGTAGAGCGCAGCGTTCGGGACGCTGAGGTCGGAGGTTCGAATCCTCTCGCCCCGACCAAAGAAAACAGCTTCGGTAACGGAGCTGTTTTTGCTAGATGAACGTACCACACCATCCTTCCCAAAAAGCACCATTGATCCCGCACCGATTCGGCTATTGTTCTACAACGTGAGGATCGCTTATGATCGGCCCTGTGTAGATTAGGGGAGATTATATGTCGACGACCTGTACTACGTGCGCATCGGCGGCGACGGGCAGCTGCACAGCCTGCCGCGCCGCGATCTGTGACGAACATACCAAGCTGGGCCAACCGTTTATCACTGCTCGTCAGCTGGTTACAACCACCGCTTCTACGGCGTTTCGCACACCACAGTTGCTTGGCGACATTTTGTTCAAAGAGCTTGACGAAGTGCCGTATTGCCCGAGCTGCCGCCAGGAAGTTGCAGTCAAACGCCAGTCGGAGCAGATGAAGTTCTTGTTGATTGTGCTGCTGCTCATGCTGCTGGTGGCTAGCATACCGATCTATTTCCTGCTATTGGCATAGATGTTCTCGTAAACCTATCTGGCTTCATAAACGCCTCGGCTTGATCGCCGCTGGCGTTTTATGCTTTCTCTTCAAGCAGTTCATCAAAGTTTTCTCCTTTTTACCTCCTTATATATCATTGAACTGGCTTCTATCCTCATGTAGTATGGCTTTGGTAGTTTCTCCCACTTGCCCCTGCTGTCGAACGTTCGACAACTTGACATATGATTCTTACTGGATACGAAGAATGTATAGCCGGTTATGCTACAATGCTGGTAGTCTTGTATTCGCACGGCTCTAGAAAAGCAAAACATGATTATTGCAATCGCGAATCAAAAAGGTGGAGTGGGTAAGACCACAACAGCGATCAACCTCGGCGGCTATCTCGCGCAGAGCGGCCGGCGGGTGCTGCTGGTGGATATGGACCCGCAGGGCAACGCGGCTACCTGTCTGGGCATCGAAAAGCGCGAGCTTGAGCAAACAATCAGCGAAGTGCTGCTCGGTGAAGCATCAGCGGAGGCAGCGATCGTTCCAACCGGCAGACCAGGGCTTGATCTACTGGCCGCTACACCCGATCTGGCGGGTACCTCGGTAGCGATGGTGCCGATGATGGCCCGCGAAACACGCCTTAGTAAAGCGCTCGCGCCAATCGTCGATCGGTATGACCTGATTCTGATCGACTGTCCACCCTCACTAGGGCTGCTCACGATCAACGGGCTAACAGCCGCAGATCGCGTGCTAATCCCGCTCCAGTGCGAGTTCCTGGCTCTCGAAGGCCTGGCTCAGCTTAAAGAAACGATCGACCTGGTCCGCTCCCAGCTTAACAGCCGGCTCCAGATCGGTGGCGTGGTGATGACGATGTACGATGGCCGGGCCAATCTTGCGCGGCAAGTTGTCGAAGAGGTGCGGCGTTATTTTCCACAGCGCATCTTCAATACCCTGATCCCGCGCAATATTCGATTGAGCGAAGCGCCAAGTCATGGCGAGTTGATCTCCGAATACGATCCGCAGAGCCGTGGCGCAAAGGCATACGCGGCGCTTAGTGAAGAATTGTTGCAGCGCGAGGAGAGTGGAGCATGAGAAAACGCGGCTTAGGCACAGGCTTTGGTGGCCTGATCTCGCCTACCTCGACAGAGCAAGCTGCGCTGCAAGAGGTGCCGGTTGCAACGATTGTTCCCAATCCTAGCCAGCCGCGCGCCGTGTTCGAGCAGGGAGCGCTTGACGATCTGGCGGACTCGATCAAGCAGCACGGCATCCTTCAGCCGCTGGTGGTTACACGCTCGCCAAACGGCGATTATCAGCTGGTTGCGGGTGAGCGGCGCCTACGAGCTGCCAGGCAGGCCGGTCTGGAAACAGTGCCGGTTGTAATCAAAGAAGTGTCAGCCCAACAGCAGCTTGAGCTGGCGCTGATCGAAAACATCCAGCGCGCAGATCTCGATCCGATTGAGGAAGCGCGAGCCTATGCCATGCTGGAAGATCAGTTTGGTCTCAAGCATGGCGAGATCGCCCAACGTGTCGGCAAAAGCCGCTCGACTATCTCCGAGACGCTCGGGCTGCTCAGGCTACCGGTCGAGGTCCAGCAGATGATCTCTTCGGGCCGCCTGACGCCAGGACATGCAAATGCGCTGGCCGGCCTGCGCAATGCCAGAAAGGAGATCGCCGCTGCACAGCATATTGCCGAGCAAGGCTTGAGCGTGCGACGGGCAGAGCAGTACGTTGCACAGTTGAGCGCGGCTGATGGCAGAGAAATTGCTCCCACCAGACGAGAACAAACTCGTACAACATCATCTGCAACACCAGAAGATGAATCGATCGTCAGAGCATTAGAAGAGCGTTTAGAGGGCATGCGCGTTCAGCTGCTGCGCTCGGAGCGGGGCGGACGCCTTGTGATCCACTTCGACAACGAAGAAATGCTCAGTAGCCTCTATGATCGACTGATGTCGCTCTAAGGTTGTGGACGGCAGGAGGGGGTATGATCCAGCGGGTTGCGCTTGTATCGCCTTACGATTTCGCTCAAAACGGCGGCGTGACCGAGCATGTACAGCATCTGGCCGAGCAGTTACGCCAACGAAACATCGATGTGACGATTATTGCTCCCTCTTCACGTGCCGATCTGGATGCGCCGGGACTGGTATCGCTGGGCTCTGTGATGCCGATCCCGATCAACGGCTCAGTCGCGCGCACAACGCTCTCGCCGGTGGTTATCGACGAAGTAAGCGCGCTGCTGGCTCGAACGCGGTTTGATGTGATCCATCTGCATGAGCCGCTTGCTCCCATACTGCCGCTTTCAGTGCTGAATGCCTCTCCTTCACCCAATGTTGGGACATTTCACGCTTCCGGCGATCGCAGCCTGGCCTATGCAGCTTCACGGCGCCTCTTGAACTGGCTGGCGCAGCGTCTGACGATCCGCGTTGCCGTCTCGCCGGCGGCAGCGCGCTTTGCGCAGCAGTATTTCGCCGGAGAATATACGATCATTCCCAATGGCGTGGATACAGAGCGCTTCAACACGCGTGTCGAGCCGCTGTCGCAGTGGTGTGATCAGCAGCCGACGATCCTGTTTGTGGGTCGGTTTGAGGAGCCGCGTAAAGGCTTCAGCGTGCTTCTGCCGGCCTTCGCCCAGGTTCAGCGCGTAATGCCGAATGCCAGGTTGCTGGTTGTCGGTCGTGGCGATCCCGGTCCTTTTGAGGCGCAGGCGGAAGCGCTGGGGATACGACATCTTTATTTTGAAGGCGTCGCCTCCGCCGACGCCCTGCCGCGCTACTATCGCTCGGTTGATCTGCTCTGCGCTCCCTCAACCGGACAGGAAAGCTTTGGGATTATTCTTGCCGAGGCGATGAGCAGCGGTTGTCCGGTGGTTGCCTCTGAGATCGAAGGCTACGCACAAGTCGTAACACATCGCCGCCAGGGCTTGCTCGTTCCACCCTGTCAGCCGGAGGCGCTGGCCGGCGCATTGCTGCACGTGCTATCTGATCGCCGATTACGTGATCAACTTGCGGTTGCCGGGCCTGAGACTGCGGCTCGCTACGCCTGGCAGGATGTGAGCGAGCGCGTGATACAGGTGTACGAGCGAGCATGCTTCGCTGCCAAGGGTCTTGAGGCGTGCCAGATCATCATGCCCTCACTCTCGTTACTGCCTAAACCGTCGACGCTACTTGCCGGCCCTGGATCGGCGGTCCTCGCAGCACCGGTCGTGCAATTAGCGCCGCCCACAACTGTATATACTGAGTCACAAGGAGCTACACCTATGTTGACCGAGCCTTTTGAAGCGCGCGTACGCGCCATTACACAGCGGGTGGTCGGACATGTGCTCGGTCGCTCTGGCATCACGCCGAATATGCTGACCATCCTCGGCCTACTCTTGACGCTGGGTGTTACCGCAACCCTGGCGACAGGCCATCTCGTATGGGGCGGAATACTCGTGCTGCTGACCAGTGCGTTCGATATGTTTGACGGCGCGCTTGCCCGAGCAACCCAGCGCAACAGCACCTTTGGAGCGTTCTTCGACTCAACCATCGATCGCTACTCCGAGGCGCTGATCTTTCTAGGTCTACTGCTGTACTATCAACGCGTGCCGGGCGCCTACTACGAGCTGAGCTTCGTCTACCTGGCGATTATTGGCTCGTTGATGGTAAGCTACACGCGCGCGCGCGCTGAAGCGCTTGGTCTTGAGTGCAAAGTCGGCATTCTGGCTCGGCCCGAGCGCATTATTTTGCTCTCGCTGGGTCTGCTTATCGGCTGGCTCAACTTTACGCTGGCGATCCTGGCGCTCTTCACCAACTTCACCGCCGCGCAGCGCATCTACCATGTCTGGCTGCAAACTTCAGGTAAAGAGCAGCGGGTATCCGAGACGGTCAAGCCGCAGCGACGAGGCTGGTTCGCATCGCGTGATCAATCTCCGTCTTGACGATGATCAGTGGTGGGTGCTAAAATGCACCACTTGCTATGATGGACAACGAAGTCCCACATTGCGAATGAATTCTCAGAAGCCGCGCATCGTCGCGGCTTTTCGCGTGGTTACATGATTGACCTGAGCGTGCCTCTGCATATCGAGTGGATGGGAGGCCTAAAACCTGCTGACTATCTGGATCGGCTACAAAGCCTTGGTGTGACGGCAGTTGAGGCGCAGCTTCCGCCAGATCTATCGGCTCCAGAGATCGAGCGCTGGGCAGCCTTGGTAGATCTGGCTCGTGAGCGTCGGCTCAAGCTCGCGATCCATGCGCCAATCGCGCTTGGTACGCCAATCTGGCAAGAGCTTTACGCGTGGTTTGGTCAGATGGCGGTGGCTCCGCTCACATTGGTTGTGCATAGTGCTACTGCGGGACGACCAGACGCAGGGCTGGTAGCACAAACTGTCTCACGCGTACACGCGCTGCTCGCCGCGCTGCCACCAACCATGACGGTGGCGGTTGAGCAAGGCTGGAGCTGGGGCAGGATGATCGGGCTGGGCGCTATGGTCCGCAGTTTGCGCGACAGCCGGCTGAGCCAGGGCATGGAGCGTCAGCGGCTCACGGGCGTAGGCAGTGCTATGGGCGCTGAGCTCCCGCCTGCGATCCAGCCAGTAGCATCATCTGCGGCGAACTTTGATCCGTCGTTTCAGTCAGGCTGGTGGCGAACACTCCGGCGTACTGACGGCTTTAGTGGTACCGCAACACGTGAAGAAGCGTTACAGGTTGTGATGGAGGTGAATCGGCCGAACTGCGTGATCGCCTGGGATCTGGCGCATGATTGGCTGGGTGGTGCGAAAGGCCGTGTCGCAGATTGGCGCAGCACACCCACCAGTGATTTTCTGGATCGGGTTGGCTATGTTCGGCTACACGACGTCAACGCGAAAGGCTGCGATCACTGGCCGCTGGTTGTGGGCAACGTGCCTTATACCAGCCAGCTGCGCGCGTTGCTTCGGCATGGCTTTGCCGGAACTGTTTGTCTGGCAATCCGCTATACCCAAGAAATGATTGTTTTCGGCGATCGCTGGCAGGTCCTGGAACGATCGCTAGCTGTCACACGACAGGTTCTACGACTTAACTGATCAATCTCAAAGGAGAGAATAATGGCATCCTCATTGGTGGAATCCCAACACAAAGAAAATCCTTTTGAAATCGCCCAGCAGCAATTCGATATTGCGGCTGAGATCCTGAATCTCAATGACGGCATGCGCCAGATTCTGCGCGTGCCGCAGCGTGAGCTAACGGTACGCTTCCCGGTGACAATGGATGATGGCTCGGTGCGTGTCTTCACCGGCTATCGTATTCACCATAACATTACGCGCGGTCCGGCCAAAGGTGGTATTCGCTATCATCCGGCCGTGGACATCGACGAGGTGCGCGCGCTGGCGATGTGGATGACCTGGAAGTGTGCGCTGGTCAACATTCCCTATGGTGGAGCAAAAGGTGGCGTGGTCGTCGATCCCAAACAGTTGACGATGAAGGAACTGGAGCATATGACCCGCCGCTTTGCCAGCGAGATCTCGATCCTGATCGGCCCGGAGAAAGATATTCCTGCGCCGGATGTGAACACTGATGCACAGGTTATGGCCTGGATCATGGACACGATCTCGATGCATCGCGGCTACACCGTGCCCGCAGTTGTGACCGGCAAGCCGATCGATGTGTTCGGCTCGCTGGGCCGTATGGATGCGACCGGACGTGGCGTGAGCATCACTGCGCGCGAGGCGGCGAAGCATCTCGGCGTCAGATTCGATGAGGCGACGGTTGTGGTGCAGGGCTTCGGCAACGTCGGTGGCACATCCGCGCTGCTGCTGAGCAACATGGGCGCGAAAGTGATCGCCGTCAGCGATGTCAGCGGCGGCTACTACAACCAGCGCGGCCTGGATATTCTGGCGATGCTTCAGTACGTGCGCGACAACCGATCGCTGGTCGGCTACAAAGAGTCGGGCCTGGAAGTCATCTCAAATGCCGAGCTGCTTGAGCTGAAGTGCGAGATTCTGGTGCCGGCCGCGCTTGAGAATCAGATCACGGCCGAGAATGCCGGCCGTATCAAGGCCAAAATCATCGTCGAGGGTGCGAACGGGCCGACAACACCTGGCGCCGACGAGATCTTGTACGATCGCGGTGTGTTCATCGTGCCCGATATTCTGGCTAACGCCGGCGGCGTGACAGTCTCGTACTTTGAGTGGGTGCAGGGCCTGCAAGAGTTCTTCTGGACCGAGGAAGAGATCAATGAGCGGCTGGAGCGCATCATGGTGCGCTCGTTCAGCAGCGTGCTGGATCTGGCGCTCAAGCACAGGATTGCTATGCGTACTGCTGCCTACATGGTCGCGGTGAAGCGCGTGGCAGACGCGACCATGATCCGAGGCATCTACCCATAAGCCAGGAACAAGGGATCAACGGAACAAAAGAACAAGCAATTGTCGAAGCTGGCATGAGCTAGCACTACATAAAAACACCAGGAGCTGAGAGTTATGAACAACAGCGTTCTGCTCTCGGCTCCTGGTGATTGCTTCATTGCGGGCGAAGAGTAGGCCCTCACCCCTTGCCTCAAACCTCGCCAATCCTTCGCCCGGAGGGCACCCGCAGTTGCCGCAGGCGAAGGGGAAAAATCAGGCCCTCATCCCCTGGCCTTCGGTCTTCCCCTCTCCCCGAACCTCGGCGGGCCTCCGCCTCCACTGTTCATTCGCAAGCGCGCACGGCGCTTTCCGTCATCATCAGCCAGGCGCTGACTGGAGGCTGCCCGGCGACCACGGCGCATTCTGCACAAGCTGATCGAAGCGTGGCAGCGGCTGCCCCTGCGCATCGGTCATCACATAGTGCTTGATCGACACACCCTGCGCGCCGACACACATCGTGTAGATGTCGCCGGGCCGGTCGACGTACACGCCGCGAGGAATAGCCCGGCAGCCTGAAAGATCGAGCGTGAGCGTTCCGAGCAGCAGGCCATCGACGCTGAAGCGCTGAACCTCGGCGGTTGTGCCGCGCGTCACAAGCGTGTACGGCTCCATGCCCTGATTAATGTCCAGGAACGTAACCTCGCCTTCGACCTCGCCCAGCGGAATCGTCGCCGGCGCAACGCCGCCATAGTTGATCAGCAGCGACTGCCGTTGTTGATTGCTGTTATCGGCCACGATCGAAAAGATCGCATTGGAGCGCACAGTCGCGCTGCCCTCAACCTGTGAGTTGGGCTGGTCTTCGATCGGGATCGGCCCGGCCGCGTCGATCAGCAGATAGCCATTTTTCCGCTCCAGGCCAAAGATGCGACCGTCGGCAGTCAGTGAGATCGTCGTAAATTTGCCCTTCGTTTCTGGATTCAGCGCGATATTGTTGAGCTCCGCGCCCTGAATCGACAGATGCGAGATCGCCCAGGCTTCAGCATCCAGCACATACAGATCGCCCTTGCCCGTCACAACGAAATCGGTTGGACGCTGCAAGAACGACAGATCGAGCGTCTGAGTCAGCTTGAACGGCTGGCCCGTGAAGAACAGCAGCCGCTTGTTGAGCGTATCCATCACGCGGATCGAGCCGTCAGCCGCAATACGAAACGTCGGCGGTCCATCCGTGGTGCTGATACCAACCTGGCCTGAGCCGCTGCCTGCCGGAATTGTCAGCACTTCCTGGCCCTGCGCGACAACCGGCGGAGTCGTAGCGGCTGCCAGAGTCGGCGCTAAGGTTGCGGCACTCAAAGTCGGAGTGGCGGCTGGCGTCTGCGTGGCTGGCGGCTGTGTAGCCGGAGGCTCAGTTGCCGCGACCAGCGTCGGCACAAGCGTTGGCGGCACTGGCGTTTGCGTTGGCGGGGCAGGCGTTGGCGCAGCGGCTGTAGTAGCGGGCGGCGAGACCGGCGCCTGGCTGGGAGATTGAGCCACTTGCTGCGCCGGACTGCACGCGCTCAGCAGTACGCCAAGCAGCAGCATAAGTGACCAGCGATGTTTTGACATAAGATCGTCCTTGTCGATGTATATCGAATGGTTGAGCACATGGTGTGGGATGTGTGGCTGAGGCTGTGTTCTGGTTGCGCATCGAGCCGTCAGGTCTTGGCAGCGTAATACCGGACGAAGCGTGATCTGCCACAGGCGGTAGTAGTGTACCACTGCCGGACGGAAGATCTATGAATGTCGGGTGAGAGATTGCGTGTGGGAAGCTGGCTAGTGCCTAAGCCGCAGCCCTAGACCTGCCCATAGCTCACGATTGTGCCGGTATGTACGGCCTGGCTCAACGCTTTGGAGGCAGACGCCAGCAGCGCCTCAGGTGTCTCGCCGTGCTGCGGATAGGCCGCGATACCGATCGCGACGGCAAGCAGCGTAGTCTCGTCGAGCCGCAGGTCCGAGAGCGTCTTGGAGAGACGGATCGCGACCGCGCGCGCCAGCGCAGCCTCGGTGATCGGCAGCAGCACCAGCGCGACATGATCTTCGTAGCGCACAATCACATCCGTGCGGCGTAGACTGGTCAAGAGCCGCGTGCTGATCGCGCGCCCGATCTCGCCGCTCAGCTCGGTAGCCCCACACTCGATCAACAGCAGCGACATCGGCTGGTGAACGCGTTTAGCTCGCTCAACCTCGATCGGAAAGATCGCCTCCAGGTAGCGGCGGCTGAACAGGAGCGTCTCCGGATCGAGCACGTTGAGCCCTTCCCAGCGCAGCGATCGCTCGGTCAGCACATCGGTCGAGTTGCGATGACGCAGCGCCGCCGAAACCCGAAATCCCAGCGTTTCCTGGGTCCAGGCCTCGGTGCTATGCTGATCGTCGCTGGTCAGCGTCAGCATGGGCGTGCCCTGCGCTAGCAGCTCGGCGACATGCTCGGATAGCGCGCGCGTCTCCTGGGTCTCGCTGCCGCTCAGGTCCACCACG
>DASWTW010000149.1:0-22973 GCA_036401895.1 Herpetosiphonaceae bacterium | reverse complement strand
GCCACCAGCGCCACGCCCGCTGCCTGCGCCACTTCCGAACCTTCCTCTTCCTTCATGCAGGTCACAAACGCGTCAGCGCGGATGATCAGTTCGTTAAGCTTGTTCATGGTTTCCCCCTACGTTATTATTTACACCGCCGTTTTCGATGTGTGTATGATAGTCCACACGAACGGGAGATTCAATAGGTTTTTGTAACACTTGTGTAAATATTTTTGTAAACTTTCCGTTACATATTGCGCGCTGCCTTTAGAGGAGAGAGCATATTGATCCGTAGGGGCTATCGTAATACGCCTTTACGAGACCAATACTTCTGCTCATTGCCGACAAACACAAGAGCGACTCTCGTCTGAGAGCCGCTCTCCGCCATCGATAGCTTGCACGCGCGAGCGTTACTCTAGCTGGTGCCGGTACTTCGTCGCCAGACCGACGATCCTGTTACCAAGCTCGCTGTTGTTAGGCCAGGTGTCGGTGACGATTCGTGAAGCAGCCAGCCAGCGCTGACCATGCGGCGGCAGCGTGCCCGAGGCGGCTTTGGCCTCAACCTCCGCCAGCTCATTACGGATCAGCTCCAGCTCGCCGACAGTTCCCGCGCCCGGCACGCCAGCCTGACGCTGGCTCAGCTCGGACGTTACGGCTTGCAGCACTGCGCGCAGCTCAGCCACAAACTCCTGGACAGTGATCGACCTCATTGTCGTATTCCTCGCAGCACGCCTGGATCAGGCAGATACAGCTGCGTGCCGCCGCCTGGACGCCCAAAGTTCGGCGCGACAGGACCGCGCAGCACCTCTGTGCCCTTGGGAATAATCCAGACCTCGACATTAGCGGCGTTGTTGCCGCCGGGCAGCGCCAGATCGTCCACCGGATTATCCCACAGATGCTCGGTCAGCCAGCGTCCGCGCGGACTGGACGTACTGCCATCGTAATAGCGGTAGACCTTCAAATCCTGGGCCAGGCGCTCGGTGTACATGCCGGGACCGAACGCGTCGGCGATCTCTTGCCAGCGCTGCTGATCAATGCCGGACCTTTGGAAGAACTGGAACGCCTCGCGCACCTCGCCGCAACGATCCCTGAGCGGCGCAGCCAACCCAGGGCCACGTCGCGTCGGCCCGCTGGTCAGACAGTCAGCCGTTCGGCCAGCGTTACGCGCACCGTCGAGCACATCCTCCGAGCGCCGCACGCCGCCAACCGCATCGACCACCTCGTCTGTGTGCCGTAGATGCTTGATCTCGTTGAGACCGATCAGGCCCGCCAGGCCAGCCCAGCGCCACGCGCCGAGATCTTCGCCGGTCACCAGATCGCGGCCGGTGAAAACCTCGATCAAGCCCTTGGCCTCGCCCACAAGCGGAATAAAATCGATGCCGGCCGAGAACCAGCCACCGATCCCGCCACCGGAGTCTTCGCCGCCGCCACTATCGCTGCCGGATGTTGGGATCACATCATCCGAGCCCTGGGCCGCTGCCGCACCCGGACTACAGCCGCCTCCGCCGGAGATCGCGCTGGCAAGACATTGGATGCTGCTCTCTACTGCTGGACGCAGCATCTGGCTGCTGGCGATGACCGCAGCAATTAAAAGCGCCGCCGCAAGCGCGACGGCGGCAGCCTGAGCTACATTACTGCCCTGCTGGTCGCGCCACACACGGCGGAGCGCTACATATCCGGGCATGTGTTCCTCCTTAACCAACGCGGAAGCAGCCGATCCAGCTGCTCCCACGACTCAGCACAGTTTTACCAGCCGGTACGAACGATGCGCACCTTCCAGGTGAACTGGTAGTGCCGCGCAACCGCATACTGGTTATATGGGCAGGGCGTCGTCCAGGTGCGCACCCGATCGAGATAAGCCTCGCCCGTCGCGCCCGAGTACAGCGGCGTACCGTTCACATCGTAGATCGCCAGCTCCAGCGCGCCGCGCACCGTCGAAGCCGAGCGCAGATCTACGTGGATCGGCGGAATCACCACGCCGTCCACCATCTTGGCATGCACGCCGTCCGGTCCCATCGGATGCAAATGCTGGGCATAGTTGGTCAGCGAGCCACGGTTCTGCGCCGCGTACGAGGCCGCCGAGCCATAGCCGGTGTTGCTGTTGGCGATCGGCGTGACCACCATCCCCAGGTAGCGCCCGACAATCGTCTGCGGCGTTTCTGGCGGAATGCAGCCCCACCAGTCACGCGACATGTTATTCAGCTGCCGGGCAACCGCCTCAGCGCCGGCGTGCGCCGCCGCATCGCTGCTGTTCTGGCTCTGGCGACGGATCGCGCGGATCGCGCCGGTATTCCACACCAGCGGCAGAACGACGAGCACCGCCATCGTGATCAGCGCGGTGACCAGGGGAACCATGCTGCCGCGCTCCTCAGCCAGCGGTTGCTTGATAGCCTCGCGAAGTCTTCGCATACCTGCTGCTCCTAGCGCTCTCGCCGCATGGTGGCCGTCCCGCGCACCCACCAGTTCCAATCCTCGACGATGTTGAATACAAACGGGGTTTTAAGCCGAACCGTGACGGTCACGCTGTCGCCGCCGCCGGATACCGAGATTTGCCGCTCTGGAAAGCCAGTCGAGGCTCGCGTCGCCGCCGCGTGTGGATCGCCCGGCGGTAACGTAACCGCCGCCCGTGCGCCTTCGCGCGCTGCGTTGTTTGCTGCGACCTGCGTCACCATCAGCGCGCCGCCCTCCAGGATAAAGATCAGCACAAGCACGAAGCCAAATAAAGCTCCCGTAAACTCGATCACTGCGCTCCCGGACTGACGCCGCTTATGTGGTTGTATAGCCATATTTGCACGCTCCTCTTACGACACGCCTATAACAGAAATCGGAAGCCTCTGTATCCTCTGTCACAACCGGATGTCGTGCATTGTGCCCTGGCTCGCGCGCCGCTGCGAGATCAGCGGATTGGGATGCGTGCCGGGCACCGGTCTTTATACCAACTGGGCCTGATGCCGCTTTTCCTTTTTAATTTACACTTTTGCTTAAACTTTACTGTTCTTGAGAGAATATATCAATATGCTTATGTAACGAAAGTGTAAATCTTTGTGTAAACATTTCGTTACAAATTCAGCATCATCTACAAATCAGTCATCAGAGCGCTTTATGTAAAACTCACGCAAGATTCGTCGATTAAATAAAAATAGGAACGGCATTTTCGCCATTCCTATCTCTGCTTATTTAATAACTCAGCATGTTACGCAGCTATCACTCGTCTAGGGCAGCCAGGCGATACTGGCCGACATATCCTCGGCGACGCGGCGAACCTTGCCCTCGGCGAGATCGACCACATACAGCCCCAGCTCGCCCTTGAAGCCGATCCACGCTCCATCCGGCGACCAGCTCGGGATCGGATAGTCTTCCTGAAGGTGAGTCAGCTGCCGCAGACCGCTGCCGTCGGGGTTGATCAGCCACAGATCCCAGGGCACGCCATGCGCCCGCGCTGTTCGTGGCCGCGCCCAATCAAACATGCCAGGACGCTGCGCCTGCGCGGAGGGCGAGGACGCATTGCCTGGCACGCCGGCAAAGACCATCTGATTACCGCTGGGCGCGAAGCGCGGCACGCCGACCGAGAGAAATCCCAGATCCTTCAAGAGCGGACGCGCGTTGCCGCCTTCTGGATTGGCGATGACCAGCTGCGAGCCCTGCGACGGATCGCCGAAGTTGATATAGGCAAGATACTGCCCATCCGCCGACAGCGTAGGACTCTGCGCCGACTCGACAATCACCTGACGATCCGACTTATCCAGCCCGATTCGCTCGATGCGATAATCGCCTTGTGGGCTGCGACGAGTAAAATAGAGCGTGCGGCCATCAGCGGACCAGGCCGGATCGGTTAAGGTTTCGGCGGCCGCCTCGTGGGCCAGGAAGATCTGCGGATCGCTGCCATCCGCCTGCATGAGATACAGATCCGTACCGTAGGCCGGGTCCTCAGGACCTTTGCCGAAGCTGAAGACGCTAAACGCCACCATTGTTCCATCGGGGGAAAGCGCCGGCGTCGAAGGAAAGGATTGCTCGGGAAAGGTATACACTTCTTGTTTCTGCTCAGTGCCTGGCTCATACGTCCACCATGCATCGGTCCGATCGAAGAGCAGCTTGCCCGGCGCTTCCTTGACCGCCCCGCTCAGCGGCAGAGCGATCGGCGCTCCCGATGCTCCCGGCTGCGCTGCCGGCTGCGACTGACTACACGCCGCCAGCAGCACAAACACAGCCGCGATCCCGACCAATTTTTTAGAGGTCCAGCGTTGATACAGTCTCACAATGAACCTCCCAGCTGCCATTGTATGAACGTTATGCTGCGCTTCACGAGCCCAATTTCCTCCTCGTTGAAATCTTCTTTCATGCGCTAAATCTACCATGCCAGCGGCAGCCGCAGCGTCACTTTGGTGCCCACGCCCTCGGTGCTCTCCAGGCCGACCTGCCCGCCATGCTGCGTTACGATCCATTCCACGGTTGCCAGGCCGATGCCGGTGCCTTTGATGCCATCGACATTGCCGGCGCGGTAGAAGCGCTGGAAAATCTGCGCCAGATCAGCGGCCGGAATGCCGATGCCCTGATCCTGTACGCGAATGGCGGCCCAGCTGCCCGCGCTATCTTTTTCGGCCGTCACCGAGACCAGAATATCGCCGCCGGCAGGACTATACTTGATCGCGTTGGTCAGCAGATTGATCAGCGCGCGCTCGACACGCACAATATCACAGTTTCCGATCAGCTCGGGCAGATCCGACATCACCGTGAGCCGGTGGCGTGGCGCAAGCTCCTGCTGCTCTTCGACGGTACGCTGCACCAATCTGACAACATCCGTCAGCTCGTAGCTGAGCGCGAGCGATTGCCCGGCCTGAAGCTGGCTAATATCCACCAGCTCATCAAGCTGATAGACCATCTTCTGCACCGCCGCGTCGATTCTGCTAAACGAGTCGGCGATCGCGACTTTGTCGAGCGTCTCGGAGCGCTCAATGCGCATCTGGATCAGATGTGCATAGCCTTTGATCACTCCCAGCGGCGTGCGCAGATCATGCGAGGCCATCGCCAGCAGGTTATCTCGCGCCAGAATCGCCTGACGCGCCACATCGTACAGCCGGGCGTTGTCCAGGGCCAGCGCCGCCCGCTGCGCCAGATCCTGTGCGGCGATCAGATCGTAGGCTGCAAACTGATTATGGTCCTCGACGAACAGCAGCGTGATCACGCCCACGATATGCTCGTGCGCGATCATGGGAATAGCCAGCCCGGAGCGCAGATTGAGCGCCCGCACGATATGCAGATAGCCGGGATTGAACAGCGTCTCGGTCACTTCGGCCACACCCGAAAGCTGCCGCGGCTGACCGGTTCGCGCCGCCTCGGCCACCGGATCGGGTGCATCCTTGAGCGCGGAGCAGAGCCGCTGGATCAGCGGTTCCTGCGACTCGTGGGCAGCGGCACAGGCTACCTGTCGTCGGCTGCCGTCCTCTTCGATCACATCGATCACGCAGCCATCGGCCAGCAGCGGCACAACCAGCCGCGCGACTGACTGCAAGGTCGTCTCGTAGTCCAGCGAATCGACCAGTACCCGGCTGACCTGCGCCAGAAACTGCTGAATCTTGGCCTGGTGCTGAGCTTCGCGTGTCGCGCGGCGCAGATCGATCTCGGCGATCACCGAGGCCGCCAGCTCCTTCAAAATCTCCACCTCGGCCGCCGTCCAGGCGCGTGGCTGTGAGTCGATCACACAGAACGAGCCGAGTGCTTCTCCATCGGCGGTGATCAGCGGGATGCCGGCGTAGGCAACCACATTCAGGTCGCGGATCGCCAGATTGTCATGGACCAGCGGATGCTGGCGCGCATCCACAATCACTAGCGGCTCGGCCGAGGCGATCGTATGCTGGCAAAACGAGTGCGATAAAGGTGTTTCGCGCTGCGAGGCCCACGGCTCAGGCACTCCCACGCAGCTCTTGAAAAACTGGCGATCTTCGTCAACCAGCGCGACAAGCGCGGTTGGCGCGCGTAAAATCTTGGTTGCTAGACGTGTAAGTCGGTCAAAAGCTTCTTCGGCGGGAGTATCGAGAAGCGCTGTATAGCGGAGCGCAGCTAAGCGTGCAGCATCGCGAACGATCGCAGGCGTAGAGCTCTCTATCGCGAGCATTTTACCTGAAATGTCATCCATCCCTATGTTCTCACGAAAGAGGAAGGGTGTTGACCTTGCGCTGAGGACCAGCATAAGACAGCACACAAGCCTGAGGGTTGTATGTTCTTGAATGTCGCAGGATAACGTAGAACAAGAGAATTGTAGCACACTCAGGATTGTTTGATCGATCCACTAAGCCGTGGAGAGGTCCGGTAGTTGGCTTGAATTCTACCTATCGCTCCGCTGGACTGCGCCTGTGTTACTATCATATCGTCGGCTAGACGAGCAGACGATATGGTTTGTTGCATATGCTACGCGCCTGTACGCCGACAGGAGATGACTCATGCCCTACCAGAATCGCGTCACGCCGCAGGGAGCATTGATCGCTACCGCCGCGCGTGGCATGTACACCGGCAATCGCGGCCGGCTGCACAGCGCAGGCGGGCAAATCACGCGGCTGTACGAGGTCCGGCGCTGGATTATGTGCCGCCTCGATTATCCTAAGCCAACACATACCGTCATGGCCCCGCAGCATTACACACATCTTTTTTTCCTGGACGAGGCGACCGCGCTGGCGGCGGGGCACCGGCCGTGCTCAATGTGCCTCCACTCGCGATTTAAAGAGTTCGCGGCGCACTGGCAAACGGTACATCCTGAAGCTGGCAAGCCGGCGCAGCCCAACGTCGATACCATCGATCGGCGGCTGCACGAGGAGCGGCTGACGGATGCCAGGCACAAACGAACCTATGCTGCGCTCCTCGACGAGCTGCCGGATGGAGCGATCGTTCTGCTTGAGCCCCAGGATCAGCCGTTTCTCGTGCTCGGCCAGCAGCTGCGCGCCTGGACGCCACAGGGCTACACGGCTGCGATCGCGCGCCCGGCAAATCAGCCTGTAGCTGTGCTCACGCCACCGTCGATCGTCGCAATCCTCGCGGCAGGCTACCGGCCGTCGCTGCATCCATCGGCAGCATCCGCAACCAATAGCTCATAGATCCACGCTGCCGGTGTTGTGATCTAGCCTGCACCTTTGATCAGGAGACAACATAGACTTGTTTCCGTGACATTACCTGTCACAGTGATGCAGTATAGTGACAACATCAGCAACGAGGGAGGAAACAACCTAATGAAAACCTTCTACGCGCTTTTAGCCAACTCGCTGGCGGCATTTTTGAGCAATACATTTGTCTGGTTTGCTGTCACATTCTGGGTTTATCTCGAAACCAAATCGGTTATTGTAACCTCGGTAATGGCGGGCATTTACCTGGGAACCATCGCGATCTCCGGCTTTTTCCTGGGCTCACTCGTCGATCGCTTCAAGAAGAAGAAGGTGCTGTTGCTTTCCAGCAGCGGCTCGCTGATACTCTTCGCGCTTGCCTGCGCGCTCTACATCACCACACCAGCGCAAGCGTTTACCGATCCCGGCAGCGTCCGGCTCTGGATCTTCATCTTCCTGATCCTGATGGGCGCGATCGCCGGCAACATCCGTGGCATTGCGATTTCAACGCTGGTCACGATCATGATCCCCGAAGATCAGCGCGACCGTGCGAACGGCATGGTCGGCACATCGAACGGCGTTTCGTTTCTGGCGGCGTCGATCTTCAGCGGCCTGGGCGTCGGGTTGCTGGGCATGTTCTGGGTGCTGGCGCTGGCGATCGGCCTGACCGCGCTCGTGATCGTGCATCTATGGACCATTCCGATCCCCGATCTAGCAGTTGTCCACGCCGAGGGACACACCGACAGCATCGACATTCGCGGAACAATCCGCGTGATCGGGCTGGTGCCGGGATTGTTTGGCCTGATCTTTTTCAATACATTCAATAATTTCCTGGGCGGCGTTTTCATGTCGCTGATGGATGCATACGGGCTGTTGCTGGTTTCGGTGGAGGTGTGGGGCTTCCTGTGGGGCTTCTTGAGCCTGGCCTTTATCGTCGGTGGATTTGTTGTCGCGAAGAAGGGCTTAGGAGCATCGCCGCTGCGCACGCTCTTTATGGCCAACATCGCCATGTGGACGATCTGTATCTTCTTCACCCTCCAATCGTCGATTGTGCTGCTGACGATCGGCATGTTCGTCTGGCTGGCCCTGAGCCCGGTCGTCGAAGCGTCGGAGCAGACGATCTTGCAGAAAGTGATCCCGCCTGATCGACAGGGCCGCGTCTTCGGCTTCGCCCAGAGCGTCGAGCAGGCTGCATCGCCGATCACGGCCTTTATGATCGGCCCGATCGCCGAGCTGATCTTCATCCCGTTCATGACCACCGGCGCGGGCGTGGAACTGCTGGGCGGCTGGTTCGGCACCGGCACTGATCGCGGTATTGCGCTGCTGTTCACGGTCACTGGAATGATCGGCCTGGTCGTCACGCTGTTTGCCATGCGCACCTTAGCGTATCGCACACTGTCTCAGAAGTATCAGAAGCACACGTTCGTCGCCGCCCTCAGCGAGTAAGCGGCGCGATAGTCACCAGGAGCTTGGAGCACATGAAATTCCTGCTAACCTCGGCCGGCGTTACAAATGACTCGATCCGTGCGGCGGTGGTGGATCTGCTGGGCAAGCCGATCGACGAAGCCAAAGCGCTCTGCATCCCAACGGCAATCTATGCCGCATCTGAGGGGACAGAGTATGCCTGGTGGATGCTGAGCCAGACGGCCAGCATGGGCTGGCAGAAGTTTGGGGTGCTGGAGCTCACAGCGCTGCCGAGCATCCTGGAGGAGCACTGGCTACCGGCGGTGGAGGCGGCGGATATTATCATTGTGGGCGGCGGCACCACCGGATATTTGAGCTACTGGTTTCAGGAGTCGGGCTTTGCGACCCGGCTGCCTGAGCTGCTGAAGAACACAGTGTATCTGGGCGTGAGCGCGGGAAGCATGGTAGTAACGCATAGTTTGTATGTCAATCCGGACATGCTGGCGGAGCGCGGGATCTTCTACGACGACGAGTATGACGAGGGAGCGCCACCACACGCCGGCAGCGACAAAACCGTCAAGCTCGTCGATTTCGTCATCCGGCCTCACTTGAACTCGGAGTGGTTCCCCCATATCACGATCGAGCGTATGGAGCAAGCCGCCGCGCGCGTCGACGTTCCGCTCTACGCGATCGACGATCAAACGGCGCTCAAGGTCGTAGACGGCAGTGTCGAGGTCATCTCAGAGGGCGAGTGGAAGCTTTTCAATGCCGGGCAGCAGTAGCCTGGCGCGAGATCGTTACTGCGCGGCAGCCTGGCCGCACTCGCTCAGCGCCTGCTCAATACCGATCGCATCGGAGACCTTGCGAAAATAGACCAGGCTTTCCTCGAACAGCGCGATCGCTGCCTGACGATCTCCACCGGCAGCCGTCGCGCGACCAATGCCGTGCAGTGCCCAGCCGGTACCCTTCTGATCTCCGACATCGCGGAAAAACGCCAGGCTTTCGCGCTGGAGGCGCAGCGCCTGATCCGGCAGTCCCTGCTCCAGCGCCGAGCGACCCAGATTGAGCAGCGACCAGGCCCGGCCGGCTTTATCGCCCAACTCACAGAAAAGCACCAGACTATCGCTCAGCCAGTGATCCGCCTGCTCATACCGCCGTTGATCCAGCGCCACGCGGCCCAGACTATGCAGCGACCAGGCAATCCCCGCTTTATCGCCGATGCCGTCGAAGAGCGCGCAGCTTTCGCCGAGCACGGTCGCCGCCTGCGCGTACTGGCCTTGCTCAAACGCGATCCGGCCCAGGTGATGCAGCGACCAGGCGCGGCCCAGGGTGTGGCCCAGCGCCGAGCTGAGCGCCAAGCTTTCGTCGAAGAGCGGCTGCGCGCAGGCAAAGTCGGCCTGCGACAGCGCAACCTCGCCCAGACCACGCAGCGCCTCGGATACGCCCAGCCGATCGTCGAGCGCGCGTAGTGCTGCCAGACTTTCTGTAAAGTACGCTGTCGCCTGCTCGTACTCCCGTCGATCGTAGGCCAGCCAGCCCGCGCCGTACAAAGCCCGCGCGCGAAGCGGCAGCGGCAGGGCTGCATGCTGTGCCAGCGCCGCCTCCACCCAGCGATACGCCTCGCGGCGGTGGCTGTGAACATGCCAGAATTGCCAGAGCGCCGCCACAAAGCGCGCCAGAATCTCGGACTGCCGGCGATCAAGCGCCCATTGCAGCGCGGCGCGCAGGTTATCATGGTCGCGCTCCAGCCGGTCGAGCCACTGACGGTGATGCATCCGCTGAAGCGCGACGGCGGCAACTTCGGCCAGGCTCAGATAATAGTGCATATGCTGCTGGCGGATGTGCTCGTCCTCCCCGGAGCGCTTCAGCAGCTCGGAGGCATACTCGCGAATCGTCGCCAGCATCACAAAGCGCACGTCGCCGGAGCCGTCGTCCACCTGTTGCAGCAGACTAGCATCCACCAGCGCCGCCAGGCCATCCAGCAGCTCGATCGATCCCTCGCCGCTCACCACGCAGATCGACTCGATCGCGACCAGCGTACCGCCATCCACAAACACCGCCAGGCGCGCGAACAGCGGCTGGTACGCGGGATCGACCAGGTCGTAGCTCCAGTCGAGCAGGCTGCGCAAGGTCTGCTGCCGGGCGGGAAGATCGCGAGGGCCGCCGGTCAACAGGGCCAGCCGGTGGGTCAGCCGAGGCGCGATCGTTTGCGGCGAAAGCACCTTGATCCGTGCGGCGGCCAGCTCGATCGCCAGCGGTAGCCCATCCAGCCCCACACAGATCTCGGCCACGGCCGGCGCGGTCTCGGCGGTCAGCTGAAAATCGGGCTTGACCGCCTGCGCTCGCTCGATAAACAGCGCGACAACCGGCAGCTGTGCCAGCTCCTCAGGCGGCAGCGGCACGCTGCGATCCGGCAGGGCCAGCGGTAGCACCGGAAACTCGTGCTCGCCCGAAATATGCAGCGGCGAGCGGCTGGTTACCAGGATCTTGAGCGCGGGAGCTGAGCGCAGCAATTCGCTCACCACCTGAGCCCCCGCCAGCACATGCTCAAAATTATCGAGGATCAGCAGATACGCCTGGCTGCGCAGGGCTTCTTTCACGCGCTCCAGCAGCCCGTCGTCGCCGTGATCTTTGACATTCAGCGCCGCAGCGATCGCCGAGGCCACGCTGGTCGCCGCGCGAATATGTGAAAGATCGACGAAGCAGACCTGAAATGGAGGCGCCACCTCCATACCAACCTGCACCGCCAGCCGCGTTTTGCCCACGCCGCCCAGCCCGATCAGCGTCAGCAGACGCATATCCGCGCGTTGCAGCAGCGCCTTGATTGCCGCAACCTCGCTCTCGCGGCCCACAAACGATGTAAGCGGCATGGGCATCTGGGAGAGCGGCGCGGCTGCTTGCGGTATCATGCTGGTGCCGGCTGACGGCGAGGCGCGCGACGGCGGCGGATCGGGGACGGCAAAGCGGTAGCCCAGCCGCGATTCGGTCTGTAGATAGTGCGGATTCTTCGGATCGTCCTCCAGCACATCGCGCAGCCGCTTCACATACGAGCGCAGATAGCCCAGCTCGTGGCTGTAGGCATCGCCCCAGACATGCTGAAGAATCATGCGATGCGGCAAGATCTGGCCCGCGTGACGCACCAAAAACGAGAGCAGCGTCCAGTCGGTACGGCTCAGCGGCACGAGCTGTCCGTTACGCATGACGGTTTGACTCTGTAGATCGATCTCTAGCGCGCCAACCCGCAGGACACGCGCTTGCGGCGGCGGAACGGCTACCTGTTGATCGAGGGCGCGCTGCACACGGGCGCGCAGCTCCTCGACGTTTAAGGGCGCTGACAGAAAATCATGCGCTCCCAGCCGCAGCGCCTCGGTCATGTCGCCGTTGCTTTCCGCTGCCGTGAAAACAATGATCGGTGTGGATGACGCCTGTCGCATCCGATAGCATACATCCAGGCCGTCATGCTGCGGCAGCGCAAGATCGAGCAACACGAGATCAGGCGCTCTGGTCTCGATCCGAGCCAGCGCTTCCGCACCATCAGGAACCGACTCAACCAGATACTTCACCAGCGCGCGCTCGATCAAAGCCCGCACACGCGGCTCAGGCTCGACGATCAGAATGCGCTTCCGCTGGGACATCTTTAAACTGTTCCTTCGTACGCTCGTTACCGGGATTCGTGGCTGCTAGCTCATCCTACCACATCGCGCACGCAGAACGAGCAGGCCATTTCTGACCTGCTCGCCGCCGATTGTATGATGATCGGAGGATTACTGAAGCGGCGGATTGGCCAGCTTCGCGAGCTCCAGCGCCTGCTCGGGGAACCAGGACCCGGCGGCCGGGTCCACGCGGCCCCAGATCGGATCGACAACGTTGTTACCGGAGCCAAGTCCACGGCTGCACTGGCCATCTGACTCGCCCGGCAGCTTGATCCACAGGAACGCATCGACCAGCGCGTTACCGGTGTCCGTCGTCGGGCGAAGGCCGAGACCGCGCGCCGGCGGGTTGCACCAGGTCTGCGGATCGGGGAAGGACTGCGTGGGCGTCCACGGTCCCTGACCGTTGCGGCTGGTATCGAGGACGAAGTGCGTGGTCGGCGCGACATTGCCGAGGATCAGATCGTAGCGCGAGTTGATGCCCGCTGTGTTGGCGTACACCGATGTTGCGTCGTCGCTCCAGATCAAGGCCGGATCGAGCGCTACGCCCTGCCAGTTATTGGCCGGACCGCCGCTCCAGTACTGGTTGCCGCAGTCACCAAAGCCGCTCGGGTTGATCTGCGTGACATAGGCGATGCAGGAAGAAACCCAGGTGCCGTACTGGATCAGATTCTCCGTCCACTGGTAGTTGGACGCGTTGAGGAAGAAGCCATCCGCGTTCTGCACGCCCGCTTTGAGCAGGCGATCCGTGATGTCGCCGACGTTCAGCCAGCCGCCATGCGTCGCATCAAGATACACGCGCGTGTTGGGCAGCGCGCCGAGTGCGTCGACGGCATAGTTCATCATCGCGAAGCGCTCGGCGGCGGCAGCTGCGGGATCGGCCTCTTGCGGCTGGCACCACTCAAGCTGACCGTCGAGCGTGGTGTACCAGGGAATGATGCCCAGGCCGTCCGGCTCAAGAATAATGTAGGCCTCACGATCCCCAATGCCGCGCACAACGCCGTCGATCCAGGCTTCGTACTCTGCGACCGAGGTCGCGCCGCCCGCCGAGTACTGGGCGCAGTCGCGGAACGGGATGTTGTAGAGCACCAGCACCGGCACGGTCTTTTTTCCGGCCGCCTGATGTGTGATCTGGCGCACTTCCTGCTCCGCCGCCTTGGGCGATCCGCCGGTGACCCAGGCCGACGACGGCGTGTCGATCAGCTCACGGATCAGATTCGCGTCGGCCTTGCGGCCCTGCGAGGTCAGATCCGCGATCTGCTTGAGCGCTCCGTGGTTCGGCTTCGGGACATAGAACTCGGAGGAATCGCCGCTCGGACGATCCAAAGGTTTGGCCGCCACCGAGGCGAGCGTCGGCGTCGACAGGGCGACCAGCGTTGCCAGCAGCGTGCCGACAACCAGCAAGTGTCTCAGCATTGAGTGATTTGCCACTTCCTACTCCTTCGTCAGTCGATGAACTTTTCAAGAGGCGAGTGTTCTCGGTAGAGATCGGTGTCCCATCATGGTACCAGCTAAAAATTAAAGAATGCATTTAAATTTGCCGGCTTTTATGAAAAGATCGCAGCTTGCCGTGTTGCCGCGCCGAATCCCTGGTGCTATCATGCGTAGCTTGCGGAGCGAGCATCTGCACCAATCAACGATACGTAGGAATACAACATGAATACAACACGATCCGAGGCGGCATTTGCCGCAGCCCAGCGCTTAATTCCGGGCGGCGTGAACAGTCCGGTGCGCGCCTTCAAGTCGGTCGGCGGCACGCCGCGCTTCGTCGAGCGCGCGGAGGGCGCGTATATCTTCGACATCGACGGTCAGCGCTACATCGATTATGTCCTGTCGTGGGGTCCGATGATCCTGGGTCACACACATCCTGACGTGATCGCGGCGATCACGCAGCAGGCGCAGAAAGGCACCAGCTACGGCGCTCCCACCGAGCTAGAAACCGAGCTAGCACAGCTTGTCTGCGCGATCGTGCCCAGCATCGAGATGGTACGCTTCGTCAACTCCGGCACCGAGGCGACGATGAGCGCGCTGCGGCTGGCGCGCGCCTACACCGGCCGCTCCAAGATTCTCAAGTTTGCGGGCGGCTACCACGGCCACGCCGACTTTTTGCTGACCAACGCAGGCTCGGGCGTGGCGACGCTGGGACTGCCCGCCAGCGCCGGCGTGACCGCAGGCCAGACAGCCGACACGATCACGGTCGAGTTCAACGATCGCGCGGCGGTCGAGCAGGTGTTTGCGGAGGTCGGCGACGAGATCGCGGCGGTGATCATCGAGCCGGTGGCGGGCAACATGGGCTTGGTACAGCCGCAGCCGGGCTTTTTGCAGAGCCTGCGCGATCACAGCCGGCAGCACGGCGCGCTGCTGATCTTCGACGAGGTCATGACCGGCTTCCGCGTGGCGCGCGGCGGCGCTCAGGAGCGCTTCGGCATCACGCCGGATCTGACCTGTCTGGGCAAGGTTGTGGGCGGCGGGCTGCCCTGCGCGGCCTACGGCGGGCGCCGCGAGATCATGGAGTACGTCGCGCCGCTCGGCCCGATGTACCAGGCCGGCACGCTCTCCGGCAATCCGCTGGCGATGGCGGCCGGCATCGCGACGCTCCAGCGGCTCACGCCTGAGATCTACACGCAGCTGGAGCAGTCGGGCCGCAAGCTTACCGAGGGCCTGCGCGACCTCGCCGCCGAGCACGATCTCCCGCTTCAGGTCGGCGCGATCGGCTCGATGATCGGCTTTTTCTTCGCCGACGCGCCCGTTCACAGCTACGCCGACGCCAAAAGACTCTGCGACACGGAGCGCTACGGCCGCTTCTTCCACGCGATGCTGGAGCGCGGCGTGTACTTCGCGCCCTCGCAGTTCGAGGCCGGCTTCCTGTGCGTCCAGCATGACGACGCGCTGATCGAGCAGACGCTTGAGGCCGCGCGTGCGTCTATGACGAGCATTCGCTGATCCGAGAACCAGGCACACAAGAACGGGACGCCATATGTTGGCGTCCCGTCGTATATAAACAACCGCAGCACTAGCGTTTGCTGCCGGGCTGCAGATTAGCCCCAACCTCGCGGCTCAGCTCGCGGGTATCGTAGTAGCCCCGGAAGAGCTTGATCTTGCCCTGGTCGTCGAAGACCAGCAGGCTCACGCCGTCGTACTCCATCGGCTGGCCGTCGTTGCCGGTGCCTTTGGTCGTCCAGAAGAGACCCGCCGCCTGCTCGTTGACCGTTACCTGATAAAAGTCGGAGCGGGCCTCGCCAAAGGTGCGGCGATATTCCGTCCAGAACTGGCGCGCGCCATCTTGACCTGTGCGCTCCTGTCCGGCCAGCTTGAGCGCGGCATTGACCAGGCGTGCATCATCGCTGTACATACCGGCGAGCTGATCTACGTTCCCCACATCGCCCTGCTCAAGCGCATGGAGCGCATCGATAAACTGCTGGGCGAGCTGCTGAACCTGTTGCTGATCCATGATCTCTACTCCTCATATCTCGATCTTAGGCTGTGAGCAAGCGTTGTGCCGAGAATACGGATCAGCCGCCGCAGCTTCCGGGCTACAAGCCCTCCTCGGTCGGCACGAATGTTCCGTCGCGCAGATAGCCGATCAGACTCAGGTTCGCCAGCGTGAAATTCGTTTGCTGCGCCGTGCCGCCGCTGCCCTCCGCCACCAGCACGCCCGACGGCTCGACGACAAAGCGGACCAGCTGATCCACCGGAAACTGGCTGCGGGTCTTGAACTGCTCCGATCCAAAGGGCGTTGCGTGATTCTCGACCAGGTTCCAGCCGTCAGCCGTTTTGACGGCTTGCAGAATCAGGTAGCTCGATCCTTCCAGCGCATGGGCCAGAATATACAGGCCATCTTGCTCAAGTGTAACGCTCAATGGTTGCACTCCTTCCCTTACTCATCTATTCTCCGTCGCGGAGACAAATCTCCACCATACGATCTAGGCGTTTGTCGTAGCAAAGATCAGACCGCGATCGATCACATGAGTACTCCCCTGGCCTATAATTTGCTTAAGCGCTGCTCGCATTCAAAGGAGCTTCAATCATGCCTACTGCCGGTCAACATATTATGCTGATGAACACATCCGGTCACTACTGCTTTATAGAAGGCCAGCGTATGCTGCCGGGCGAGTTTATCGAGGTAGTGCTGGATGCAGACTTCGATCCCAGCGCGCAGCGGGAGTCCGAGGCGCACGGGCCGTGGGGCCGCAGCGGCTGGCAGTCCGAGGAGATCAAGGCCGTCGCATGCGAGATCCGCCACCGCCACACTCGCCGCGTGATCTGGCGACGTGAGGGCGCGGAGCCGACCTGGCACGACTACAGCGAGCACGCCGAAGGCGATCACCACACAGTTGTCGGCACCCTCAAGGTGCTGCCCGACGTGTGGAGCCCGCAGCTCGGCAACCAGCGCGATATTCTGGTCTATCTGCCGCCCTCGTACGAGCAGGACAATACAGCCTATCCGGTGCTCTACATGCACGACGGCCAGAATCTCTTCGACGACGCGACTAGCTTTAGCTGCGAGTGGGGCGTCGACGAGACGATGGAGGCGGCCAGCGCGGCCGGGCTGGAAGCGATCGTGGTCGGGATTCCCAACATGGAGATCAAGCGCACCGACGAGTACAGCCCATTTGTCGACGAGGAGAACGGCGGCGGCGAGGGCGCGGCGTATGTCGCGTTTATTGTGGAAACGCTCAAGCCGCTGATCGACCAGACCTTTCGCACGCTCACCGATCGCGCCTACACCGGGATTCTCGGCTCGTCGATGGGCGGTCTGATCAGCCTCTACGCCTTTTTCGAGCACCACCAGGCCTTTGGCTTCGCGGGCGTGATGAGCCCGGCACTGTGGTTTGCCGACCGCGCGATCTTCCCCTTCGTGGAGCACGCGGCGTTCGTGCCCGGCCACATCTATCTTGATGTCGGCACCAACGAGGGCGAAGACACCGTCGCCAATGCGCAGGCGATGCGCGCGCTGCTTGAGCAGAAAGGCTACCGGCTGGGCCAGGAGCTGTGGTACGTCGAGGAGCAAGAGGCGGATCACTGCGAGACCGCGTGGTCGGCACGACTCCAGCACGCGCTACAATTCCTGCTGCGCCGCACGCGTACCAAACCGATCGCGTCTGCACCCCAGGAAGGAGATCTCCAGGCGGCTGAGGTTGTGTCGAATACTTGAGACGCCGGCCCTATAACGAGCGGCTTCGCACGAGGCCACGAGATCGCTCGTTTGGGGCTATGCCTGCCCGCTCAGACCGCGCTCTTTGATTCGCTCGTAGGCGGCGGGCGTGCCGATGTCGATCACCGGGCCGTCGAGCAGCTGCGCATACAGCGGCATGTTCTGCGCGATCAGCAGCGGAAACAGATCGTGGCCCCAGTCGGACGGCCGATCGGCGGGGATGAGCTTCAGCACGGACGGCTCGACGACATACACGCCCGCGTTGGCGGTGCGCTGCTCGTTATCCCAGTGCGCCGGTTTTTCCACAAAGCGCAGCACGCGGCCCGCCGAGTCACACGCGACCATCCCCTGCGATTGCGGATCGTCGGTGTGCTTGAGGCCCAGCGTGACCAGCGTGCGCCGCGAGCGGTGATAATCGATCAGCGCCGCCAGATCCACGTCCAGCAGCAGATCGCCGTAGACCACCACAAACGGCTGATCAAATGGCTGCGCGAAGAACGCCTCCAGCTTTTTAACAGCGCCCGCCGTACCCAGCAGCTCGGGCTCGAACGAGTAGATCAGATTCAGCCCGAGCTGCGATCCATCGCCTAGCTCGTTCTGGATCACCTCGGGCAGATGATGCAGATTGAGCGCAACATCGTCGACGCCGTAGCGCTTGAGCCAGCGCAGCAGATGCACCAGCAGCGGCTCGCCGCGAATCGGCAGCATTGGCTTGGGGATCGCATCGGTGAGCGGCCGGAGACGAGTTCCGGCACCCGCCGCAAGAACCATCGCTTTCATCCGCACCTCGCTTGTGTTAAACTAGGGTCGCGTCGCGCCTGTGACGTAGCCGCGCCGGACAAAAAAGAACGATACGCCAGAAGATCCGGCGTATCGTCAGCAATTGGTGGGCCGCCCAGGAGTCGAACCCGGAACCCATCGGGTATGAGCCGAGTGCTCTGCCATTGAGCTAGCGGCCCTCAAACGCACAACGATCCTACCATAAAGCGCTACGTCCCGCAACTGGCGGCGCTCCATCGTTCGACCTATCTGCGAGCACAACATCATGCAAAGAATCGCACTCATCGGCCTGAGCGGCAGCGGCAAAACAACAGTGGGTCAGCTGCTGGCACAAACCTTAGGCTGGACCTATATCGACACGGATCAGCTGATCGAAGCCCAGGCGCAGCAGCCGATCACCGAGATCATCACGCAGGCAGGCGAGCCGGCCTTTCGACGGCTGGAGTCGCAGGCGCTGATCGCAGCTCTGGCCGAGCACAACGTGGTGATCGCGACCGGCGGCGGAATCATCGAAGATCCGGCCAATCGTGAGCGGCTGCGTGAGGCGGCGTACACTGTCTGGCTGCACGCGCCGGTTAGCTCGCTGGTGGCGCGGCTGGCGGGCACGACCGATCGCCCGCTGCTGGCCGATGGCCCTGAGGCCAGGCTGTCGCAGATGATGAGCCGGCGCGCACCGCTCTACGCCACGATCGCCGACTGGATGCTCGCGACCGAGCGCCTGACTGCGGCACAGGTTGTGGATGAGATTCTGCGCAGCTACCGGCTACATCGTCTCGCCGCCGATCAATCCGAGCTGCGGGTGACCACACCGGGCGGCAGCTACACAGTTCACGCGGGACATGGCGTGCTGGCCGAGCTGCCCGCGTGGATCGAGCGGCTGGGACTGCGCGGCAGGCTCTGGCTGATCAGCGATACCACGGTTTTTCCGCTCCACGGCGAAGCCATCTGCGAGCTATTGCGCGACAGCGGCCGGGCCGTGCAGTCGTACACGATTCCGGCAGGTGAGCAGTACAAAAACCTGGCGACAGTCAACCAGGTCTATGACTGGCTGCTGGGGCTCAGCGTCGAGCGCGGCGATGCGATTCTGGCGCTGGGCGGCGGCGTGGTCGGCGATCTGGCCGGATTTGTCGCGGCGTCGGTGCTGCGCGGCATTCCGGTGATCCAGCTACCCACCACGATCCTGGCAATGGTCGATAGCGCGATCGGCGGCAAGACAGGCGTGGATCACGCAGTCGGCAAGAATTTGATCGGCGCGTTTCATCAGCCCGCGCTGGTGCTGGCTGATACGGGCGTTTTGACGACGCTGGATGCTGCCGAGCGCGCGGCCGGCTGGGCTGAGGCGATCAAGCATGGTGTAATCGGCGATGCGGGGCTGTTTGCCGAGCTTAAGCACCACGCGCAGGCAGTGCTCGATCTTGAGGAGCCGATTACGGGCACGCTGATTCGCCGGGCGGCTGCGCACAAAGTCCGCGTGGTGAGCGGTGACGAGCGCGAGCACGGCGGGCGGATTATGCTCAACTACGGTCACACGATCGGCCACGCGATCGAGATTGAGAGCGGCTTCACGCTCCGGCATGGCGAGGCGATCGCGATCGGCATGATGGCGGCCGGGCTGCTCGCCGTCAAGCTGGGCATCTTCGACCCGGCAGCGCTCGACGAGCAGCGCGAAGTCCTCCAATCGTTCGGCCTGCCTACGCGCATCCCCGCGACGATCGATTCACAGCGCGTGCTTCAGCGTATCGGCAGCGACAAAAAAGTGCGCTCCAGCCGCGTGCGCTGGGTGCTGCCCACACAGATCGGCGCGACGATCGTGCGTGACGATGTGCCGCAGCAGCTGGTGGTCGAGGTGCTGGCAGAAACGCGAGAAAGCGAGGCGTAAGAATCAAATCAGATAATCAGGCGGCGATAAAAAACTGTAGGGACGTATTGCAATACGTCCCTACAAATATAAATTGACGCAAATCAAACAGATTTTAGTGCGCTAATAAACCGTAAAGGGCGTGATACATCACGCCCCTACATCCAATCATCGATATGTGGGCTACCTACTGCCAGTCGATCAGATCGTCCTCGTCCAGTGGACGCGGCGCAGGTCGCTGCATCTGAAGCTCGTTCAGATAATCCTGCAAAATCAGCGTGGCCGCGATCTCGTCGACCTCGCCTCGCCGCTGCTTCTTGCGCTTGCCGCTGCGCTCGTCGATGATACGCTGGGCTTCGACGCTGGTGTAGCGCTCGTCGCGCATCACAAACGGGATCGTCAGCACGCCCTTGAGCGCCTCCACGAAATCCAGCACGCGCTTGGCCTGCGGGCCTTCTTCGCCGCGCAGCGTGAGCGGCAGCCCGACCACAATCGAGACCGCCTCCTCGTCGTGGACGATGCGCTGAATCTCGGCCAGCGCGCGCGCTCGTGGCTCGGCCTGCACCACGCCAACCGGACGCACCACGATTCCCATGGGATCGCATGTCGCCACGCCGATGCGCTTGTCGCCCACGTCGAGCGCAAGAATCCGCCCGTTCATCACTGGCCCGCGCCGCCTGCCGCACCGGCGATCGAGACACCAACATCCTCGGGCACCGTCTGCCAGTTGTCGGGCAGCGTAAAGCCACGGATCTGGCCCTCTTCCTGGAGCTGCTGGAGAAACTCCTCGGCCTCCGCGCGACTCTTGCCGCGAATCCCCTCAATGATCTGCTGGGTCGTCGCCTCGGGCAGCTCCTGGTAGCCGCCGCTCGGCACGGCGACCGCGTTCACGATCAGACCCTGTTCGCCGCGCTGCCAGCCCGTGATCGAGATCGCGGCATTGGCCAGATCCGGTCGCTCGACGCGGATCTTGTTGGTCAGCGCGCGCTTCAGCTCCGCGTCAAACGGCTTATCGACAGGGCTAGCCAGTGCCTCAAAGGTGCGGAACACCTGCACCGTGAAGTTGCCGTCGGATGTCACCTGGCCGATCGGCGGAAAGACCGCGGTGTATTCTTCAGGCGGCAGCGATTTCAAGAACTCCTCGGTCGGCGTGATCGCATTGCTGTAGAGCGTGAGGTTGGGCTGCTCCTGCACCTGGTTCTGTAGACTCTGGATGCCCTGCGCATACAACTGCGTCAGCGCCTGCGGCAGCAGCGGATTGACATCGTCTGGCGAAACAATCGTGACCTCTTGATCGGTACCGCCGGTGAACGCGGCTCCCTGCGTTACCGAGAACTGGCGGCTGGTCAGATTCGGAAGCTGGGTAATCGTTCCGGGCGGAATATTGCCCTGCGCGCCCGGCAAGCGCGCGGTCAGCGTGCCCTCGGCGAAACCGTAGACCAGCGCCTGGCCGGTGTCCTGGCTGGCAGGCACCGTGACATCGCCGTCGAAGACAAACTCCTGGCCGCCCGCCGATACGATCGTTCCGGCCGGGATAGTGACTGCCTGCGACGTCTGATTGCGGAACGTCACGCTGCCCCTGGCAAAGCCGATCGGCACGACCGACTGCTGGACAGCGGTACCCTGAAGCGTCGCCTCAACCGGCGCGCTCAGTAGCACGCCTTGCACATTGATCGACGATGGATCGGTGATCGGCGTGGTGACTAGCGGCACGATCTGATCGGTGAAGGTCACCACATCGGTACTGCTCAGCGGCGGCTCGATCGCGACCTGTGGCGTGCTGCCCAGACCGGCCAGGTTCAAAATCTGGCGCGGATTGAACGAGCCGGTTGCGCCCAGAACGATCAAGATCAGGCCGGCGAACAGAAGCAGCGCCAGCAGCGGGCCGAGCAGCAGCGTGCGCGACTGACGCCGACGCGCGGCGGCTTCCTCGGGCGTGCGCTCCGGCCGCGACATGCGAAAGCCATCGTCTTCGGGCATATCGGTGGTGTCTACCGCCCGACGATTGCGCTGCGGCAGCACGCCCAGAATCGCGCCCAGCAGTGACGGACGGGCCGGACGATCGGGATCGACAACCGGCCGCTGCTGGCGACGGCGTGATGGCGGTGGCGGCAGCGGCTCGTCCTCCTCTGGCGCGTTGAGGATCGCCGAGTCGAGCTCGCCGAACGCAGCCTGCCACTCGTCGTCGTTCTGAGCCGGACGCGGCACGCCGATGTCGCCGGGAACGTCGTACATCAACGCGCCCTGGTTGGATTGCTGAATCCGTGGCGGCTCATCGAACGAGTTTTGATCCAGCGCCTCAAGCTGCGATAGAAAATCGGCATCGGATGTGTTGAGCGGCGTGCTGGAAATGTTCGATTGCGGAGTAGACGGTGTGCGGGGCTGGATCGGCGGCAGCGAAGGCTGGATCGCGGGACGCTGGCCGGTTGGCCGTCGCGCGGTATCGCCTGGACGCGGCGCAGATACCGTTCCGCCGACGCTGACCACATCCAGCTTGGCAAAGCGCGCGGCATCGGTGGTTTTCTCGTCCGCTGTAAACAACGTTACACGAACATTGGCCGCCCTGGCGGCCTCGCGCAGCATCTCGTTGCCGGCAATGCTTTGCAGCGCCCGTGTGCCATCCGGCACCAGCAGCTCAACGCGGGCAGCTCCAGCCTCGCGTACCAGAGCGCAGATCTCCTCGGTCGTGCTGCTGGGCTGGATCGGAATCAGCAGCGGCGCTTCCTCGCGCCCGACCTGGCTCAGCGGCAGCGATGGCTCGACTCGCTGGCCAGGACGCCGACCACCACGATCGTTTGACGGTCTATTGCTCACGACGTCCCTCGCTGTGCGAAAGTACAAGCAGGTACAAAACAGTTTCTAGCAGGTGGGACACACATCTCTATCGCCTCTCGTTTGGGCTTGGGGTTAGCTTGGCTTTTTACCTGTTTGTGTATGATAGCGTAACCTCGCTATTTAGCAAATCAATCGCCTATCTTCTATCGGCATAGGTAACTCGCCCGACCCGTGGTGTACCACAGAGCAGCGTAAACCACCTCCGCGCGGCGTAAAACATTTGC
>DASWTW010000148.1:0-4816 GCA_036401895.1 Herpetosiphonaceae bacterium | reverse complement strand
GCCGATGTAGTCGCGGTGATCGGCGGCGGCCATTTGTACGCCCGTCACTCGGCGAATATCGCGTTCGTCTGGCTATGGCTCGGCATCGCGCTGTCCGTGCTGATGGGCAAGCCGCTGATCTTTCTGCCGCAATCCTTTGGGCCGCTGCCGGGCGCGGTGCAGCAGGGGATTCTGCGCTGGCTGCTGTCGCGCAGTACGCTGGTTGTCGCGCGTGAGTATCGATCGCTGCGATTGCTGGCCGAGATTGGACTGCGCCGCCATGTGCTGGTGCTGCCCGACCTGGCGTTTGGCGACGAAGCGACAGAGTCGCCGCTGGTACCCGAGGTTGCCGCGCTCACCGGCAATCGACAGCCGCTGATCGGTCTAACGCTGATGGATTGGCAGGGCCAGAATCCGCAATTTCGCAACCAGCGCAGCTACGAAGAAGCGGTGTTGGCGCTGATGCGTCACGTCGGCGAGCGCTGCGGCGCGCGAGTCGTGCTTTTCGCGCAGTGTACCGGCCCGACTGCTGCTCATGACGATCGGATTATTGCGCGGCGCTTGCTGGCCGAGGCGCGATCGCAAGGCATCGAGGATGTGTATTTCGTCGACGCGGCGCTCTCGCCTGAGCAGCTTAAAGCCGCCTATGAGCGCCTGGATCTGCTGGTGGCAACACGCATGCACTCGGCTATCTTCGCGCTCAGCCGTAATGTTCCCGCGCTGGCGATCGGCTACTTGTATAAATCGGTGGGCATTATGGAGATGCTCGGCCTGGAGCGGCACGCGCTCGACATCGCCACGATCGACGCCGAGACCCTGTGTGCCGGCTTCGATGCGCTGTGGTCGGAGCGCGAGGCAATTCGCCGGCAGTTATCGGAGCGTATTCCTGCGTTTCAGGGAACTCTCGATCGTCTGCCGCTGCTGATTCGCCGCAGTGTAGAGGAGCGCTCATGACGGATCGACGTATTCCGGTGCTGCAACTGATCGACGGCTTCGCGACCGAAGAGCACTCCGGCGGCGCTGGTCTGTTCGGAATTCAGCTGGCGCGGCATCTCGATCGCGAGCGCTACGCGCCGTTTGTCTGCGGGCTGTGGCGCTATGGCACCGCGTCGGAGCGTCGCTGGTGCGAGCGGCTAGAGGCTGAAGGTATCGGCACGGCGATTCTAGTGGAGCAGCCGACGCGTCTCGTTCCCGATCTGCTGCGAGCGGCCGGGCTGCTTAGCCTGCTGATCGATCGCGTTCAGCCGCAGGTGATCAACAGCCACTTCGAGCGCGGCGATCTGCTGTGTCTGTGGAGCAAGCTTTTCACGCGGTCGCATCCGCGCATTGTGCGCACGATGCACGCCGATCAGCAGTGGCAGAGGCGGCCCTGGATGGGCCATGTTGTCAATTTCGTTGCGCTGCCCTGGATCTTCGACGCCGAGGTTGCGATCTCGCAGGCGACGCAGCAGGTCATGGATGCGCGGCCGGCGGCGCGGCTAGCCGGACGCAAGGCGATCCAGCTGTATAATGGCATCAGCCGCTCCCAGGTCGATCGGCTGAGCGCTGCGAGACAGGCGCTGCCCGCTCAGACATCGCGACCGCCGCGCATAACGATTGTGGGCCGGCTGGAAGAGCAGAAGGGCTACGGCTATTTCCTTCAGGCCGGCGTGGAGGTGCTGCGACAGGTGCCGGATGCCGAGCTGTGGATCGTCGGTACGGGCAGCCTGGCCGAGCAGCTCAAAGCGCAGGCCGAGTCGCTGGGTATTGCCAGCTCGGTGCGCTTCTGGGGTCAGCGCAGCGATGTCGAGGAGATCCTGCTCCAGAGCGATCTGATGGTCTCGGCATCGATCTGGGAAGGCTTTCCCACGGTGATCCTTGAGGCCATGGCGGCGGGCTTGCCGGTTGTTGCCACGGATATACCCGGCACGCGCGAGCTGGTGCGTCACAACGAGACCGGCCTGCTGGTTCCGCCGCGACAGCCCGAGGCGCTGGCTGCCGGAATTATTTGGATGCTCGAACATCGTGGCGAGGCGCAGTGCATGGCCCAGCGCGCCGGCCAGTCGATCTACCGCTACACGCTGGAGCATACCGCCGGCGGCTACGACCAGATCTACCAGTCGATCCTGTAACAGGAAGCCGCTCAAGCACATCGCTTGAGCGGCTGTGTTTTGGTGCCTGCTGCCGCGCTACTTGCCCGGCGATACGTCCGGCTTGACCTGGATCGCGCCGACGCTGAGAGCTTTTCCGGCTTCGGTCGTGAAGATCTTGGCGTCGTCACCGTCCCGGACCACATCGTTCGTGCCGTAGTAGTCGCCGACAATAATCGCATACTCGCCCGGCGGCACATCCGTGATCGCAAAGAAGCCGTTCTGATCCGTAAATGTGCCCGGCGCTCGGGCCAGATCAAGGGCATAGACGGCCTCCTGAGTGTTGTTGTCGCGGTAAATCTGCGCGAGCTGAACAACTGTTTCTTTGATCGGCGCTTGATTGGTATTGCTGACAACCTGGCCCGACAGGGTAGCATTGTCGCCGCTGGGTGCGGGCACTGTCGGCGTTGGACCGGTATTCTCGACAACAGGCGCGGTCTGGTTGCAGCCGGTGAGCAGCAAGAGCAAGATCGATAGGACGACGATTGATGTGCGAACGACCATGTGAAGATACCTCGTATGATTTAGAATTGAACCAACGCCTGGCTATATGTGGTAGCAAGCACGAAGTGTTGGCGTGTGTAAGTATAGTGCTGAGCTTCAGGGTTTACAACCAGATTCGCCATACACTTATGGGTAATTAGCTGATCGGTTGATGGCTAACCTTGAATGATGAAGGTGATTCTCCTGGAAGTATTGGCTAATCCTGGCTTCGATCTCCTCTAACACCTGCAACTGCTGCGCTTAAAAGGTGATTTTCCAGATATGGCTTTGTAATGCGCTACTTCGTTCCATTAACCCGAAAGTATTAGCAGGATTAATCAAGGTTTAAGCTGCTCATACTACTCGATTCCAGCTGGTTTTTTAGAGGCTTGGAGGCTGTGTACCCTAAAGAGGTATGGCAAACACCCTAAAGAGCTATTGCGAGAAAACAAGCCGGCTCCTTATAATCCAGCACACAAACCCACATGGCATTGTTTTGGAGGTTGGTTCAATGAAGGGCAAACTGTTCGGAGCCATTGCGGCTGCTGCTCTCCTCGGTTCGATTGTTCCGACGGGCTCGGCACAGGCTGCTGCCTATGGCACAAATTTCCAGGTTTCGATCACCTACCAGAACGTAGGCACCGCACCTGCTACGGTCAGCTTCGATTTCTTCAACGAAGGTGGCAGCGGCGCTCCGGTCTCGTTCACGCCAACAGGCACGCTGGCTCCGGGCGCAAGCACCTCGCTGGCCGTCGGTTCGGTTACTGGCATCGGCGCGGGCTTCAAGGGCTCGGCGGTGCTTTCGGCGGATCAGCCGGTTGTTGCGACGATCGTTCAGTTCGCGAACGGCATTGCTACCCGCCCGCTGTCGAACGGCTTCAGCAGCGCTGACGGCTCGGCCCAGCAGCTGGTTGCCACGGTTCTGAAGAACCGCTTCAACTACAGCACCTACTTCTCGGTTCAGAACGTCGAGGCTCAGCCCGTCGATGTGACCGTGAAGTTCTTCCCGGTCGGCTCGACCACCCCGCTGTACACCGCGACGCATAACAACCTGCCGGCGAACGCCGCCAAGTACTTCGATGCCGGCGCGATCGCGCAGCTGGGCACCGTGTTCGACGGCTCGGCTGTTGTCGAGGCCAAGCTGACCGGCTCGACCACTGCCGCGAAGACGGTTATCACCGTCAACGAGCTTCAGACCAACGGCAACGGCGCGAAGAGCTTTGAGGGCACCTCGAAGAATGGCGCGTCTGTGTACATGGCCTCGGCGCTGTGCAAGTTCACCGCCGCGCAGTACACCCATGCCTACGCCGTCCAGAACGCTAGCTCGACCGACAGCGTGAGCTTCCGCGTCGTTTACAAGCGCACTGGCCAGCCCGACATCATCGACGGCCCGTTCACCCTGGCTGCCGGCGCCAAGCGCTCGGTCCTGGGCTGCGACAAGCTTCCCGCGAACTCGACCGGCTCGGCCGTGATCGAGCGCACGGGCGGCACTGGCACCCTGGTTGCAGTCGGTAAGGTCGACGGCGGCGGCGTGACCTCGGCGTTCCTTGGCGCGACGACCGGCGCTTCGAAGCTGGCTCTGCCCTACATCCGCTGGTCGAACGACACCAACTACAACTCTGGTGCTCGCCAGCGCGCCTTCATCGCGATCCAGAACATCGGCTCGACCGATGCGACCAACGTTCGCGTGCAGTACATCGACCGCAACGGTACGGTGCTCGGCACGCAGAACCTGGGCACGATCGCCCCAGGCGCCAAGAAGAACTCGGACGCCGCTACGGCTGGCGCGCTTGACAGCTGCGGTCGCTTCGGCGAGTACGGCGGCGGCGCGAACTGCCTCGGCACCGCGTTCGGTGGTGGTGCGATCGTTCTGGCTGACGGCAACGCTCAGCTGACGGCGGTCACCCGCATCCAGAACGGCTCGGGCGCCCCGGCCGGCGAAGACTTCAACGGCATCGCCGTCAACCCGTAGTCTTCTCCCTCACGAATCGAAAAGACAGGGCTGTGGAAACACAGTCCTGTCTTTTTTGCTGTATACTGCGCCACTATGCCAAACTTCACGCATGATCTTTTGCTGGGCGAGATCGAGGGCCGCCGGATTCGGCTGTCACCCGCCACGCTTGCCACATCGATACACCACGCGCATCTGATCGCCGCCGAGCTAGGAACCAGGGACGCCAGCTCAAGCGTTGCCGCATACTGGCTGCTGGAAAGCCGTCTGCGCC